>NZ_JBFUDK010000004.1:0-457834 GCF_056404755.1 Sphingomonas sp. P2_B6
ACGGGTGGCCGGTCGCGCAGCCCAGATTCACCAGGCGGCCCTTGGCCAGCACGATGATCTGCTTGCCGTCCGGGAACTTGACCAGGTCGGTGCCCGGCTTCACTTCGGTCCACTCGTAATTGCTGAGCGCCGCGATCTGGATCTCGCTGTCGAAATGGCCGATGTTGCACACGATCGACATCGGCTTCATCGCCTTCATGTGATCGGCGGTGATGACGTCGGCATTGCCGGTCGCGGTCACGAAGATGTCCGAGCGGGTGACAGCCTCTTCCATCGTCACGACCTCGAAGCCCTCCATCGCTGCCTGCAGCGCGCAGATCGGGTCGACTTCAGTCACCATCACGCGCGCGCCGCCGTTGCGGAGCGACTGGGCCGAGCCCTTGCCGACGTCACCGAAGCCGGCGACGGTCGCGACCTTGCCGGCGAGCATCACGTCGGTGGCACGGCGGATCGCGTCGACCAGCGATTCCTTGCAGCCATAGAGATTGTCGAACTTCGACTTGGTCACGCTGTCGTTCACGTTGATCGCCGGGAAGGGCAGTTCACCCTTCTTCGCGATCTCGTACAGGCGGTGAACGCCGGTGGTGGTCTCTTCCGAAACGCCCTTCAGGTTCTTGACCGTCTCGGTCAAGTAACCGGGATATTTGGCAAGGAACGCCTTCAGCGCGCGCTGGAACTCGACTTCCTCCTCATTCTCCGGCTCGCCCAGCGTGTGGCCGGCCTCGAGCTTGGCGCCCCACAGCGCAAACATGGTGGCGTCGCCGCCATCGTCGAGGATGATGTTGGCGGTGGTGCCGTCAGTGCCGGCACCCCAGTTGAAGATGTCGCCGACATAGTCCCAATATTCCGCCAGGCTCTCGCCCTTTACGGCGAACACCGGCACGCCGGTCGCGGCGATCGCGGCGGCGGCATGGTCCTGGGTCGAGAAGATGTTGCAGGTCGCCCAGCGGACATCGGCGCCGAGCGCGGTCAGCGTCTCGATCAGCACCGCAGTCTGGATCGTCATGTGCAGCGAGCCGGTGATGCGCGCGCCCTTCAGCGGCTGCGACGCCCCGAACTCCTCGCGCAGCGACATGAGACCGGGCATCTCGGTCTCGGCGATGTTGATTTCCTTGCGACCGAAATCGGCGAGATCGATGTCGGCAACGACATAGTCTTGGGCGCGGTCGGCGAGTGCGGTGGCCACGTAGGTGTCTCCGGATAGGCTAATGGATAGCGGCCACATAGGCCCCCGGCGCCCCCAAATCAAATATAAAGATGTCTTTATATGTTATGGCTTCGACGATCGCCGGTCGACAGGCGAGGAGGTGACGCCGGAGGCCATGGCATGATTAGCCCAGCCGGTTTCGGGATTCGCACATCTCGATTACCTGCTGGATTCACGTCGCCCGCGAACAGCGTTACGTCACCGCACCAGCCGATAGCTCACGAACGCGATGGATTTGCCGTCGGGCGACCAGGACGGCACGTTGATCGTCCCTTGCCCGCCGAATAGCCGGGTCAGCACGCGCGGCGGTGCGCTGCCGTCCGCCGGCATGATCCGCAGCAGCACGTCGCGGTTCGGCGGATGATCGCCCAGATCGACATCCAGCCCGAACGAAATGAACGCGATCCACTTCCCGTCGGGCGAGAGATGCGGGAACCAGTCGCGATAGGCCTCGTCCTGCGTGATGCGCTCGGGATTGCTCCCGTCCGCCGCGTTCGCCCGCCAGATCTGCATCGATCCCGATCGGGTCGAGTTGAAATAGAGATAGTGCCCATCCGGCGAATATTCCGGCCCGTCGTCGGTGCCCGGCCCGCTGATCAGCATCGTGTCCGGCCCACCCGCCAGCGGCCGGGTGCGGATGTCATAGGTCCCGTTCTTCGTATGGACATAGACATAGGCGATCGTCTTCCCGTCGGGCGACCAGCCATGCCAGTAGGACCGCGCATCGGCATGGCTCACCACCTCGCGCGGCTCGGCCGATCCGGTCAGCGGCAGGACATGGATGCGCGAGAGATTGTCGGGCTCGATCTGGTCGGAGATGATCAGCTGCGTGCCATCGGGCGACAGACCGTGGTCGTTGTTGTTCTTGATGTGCCGCCCGGTATCGATCGCCACCGGTTCGCCGCCCGTCGCCGGGATGCGGTAGATGCGGCCATTGCTGTTGTAGATCAGCGAGGCGCCGTCGCGCGTCCAGTTCGGCGCTTCGATCTTGCCCACGAAATGGCGCACCACGGTCCGGCTTTGCTCGCCCGCGACCTGCACCGTCTCGAGCGTGCTCTCGACCTTGGCCGGATATCCCGTGTCCGGCACCGGTGCGAGCACCGGCACCGCCAGCGAAACGTTGGAGAAGACCGCGGTCTCGCTCACCTTGTTGTCATGCGCCGAGACCGCGAGCCCGACATAGGCGTCGGGCAGCGCGATCCGGAAATTGCCGCCGGCATGATGCCACATGCCGTCCGCCCCGCGCACCGAGAAGAAGACATAGTCCCCTTCCCGCTCCAGCCTGATCCCGCGCGGCGCCTTGACGTTCGACATGATCTGCCGGGTCGGCCCGTCCTGCACCTCGCGATATTGCAGCGCCGTCAGCCCGTCGCCATGCACCATCACATCGGCATAGCGCGATCCGGCCGTCAGATTCTCGCGGATCATCAGCCCCGCCTTGCGATGCGGATCTCCGCCCGTTCCGACAAAGGCCACGTCGGCGGCGATATGAAGATCGCCTGCCGGCCGCCGCGTCGCCACGAAATGGAACGCGTCCTTGCCGCCCCAGATATTCGCCCCGCCTGCGGTAACCCGGTAGCTGTCCGTCGCCGCGTCACGCAGCACCGACCCACGCAACGCGGTCTCGCCGATATCGACGCTCTGCTCGAACAACCCGGCAGGTGGCTTTATCTGCCCGTGAGATGTCGCGCTGCCCCACAGCGCCACCCCGACGAACGCGCATAGCGCGACGATCCGGCTCGGCTTCATGCCACCCACTCCTTTTCTCGCGGATCGGCAGGCCGTCCGGATTTCCTATAGGATGGTAGCGGTACCGCTCAGCGAAAGCGAGAGGCTCGAGGAGAATTCACGCCGTTCCGGTGCTGGTCGCCAGCAGGCGCGGGTCGATCCCCGCTTCGGCAAATCCCAGTTCCCACCGGATCGCGGCGTCCGTGTCATACAGCAGCTCGATATCGCCCTGGACATTGAACCAGCCATGCCGGGTCAGTTCCTCGTCCAGCTGCCCCTCGCCCCATCCGGCATAGCCGAGCGCGACCAGCCAGCGGCTCGGTCCGGATCCATCGGCGATCGCCTTCAGCGCGTCGATCGTGCCCGACAGCGCCCAGCGCCCGGCGACATCGATCGTGTCCTGCCCGCTCCAGTCGTTGGAATGCAGCACGAAGCCGCGACGCTGCTCCACCGGGCCGCCCGAATGCACCGGCGCGTCGGGCGCGGCGCCCGGCTCGATGCCGAACTGCGCCAGTACCTCGTGCAGTCCCAGCCCGCGAATCGTCTGGCCGATGCCGATGCCGATCGCGCCCTTCGGGTCGTGCGCGCAGATCGCGATCACCGCGCGTTCGAAGCGCGGATCGCCGATTCCCGGCATTGCGAGCAGAAGCTGCCCCGTGAGATTCGCCGCTTTATCCATCGCCGTCCATCATAGCGCAGCGATCGGCGCTCGCCATGCTTGAAATCCGAACGCGCCTGCACGAGGTAGGCTCCGTCGCGTTTTTCGCGACGATCGATCCCGCCGCGGTCCCGCGGCGACCAGAACAATGCGCGCTCCAGGAGGATTCCAACATGACCATCAGCGTCGGCGATCGGCTGCCCAGCACCACTCTCGTCAAGGCGACGGCGAATGGCCCCGAGCAGGTCAGCTCGGACGAGTATTTCGCGGGCCGCAAGGTCGCCCTGTTCTCCGTGCCCGGCGCCTTCACGCCGACCTGTTCGGCCAAGCACCTGCCGGGCTATATCGACAAGGCCGCGGAGCTGAAGGCCAAGGGCATCGACGAGATCGCCTGCACCGCGGTCAACGACCCGTTCGTGATGGGCGCCTGGAGCAAGGCGAACGACGCCGATGCGGTGACCATGCTCGCCGACGGCAACGGCACCTTCGCCGAAGCAGTCGGCCTGACCATGGACGGCTCGAAGTTCGGCCTGGGCACGCGCGGCCAGCGTTACTCGATGGTCATCAATGATGGCGTCGTCGAGCAGCTCAATGTCGAGGCTCCCGGCGAATTCAACGTATCCTCGGCCGAGCACATGCTAAACGACCTTTGAAGGTCTGAGACTCGGGTCGCCACTCGGCGGGGCGCGGACGGGCAACGATCCGCCTCCCCGCGGGGAACTTGCACGTTCCTTCCCCGTTCGGGAATTGCGATCGACCATGGAGGCATAAATGACCGACGAGACCAATAGCACCGCCGCGAAGACTGACGAGAAGTCTTTCCTCGAACGCGCCCAGGAAGCGATCGGATCAGCGGTCGAATCGACCGTCGAAGCGGTCAAGGAGCATCCCGCCGCGGCGGCGGCCATCGCGGCCGGCGCGACTGCCGCCGTCGCCGGTGCCGCTTACGGCATCAGCAAACTGCTGGACGACGGCGAAGACGACAAATCCTGACCTGACATGAGCGGGGCGCTCTCACCGGCGCCCCGTTTCATTTCCCCTTCCCCGGCCGTCTTGCCAGCGTCATGCGCGTGCTTTAGCCACGAAGGATGACGACTGCCTCCGATATCGTCGCCCAGCTCGACACCCTCTACCGTGCATCGGTCGAGCGGCTGCAGGCGGCCCTAACAGCCTATCTCACCGATGGTTCGGTTCCTTCGCGCGACGCGCGGCATGACGGCAGCTTCGCCTATCCCGAGATCAGGCTGCGCTATCGCGGCGACAATGATCGCCCGACCCCGATGCGCTCGTTCGGCCGGCTCGTCACCCCGGGCGAATATCGCATCAGCGTCACCAAGCCGGCGATCTTCGCCGATTATCTGACCGAGCAGCTCACCCTGCTCATCGAGGACTATGACGTCTTCGTCGAAGCCGTGCCCGGCCGGCAGGAAATCCCTTTCCCCTATGTGCTCGATGCCGGGCACGCGATGAGCCTGGACGAAGTCTCGGCGCTCGACCTGGCGCGCCATTTCCCGGCGACCGAGCTTGCCTATATCGGCGACGAGATCGCCGACGGGCTCTACACGGACGCCGACGGCACGCGACCCTTGGCCCTGTTCGACGGCTTGCGCACCGATTTCTCGCTCGCGCGCCTGCGCCACTACACCGGCACCCCGCCCGAGCATGTCCAGCGCTATGTGCTGTTCACCAATTATCACCGTTATGTCGACGAGTTCGTGCGCTGGGCCTGCCAGCAGCTTGGGCCCGATGAAAACGGGAATCCCAGCCGCTTCACCGGGGTCTCGGGCGCGGGCGGCACGATCATGCGCGCGGGCGACGATGTCGAGGCGATGCTGGCCGACAGCAGCGCGTGGCGCCGCCACCAGATGCCCGCTTATCACCTGATGGCGGACGACCGCACCGGCATCACGCTCGTCAATATCGGCGTCGGCCCGTCCAATGCGAAGACGATCACCGATCACCTGGCGGTCGTCCGTCCCGAGGCCTGGATGATGATCGGCCATTGCGGCGGCCTGCGCCCGAGCCAGCGCATCGGCGACTATGTGCTCGCTCACGCCTATCTGCGCGACGATCATGTGCTCGACGATGTGCTGCCGCCGGAGATCCCGGTCCCGGCCATCGCCGAAGTCCAGCTCGCGCTCGCCCGCGCGGCCGAGACCGTTTCCGGTCAGTCGGGCGAGGAACTCAAGCGCCGCCTGCGCACCGGCACGATCGTCACGACCGACGACCGCAACTGGGAACTCCGCTATGCCCGATCGGCGCTGCGCTTCTCGCTCTCGCGCGCGGTCGGCATCGACATGGAATCCGCCACCATCGCCGCGCAGGGATATCGCTTCCGCGTGCCCTATGGCACCCTGCTCTGCGTGTCGGACAAGCCGCTCCATGGCGAGCTCAAACTGCCCGGCCAGGCCAATCGCTTCTACGAGCGCGCGATCAGCGAGCATATGCGCATCGGCATCCAGGCCTGCGAGGAATTGCGCCGCGAGGGTGCCAAGCTCCACTCGCGCAAATTGCGCGCCTTCAACGAGCCGCCTTTCCGGTAAACGAGGGTCGGGCGACATTCGGTCAGGCCGAGCCGAAAAACGTGGTTTCCTACCATCGGAGCGCAGGAAATCGCGCTTTGCAGGCGGGCATAGGCTGGATGTGGCCGGCCCTTGGAAACCCTTTGCGTTTCGTGCGTTACGGCTGCTCAACATTCTTGAGGAGCATGTGATGGCTACCGCCGCAAAGAAGCCGACCGCCCCCCGCAAACCCGCTGCTGCCAAACCTGCTGCGGCCAGCAAGACCGTGGCCCCTAAGACCGCTGCCAAGCCAGCGGCGCGCAAAACGCCGGTTCGTGGCAAGAACGGCACCTTCGCCAAGAAATCGGGCAGCCATTGGGGCACCGCAGCGATCGTCGGCGGTGTCGCCGCGGTCGGCGCCGCCGCTACTGCCGCGCTTTATGCCTTCCGCGACAAGATCCCGACCGATCTGGACTCGCTGCTGCATCGCGACGGCGCGCATCAGGCCGACGGCACGGATTCCTCGGCGTCGTTCGAGGCCGGGATCGCCGACGAAGGCACCATCCCCAACCGCATCATCGCCTGAGAACCCTTCTCCCTTGTGGGAGAAGGCGGCGCGAAGCGCCGGATGAGGGCGATCAAGGGTGAGAGCGGCCATGAAAGTCACCCTCACCCTTCCGCCGCTTCGCGGCTCCCTCCCTCTCCCGCTGGGAGAGGGAATTTTCTCACCACCCGGTCGGCTTGCCCTTGTTCTGCTCGTCGAGCCACGCCTTCAGCGGCGCGAAATACGCGACCATCGCCTCGCCCGACATCTCGCGACTGTCGGTGAACGCCTCGAGCGCATCCGGCCACGGCTTGGACTGGCCGAGCTCCAGCATCGCGTTCAGCTTCGCGCCGACTTCCTTGTTCCCATAGAAGGAGCAGCGATGCAGCGGCCCCTTCCAGCCCGCCTGGTCGCATGCCGCCTTGTAGAACTGGAACTGCAGCAGCCGGGCGAGGAAGTAGCGCGTATAAGGCACGCTGGCCGGCACATGATATTTCGCGCCGGGGTCGAACCGGGTCTCGTCACGCGCGACGGGCGGCTCGACACCCTGATATTGCAGCCGAAGCGCGTTCCACGCCGCCTCGTAACCGTTCGGCCGGATCGATCCCGAAAACACGCCCCAGCGCCATTTGTCGATCAGCAGGCCGAACGGCAGGAACGCCACCTTGTCCATCGCCTGGCGTAGCAAGAGACCGATATCCTTGTCCGCGCTCGGCACCTTTGCCTCGCCGAGCAGGCCGATCTGGACGAGATAATCGGGCGTGATCGACAGCGCGACGAAATCGCCAATGGCCTCATGGAAGCCGTCATTGGCGCCGTTCTCGTAGAGGAAGGGCTGCTTGTTGTACGCCCGCTGGTAATAATTATGCCCCAGCTCGTGATGGATCGTGACGAAGTCGTCGCCATTCACCTTGGTGCACATCTTGATGCGCAGATCGTCCTTGTTGTCGACGTCCCAGGCCGAGGCGTGGCAGATCACTTCTCGGTCCGCCGGCTTGACGATCTGAGAGCGCGTCCAGAAGGTCTCGGGCAGCGGCGCGAAGCCGAGCGAGGAATAGAAGCCCTCGCCGGTCTTCACCATCCTGACCGGATCATAGCCCTTTTCCTTGAGCAGCTCGCCGGTGTCGAAGCCGAGATCGCCCGCCCCGGAAGGCGCGACGATGTCGTAGATATTGCCCCATTCCTGCGCCCACATATTGCCGAGCAGGTCGGCGCGGATCGGACCGGTCTTGGACTGCACCGCGTCGCCATATTTCTCGTTCAGCTTCCAGCGGACATAGGTGTGCAGCGAACGATAGAGCGGCTCGACCTGCTTCCACAGGGTGTCGGTCATCTTGGCGAACGCCGCCGGGTCCATGTCGTAGCCCGAGCGCCACAGCGCGCCGGTATCCTTGTAGCCGAGGCCGACCGCGCCCTCATTGGCGATCGAGACCATGCGCTGATAATCGCCGCGCATCGGGGCTCCGACATTGTCGTGCCAGCTGACCCACATCTCCTTCAGCCTGGCCGGGTCGCGCTCCGTGCCCATCGCCGCCTCGATGTCGCTGCCGTTGATCGGCTTGCCGTCGAGCGTCCCCTTGCCCTTGCCATAGGAGGAGGACATGCCGGTCACCAATGTCTGCAGCGTATCCGCCGCGCCGGGCCGGGTCGGCGCCGGCAGGGTGATGGCGTTGCGCATCAGGTCGAGCTTGCGCCGCGTGTCGGGCGAGAGCCCGGCGACCTTGTCGAATTTCGCCGCTTCCAGCGCGGCCTTCACTTGAAGTTCGGTCTGCTCCGCATTGACTCGCGAAGCGATCGCGTCGGTATCGTCAGTGATATAGGTCGCGTTGACCCATTGGGCCTGGTTGGCGACGATCGAGAAGTCGGCGAGCGCCTTTTCGGTCTTCGCGACAAAGGCGTCGGCATCGGCGGCGGTGAGCTTGGTCTGGGCCAGCGCCGGCATCGCGGCGAGCGACAGGGCCAGGGCAAGCGTCGAAATTCCAGTGCGGATCATGCGGAAGGTCCTCGATAAAATCGGGTCATGCGCCACGTTGTGACGCCCCCGCGCCACGGTCAAGCGGCGAGGAAGTCCGCTATCTCCTGCCCCAGCTCGGGCTTGGTGACCGCGCTCATATGGCCACCCGGCGTCGTCCGCAAAATGGCATGGGGCAGCGCCGCTGCCAGCTCCGCCGCCGATCCATTGTCATTGTCCTCGTCGCCCGTCAGGACCAGCACCGGCTCCTGGATCGCCACGACATCGGCTTTATCGGTGTTGACGAAGGTATCGATGATCCGGAGCAACGCGACCGGATCGCCCTTGGTCGTCTTCAGGAATGCCTCGGCCAACCATTCCGGCGTGCCGCGCTCATGCTTGCCGAGATTGGTCAGGATATGCCGGAAATGGTCGCCGCGCCGCGCGGTGCCGACCAGCCCCGACAGGCCCATGCCCGACAGGATGACCTTCCCCGGCGTGGCGCCTTTCATCAGCATGCGCACCGTCGTCCGCGCACCGAGCGAATACCCCCCGAGATCGTAATCGGTAAGCCCGAGATGCGCGATCAGCGCAAACTGGTCCTGCGCCAGCACATCGGGCGGATAGCTCGCCGCATCATGCGGCTTGGCGCTCGATCCATGCGCGCGGAGATCGGGCATGATCACCCGGAATCCCCGGGCCGCGATCTTCGCCGCATGGCCGTAACGGATCCAGTTGGTCATGGCGTCCGAGAAAAAGCCATGGATCAGAACGACCGGCCGCCCCTCCCCCATCTCGCGCCACGCGATCCGCGCGCCATCGAAGCTTTCGAAGAAATCCGGTTCAATCGGGGAACTTGCCAATGGCGTCCATCCAGCGTTGCACGAGGCGGTGGTTCTGGTCAGTCCGTTCGGCGGGCAGGCCCGTCGTGTCAAGCCACGCTTCGTGCCAGCTCTCCGCGCCCGAATGCTGGGTGGGCACGAAACCGAACGGATCGTCGAAGCTGCCGACCGTCAGGTCGAGATGGTCGCTGTCATGCGCCTCATAGGTCAGCGGCGTCCCGCACGCCGCGCAAAAACCCCGCACCGCGATTGGTGACGAGGCGTATCGGTCGGGCTCCCGCTCCCAGGTCACGTCCGCCTTCAGCACATATTTGAAGGCGATCGACACGCCGCCGGTCGCGCGCTGGCACATCCGGCAATGGCAGAGATAGGCGTCGCGATTATCGATCGTCGCGCGATACCGCACGCGTCCGCATTGGCATCCGCCAGCCATCTCCTGTCGCATTCTGCCTCCTGCATGTTGCGATGCAAAATAATCGCCCGGACAGGGCTAGGATTATATAAGCATGCTTATTATATGCGCGCCCATGAGTGACTCGGTCGGCTTCATGATTAGCGATGTTTCGCGCCTGATGCGCCGGCGTTTCGACGAGCGCGCGCGCCTGATGGGCGTGACGCGAACGCAGTGGCGTACGCTGACCACCCTGAAGCGCCACGAAGGCATCAATCAGGGCGGCATGGCCGATCTGCTCGAAGTCGAGCCGATCACCCTGTCCCGCATGATCGACCGCCTCGAAGAGGCGAATCTGGTCGAGCGCCGGCCCGATCCCGCGGATCGCCGTGCCTGGCAGATCTTCCTGACGCCCAAGGCGCTGCCGATCCTCGATCAGTTGCGCGTCCTGGCCGAGGGCATGATCGAAACCGCGCTCTTCGGCCTCGACACCGCGCAGCGCGACCAATTGATGGCCTCGCTCACCACCATCCGCACCAATCTCAACACCCAGTTCGAAAGCGACGAGGCCAACCATGGCTGATGCAGACCCCAGGATCGACCAGACCAAGGCCGACACGATCGCCATCAATCCGATCGAGGAGGTCACGGCGCCCGCTCCGGCCCCCACCCCGGCAAAGCGCCGCAACTGGCTGCGTCCGGTGCTGATGCTCAGCGTGCCGCTGCTGCTCGCCCTGGTCGGCGGCTATTTCTACCTGACCTCGGGCCGCTACGTCTCGACCGACAATGCCTATGTCGAACAGGACATGATCTCGGTCAGCCCCGACGTCACCGGGCGCATCGTCGCGGTGAACGTGAAGGAGAACCAGCCGGTCAAGGCGGGTGACGTGCTGTTCCGCATCGACCCCGAGCCCTTCCGGATCGCGCTCGCCCAGGCCGACGCCGCGCTTGCCAATGCGCGGGTGCAGGTAAACACCATGTCGACCGACATGGGCGGCGCGCAGGCCGATATCGAAAGCGCCCAGGCCGATATCCAGCTCGCCCAGGCGACCTATGACCGTCAGGCAGCGTTGATGAAGCAGGGCTTCACCACCCGTGCCAGCCTCGACGCCGCGCGTCACGGCGTCGCCGCCGCCAAGGCTCAGCTCGCGAAATACCAGGCCGATGCCGCGCATGCCCGCAACCAGCTCGGCAGCGGCACCGCCGCCTCCAGTTCGCCGGTCGCGGTCCAGGCCGCGCTGGCGCAGCGCGCCAAGGCAGCGCTCGATCTCTTCCGTACCGAAGTGCGTGCGCCCAAGGACGGCATCGCCAGCCAGACCGGCCGCCTACAGGTCGGCAACATCATGCCCAGCGGCGTGCCGGTGGTCAGCATCGTGGTCAGCCAGGCGGCCTGGATCGAGGCGAACTACAAGGAAACCGATCTCAACCATATGGCGGTCGGCCAGCCCGCCGAGATCAAGTTCGACGCCTATCCCGGCCTGAAGGTGCGCGGCCATGTCGCCAGCATCGGCGCGCTTACCGGCTCGCAATCCTCGGTGCTCCCCGCGCAGAACGCGACCGGCAACTGGGTCAAGGTGACTCAGCGCGTGCCGGTGCGCATCGCGATCGAGGGCACGCCGCCGCGCGCCATGATCGCCGGCCTCAGCGCCGACGTCGCCATCGATACAAAGGCTGGCGGCACCAAGTGAGTGATCATCCGCCCGGCAAGGCGATGCTGCCGGTCAGGAACCGCGGGCTCCTGACCGTCGGCGTCATGGGGGCGATGATCATGCAGATCCTCGACACCACCATCGCCAATGTCGCCCTGCCGCACATGCAGACCAGCCTCGGCGCGACCGGCGAGACGGTTACCTGGGTGCTGACCAGCTATATCGTCGCCTCGGCCATCGCGATCCCTGCGACCGGCTGGCTGTCGGACCGGCTCGGCTCGCGCAACCTGTTCCTGTTCGCGGTCGGCGGCTTCATCATTGCCTCGATGCTATGCGGCACCGCGATCAGCCTCGAGGAAATGGTGCTGTTCCGCGTCGCCCAGGGCGTGTTCGCCGCGTTCATCGGCCCGCTCTCGCAGACCGCGATGCTCGACATCAACCCGCCCGAAAATGCCGCCAAGGCCATGTCGGTCTGGGGCATGGGCGTGATGGTCGGCCCGATCATGGGCCCGGTCATCGGCGGCTGGCTGACCGAGAGCTATAACTGGCGCTGGGTCTTCTACGTCAACCTGCCGGTCGGCCTGCTGACCTTCGCCATCCTCTGGTTCCTGCTCCCCTCGCGGCCCAAGGCGAAACGCTCGTTCGACGCGATGGGCTTTGCGATGATCTCGATCGCGGTCGCCTCCTTCCAGCTGATGCTCGACCGCGGCCAGCATGACGACTGGTTCGCCAGCTGGGAGATCATGATCGAGGCCCTGATCGCGGCGGCCGCCCTGTGGATGGCGATCGTCCATCTCGCGACCGCCGACAAACCGCTGTTCGACCGCGCCATCTTCAAGAATCGCAACCTGGTGATGGGCATGATCTTCATGGTCGTCATCGGCATCTCGACCATGGCGCCGATGGCGCTGCTGCCGTCGATGTTGCAGCAATTGTTCGGCTATCCGGTGGTCGATACCGGGCTGATGCTCGCGCCGCGCGGCGTCGGCGTGCTGCTCACCATGTTTCTCGCCGGCCAGATGATGGGCAAGGTCGATACCCGCCTCGTCATCGTCGTCGGGCTGATCATCTTCGCCTATTCGCTCTACCAGATGTCGACCTGGTCGCTGGAAATGGATTTCTGGCCGGTGATCATCAGCGGCTTCGTCCAGGGCCTGGGCATGGGGCTGGTGTTCATGCCGCTGAACTCGCTCGCCTTCGCGACGCTCAGCCATAATTACCGCACCGATGGCGCCAGTCTGCTCAACCTGTTCCGCAATGTCGGCCAGTCGGCCGGCATCTCGATGGTGACGGTGCTGCTCGCCCGCAACATCCAGACCAGCCACTCGGATCTGGCCAGCCACGTCACCGCGCAGACCATCCCGTCGCTCGATCTCAGCGCGGTGGACCGGTTCGGGGCGCTGTCGGACACCGTGTTCGTTTATGCCGATGCGATGATCAACCGCCAGGCGGCAATGATCGCCTATATCGACGATTTCTACCTGATGGCCGGAATCTCGATCGCGGTGCTGCCGCTGGTGTTCTTCCTGAAGAAGCCCAAGGGCAAGGTCGAGGCGGTGCTGGCGGAGTAGCTGGAACTCTCGCGCCAAATCCGAGCTGAAGAAGGCGCGGTTCCGCTCCCCCTCTTCCTTCCCCGGCGAAGGCCGGGGTCCAGTTGGAAAGGTTGATGTAACGGCTCGCAGCGCCAGCCATGATCGTCCCCCGACTAGGCCCCGGCCTCCGCCGGGGAAGAAGGGGGGCGAGGTTAGCGCGACAGGATCGCCACAAACTCCGCCGGTGACGCGCTTTCCTCGAACGCCGGCACATCCGCGGCCAGCACCACCCAGGGCTGCTTGCGCTTCACCCAGATATGCAACTTCGGCTCGAGCCCGTCGCTCGCATCGAGCGTCCCCGCCCGCACAACCGCGATACCGGGGCGTGCGCTGTTGGTGTTCCACAACCGCGTATGGCAGGTCCCGCACAGCCGCTGACGCGATTCCGACCCGCTCGGACTGGTGAAGCGATACTCGACGATCGGCCCGGTCGCGGCGATCGCCTCCTCGCGCACCACGCCCTGTTCAGTGAAGGCGCTGCCCGACCAGGTCTGGCAATCGCGGCAGTGACAGCAATAGACCGGGGGCAGCTGCTCCATGGCCAGCGTGTAGCGACACGCGCCACAGCGGCAGCCGCCCTCGATCACTGGTTCACGCCGCCTTTTGCAGGTGCCGCCGTCCGAGCAGTTCCGCGATCTGCACCGCGTTCAGCGCGGCGCCCTTGCGGAGATTGTCGGACACGCACCACAGAGCGAGGCCGTTCTCGACCGTCGGATCCTCGCGGACGCGGCTGATGAAGGTCGCATATTCCCCGACGCATTCGATCGGCGTGACGTATCCGCCGTCCTCGCGCTTGTCGATCAGCATCACGCCGGGCGCCTCGCGCAGGATCTTCTGCGCGGTCTCGGCCGAGATCTCGTTCTCGAACTCGATATTGATCGCTTCCGAATGGCCGACGAACACCGGCACGCGGACGCAGGTCGCGTGGACCTTGATCTTCGGGTCGAGGATCTTCTTGGTCTCGACCACCATCTTCCACTCTTCCTTGGTCGATCCGTCGTCCAGGAAGCTGTCGATGTGCGGGATCACGTTGAACGCGATCTGCTTGGTGAACTTTTTCGCTTCCGCCGGATCGCCGACGAAGATGTTGCGGCTCTGCTCGAACAGCTCGTCCATGCCCGCCTTGCCCGCGCCCGACACCGACTGATAGGTCGCGACGACGACGCGCTTGATCTTCGCGATATCGTGCAGCGGCTTCAGCGCGACGACCATCTGCGCGGTCGAGCAGTTCGGGTTCGCGATGATGTTCTTGCGCGTATAGCCGTTGATCGCCTCGGGATTCACCTCGGGCACGATCAGCGGCACGTCCGGGTCCATCCGGTACAGCGACGAATTATCGATCACGGTGCAGCCGGCCGCGGCGAAGCGCGGGGCGTGGATCTTCGTCGCCTCGGATCCGATCGCGAACAGCGCCATGTCCCACCCGGTCGGGTCGAAATGCTCGATGTTCTGGACCTTGAACTGTTTGCCGGTCTCGCCATAGTCGACCATGTCGCCCGTCGACCGCGACGATGCGACGACGGCGATCTCGTCCGCCGGAAACTCGCGCTCCGCCAGGATGTTGAGCATCTCCCGCCCGACATTCCCGGTCGCGCCTGCGACTACTACCCGATAACCCATGTCCAAACTCCAGTCCGAAGACGAAGCGGTCGCATACGCGCCCCCGACATTTTGTCCAGTACAGGAAATCTATCAGCCCGGGGAAGCAGCGCCTTGCACCTTCCGGAACGGCTGCCGCTCCAGATAGGCGAGGCTGCGCCACGCCCATTCCATTGGCCCCATCGCGAAATAGCGCGTCCAGATATTGGCGATGATCAGCACCAGCAGGATCACCCCGGTCGCGATTGCGGCCATGCCCGCCCAGCCGAAACGGCCCCACAGGTTCAGTCCGTAAGACGAGAACAGGATATGCAGCCCGATGATCTGTTCGAGGAAATAGAGCGAGAAGGCGACCCGGCCCGCCGCCCGGAACGGTCCCAGGATCGTCCGCCCGATCGCCGCCTTGTACAGCAGGTTGATCAGCGCGAGATGCCCCAGCCCCATGGCCAGCCGCGCGAGTTCGCTGGTCGCCCAGATCGTCCTGGGGATCGGCGCGAAGGAAAATGCCTCGCTCACCCCGATGGACCGCGCCGTGACACCCAACCCATAAGCGGCAAGCGCGAGCACGGCATAGAAAAGCCCGCTGCGCTGCCCCTGGATGATCCCCCATTTCCACAAGGCGATCCCGATCAGCATGGCGAAGAATGCTTCGAGCACGGTCATGAACAACAGCCCCTCGCCGATGAAAAAGCGCTGCCAGACAGTCCAGTAGAAGCCATAATAATCCGCCACTCCGGCAGCGTGCGCTTGGCGCTCCCAATCGATCTGCTTCTGAACTTCCGGCGTGACGCGCAATGCATCCTGCGCCTGCCGCCATTCCTTCATCGTTTCGCTATCCTGCGGCGCCGCCTGACCGTTCGCCTGCTTCGCCTCCACCGCATGCACCTTGTCGACCAGTGCCGCGCGCTCGGCATATTGCCCCGCTCCGCCGATCGCCGTGAACAGCGCGAAGCCCAGCCCGAGCGCGACGAGCGTCTTCGGCCCGAGCTTGCGGAAGGGAAACAGGAACATCGCGGCGAGCGCATAGGTCGCCAGGATGTCGCCGGGCCACAGGATGATGAAGATGTCGAACAGCCCGAACGCCAACAGCCACATCGTCCGGCGGTAATAGAGATCGGCGATCGCGACCGGCCCGTCCGGCTCCATCGCCTTTGCGGTCAGCACCATCATGCCGGCGCCGAACAGGAATTCGAGCAGGCAGCGCTGCGTTCCGTCGAGGAATATCTGCGTGCCCGCCCATACGGCCTGATCGGCCGGCGTCCAGCCGACCAGCCTGACATCGGCGAAGAAGGTCAGGACCGACTGCGCCTGGAACGGGATGTTCATGTAGAAGATCGCGAGGATCGCGATCCCGCGCAGCACGTCGAGAATCTCGATCCGCGCGCGCCCACGCACCGGCGCCAGGTGAACCGTGTCGGTCATGATCGTCTCCCCCCGGGAAGCGCCAAGGCTATGTCACGCCCCGAACAAGGTCAACGAAGGGCGATTCCGGATTTTCACGATAATGCGATGCAAACAAGTCTTCTCGATCGATCGTCATGGACCAATATTGTTCGATATACCGATATTATATCGCAGCCGTTATGAATTCATCGCGAAAATGGTTCGGACTCCCCTTGCAATACAATGGCGGGAGTCAGTTAATGCAACAGGCCGAATAGATTTGATGACGGCGGTCGCGGGAGCACGAGCTCTCCGCGCCATTGGCGAATAATCGCCGTCATCCTCGTTGGCCGGGACGGCGATTCTCCCTTGGTCCCGCCCCGGCCAGCGCAGTGCCGTCTATTTCCCGAGCTTCTCGTCGAGGAAATCGAAGATCGTCGTCCAGACATGCACGTCCTTGCCCGCGCTGTGCGTCTTGCCCGGGTAGAACATCATCTGGAACGGCACATTCTGCGCCTGCATCTTGGCGGCGAACGCGGTCGAATTGTCGAGCACGACATTGTCGTCGGCCATGCCGTGGATCAGCAGCAACGGATCCCTGATCTTCGCCGCATCGTCGATCGCGTCGGACGCAGCATAGGCCTTCGCGTCCCGTTTCGGGTCGCCCATGTAACGCTCGGTATAATGGGTGTCGTACAATTCCCATTTGGTCACTGGTGCGCCCGAAATGCCCGCCGCATAGACGCCCGGGTTCGCCTCGAGCATCTTCAGGGTCATGTAGCCGCCATAGGACCAGCCATAGGTCGCGACCTTCGCCGGATCGATGAATGGCTGGGTCTTGATCCATTTCGCGGCCGTGAGCTGATCCTCGACCTCAACGCTGCCCATTGCGCGATAGATATGGTCCTCGAACGCCTTGCCGCGGTTGTTCGAGCCGCGATTGTCGATGCGGAAATAGACATAGCCGCGGCTGACGACATATTGCGCCAGCGGGCTCTGCCAGGCGCGCGTGACCTGCTGGCCGGTGCCCGGTCCGCCATAATGTTCGAAGAACACCGGATATTTCCGGCCCGGCTCGAGCGTCGGCGTGATCATCTCGTACCAGAGCGTAGTGCCGTCAGCCGCCTTGAAGCTGCCGAAGCTCTTGGCCTGGTGGCTCGCGAGATACGGGTAATAGGGATGCCCCGGCACCACCGCATTCTCGTTGACCCAGGCGATGCGCTTGCCCGCCGCATCGGCGAGGAAAGTCTGGGGCGGCTGGGTCGGGTTGGAGCGGGTGACGATCAGCCGGCTCGCTGCCTTGTCCATCTTGCCGGCGTTCCACCAGCCCAGCTCGGTCAGGCGGGTGATGTCGTTGGGCCGCGCGATATCCACCGAATAGACATGCTGCTCAAGCGCGCCGTCCTTGTTGCCGGTGAAGAAGATCCGGCCCTTGGCTTCATCCACCCCGTTCAGCGCCTGGACGGTCCATTCGCCCTTGGTCAGCTGAGTCCACTTGCCCTTGGCGAAGCGATAGAGATGGCCATAGCCGTCGCGCTCGGAGCGCCAGATCAGGCTGCCGTCCTTCATCGGATGATAGGCGTCCGACAGGTTGATCCAGCTCCGCTCGCCCGATTTCTCGGTGAACAGGATCGTGCTCTTGCCCGTCGCCGGATCGACCTTCAGCACATCGAGCGTTTTCTGGTCGCGGCTTTCGCGCTGGACCAACAGGGTCTGGCCATCGGGCGTCCAGTCGACCCGGGCGAGATAGATGTCGGGATCATTGCCAAGATCGACCTTCACCTGGCCGGTCCCATCGGCATTCATCACATACAGCTCGACCAGCACGTTGGGCGTGCCCGCGGCGGGATAGCGCTGGTTATAAACCCTGGTCCCGTCGGCCCCGATCGCAGCGCGCGTGACGATGCCCACGGGCGCTTCGTCGAACCGCTCGACCGCGATGCGCGCGTCGTTCGGCGACCACCAATAGCCCGTGGTGCGATCCATTTCCTCCTGCGCGACGAATTCCGCCTCGCCCCAGTGCACCGTCCCCGCACCAGTGGTCGTCACCTGCTTCGCCGCACCGCCGCCGAGCGGCTGGACGAACAGATTCTGGTCGCGCACGAAGCTGACGAAGCCGCCCTTCGGGCTGACCACCGGGTTGAGCTCGCCGTCCGGCGTGTTGGTCAGGCGCGAGACCTTGCCGTCGAGCGTCGCCAGATACAGATCGCCGTCGAGCGGAACCAGAAGCGACGTGCCGTCGGGCGCCCAGTCATAAGCGACGATCCCGCGCGTCCCGCCGATGCGCGCGCGCTCGCGCTGCATCTTCTCGGCTTCGGACAGCTCGGCGCCGCTGCCGACCTTCTTGGAATCCACCAGCATGCGCTCCTTGCCGGTCCTGGTGTCGAGCGCCCACAGGTCGAGCCGATCCTTGTCGTCGGGCCGTGGCTTGAGCGAGGTGAGCAAGCTCCCGTCCGGCGACAACTTCAGTGCGCGCGGCTGCGCGCCGGCAAGGTCGGGGCTGGAGAACAGGCGTTCGAGCGTCAGCGTCTTCGCCCCCGCATCGGCGGGCGCGGCCGTCACCGGCGCGCCGGGCTCAGCGGCCATGACAGGGGTCGCCAGTGCGGCGAGCATGACGCCCGCCAGCAGCCAGGATTTCGGCATCGATCATCTCCAGTCCCGATAATTCAAAGCCCGGCGAATGCGGGCGCATGCCGTCGCTTATTGCGGGGTGTCGCATTGTCGTAAAGAGGCGCGCTACCAGCGGAAGATCGGGATCGGATTGAGCGGGTGCGCGGCGAGCCCCTGCCCCACCAGCTTCACCAGCCGCCAATGGAAGCCGGCATCGGGAAAGGCCCGTTTGAGCGCACCGACAAAGGCGGGCGGCAGTCCCCGGCGCATGATCCCCAGCGACACATCGGCGAGATCGGCCTGGCGAAACACCTCGACCAGCGGAAAGCGCGGGTCGTGATAGGGCGTGATCTTGTGGTGCAGGTCGATCATCAGCGCGATCTCCTCCGCCCAGTCGTCCAACCCCTCCCGGACCAGCCAGGCCCGTGCCAGCGCGATCGACGGCGGCAGATAATCCGCCGTCCCCGCCGACCAGATACCGAGATCGTGGAACGCCCCGGCAATGACGATCCGCCGCTTCTGCTCCTCGCTCCACTCACCCAGCGCGAAGGCGAAGTTCACCACGCGGCAGACATGGTTGCGATAGCCGGCATAATCGTCGCCGATCGTCTCCCGCCATTCCGACAGGATCGCCTCGAGCAATGGCAGGTCGCGAACCACCGTCGGCATCGCTCTTTCCCCGCGATACGAATAGGCCAAGCCTGGCGCCTAAGGCGAAAGATCGCAACCTATCCCCGTTCGGGCTGAGCTTGTCGAAGCCCTGCTCTTCCTCCCGGTCGGAGAAGAACAGCCCTTCGACAAGCTCAGGGCGAACGGAGGGAGGTAGTTGTGCGCCATCTACCCCTTGTTCCGCCGGAAACACCCCGCCGCATGATCGTCGACGATCCCCACCGCCTCCATCCAGGCATAGACGATCACCGGCCCGACGAACTTGAACCCGCGCTTCTTCAGCGCCACCGACATCTGCTCCGACAGCGGCGACTTGACCGGCAGATGCATCCCGTCGCCCAGGATCGGCGCGCCGCCCGCCATGCCCCAGACAAATGCGGAGAAATCCTCGCCCGCCTCGCGCATCGCGAGATAGGCCCGGGCATTGCCGATCGTTGCCTCGATCTTCAATCGCGACCGCACGATCCCGGCATCGCCGAGCAACCGCGCCACATCCTCTTCGCCGAACCGCGCAACCACCTCGGGATCGAACCCCTTGAACGCCTCGCGGAACGCATCGCGCTTGCGCAGGATCGTGATCCAGGCGAGCCCCGCCTGGAACCCGTCGAGCATCAGTTTCTCCCACAGCGCCCGGCTGTCGCGCTCGGGCACGCCCCATTCCGCGTCATGATAGGCGCGCATCTGCGGGTCGTTGCCGGCCCAGGCGCAACGTTGGAGAGTCACCCCGCCACCTTGCGAAACGGCAGCCGCCGCCCCTCCACGATCGACCGCCACGCCCATTCGACCGGCGCGATGCGGAAATGGCGGACATAGACATTGGCCAGCCACAACAGCCCGATATCGATGACCAGAGCCGTCACCATCATCGCCGCCCACCCTTGCGTGCCGTACAGCGCCAGCGCGAAGGGCGGATAGAGGATCCACAGGCAGATGATCGTCTGCAGCACATAGATCGACAGCGCCGTCCGTCCCGCCGCGACCAGCGGATGCACCAGCCGCGCGCCCATCACGCTCGTCGCCAGCAGGTTGATCAGGCCGACATGGCCGAGCGTCATCGCCTGCCGCGCGATCTCCTGTGTCGCCCAGCTGATGTGCGGCGCATCATCGAAGCGCATGATCTCCCCGGCGCCGAAGATGCGCAGCGATCCGCCGACCAGATAGGCCGCGATCGTCATCCGCCAGTAGAAGCGCCGCGACCGCTCCCCCTGCAAGATGCCCAGCTTGAACAGCGCCGCGCCGATCAGCATCAGGCTCGCCGATTCCCATATCGCGAACAGCTCGCCCGGACCGAACAGGCGCTCGGCGCTCATCCGCACCTGCTCGCTCACCCAGCGCACGGTCGTGCTCGACCGGTCGGCATCTTCCTTGGCGATCTCCGCCTGGCGCTCCGCGCGGTCCTTGGTCCGCTCGGCCTCGCGCTTCTGCGCCTTTGCCAAAGCCGCCTTGTCGTCCTTGCTCAGCACCTTGCCGGCCGCGCTCCGCGCCTTCAGCTCGGTAAGCTCGGCCTGCTGCTGCACGCCGCGATAATAGCCGAAATAGCCGGCACCGCCGAGTTGCGTCACCGCCATGAGCAGGCCGATCGCGATCAGCCAGCGCGGCCCGAGCCTGCGGAACCAGAACACCACCAGCGCGGCCAAACCATAAGTGTGCAGGATGTCCCCGCCCCACAGCAGGATGAACATGTGCACCAGCCCGAACGCCACCAGCACGATGTTGCGCCAATAATAACGCCGCATCACCTGCCAGCGCCCGGCCGCCTCGGCCGCGCGGCTCGTCAGGATCACCATGCCCGCGCCGAACAGCATCTCGAGCAGGCAGCGCGCCGTGCCGTTGGCGAACACCTCGCGCAGCCACCAGGCGACCTGGTCGACCGGCGCCCAGCCGAAATGCCGCACATCGCCCCCGGCGCGGAACGACGCGCCCATGTCGTTGACGTTCATGAACAGGATGCCGAGGATCGCCACCCCGCGCAGGATGTCCAGCACCGCGATACGCGGCGCGCCGTCCGGTTCCTCGACCCTGGCTGTCGTCTGCTCGGTCATCGCCTGGTCCCCAACGGCTGGAAGCCTTTGGGTAGCGCAGGACGGAGTGTGTTGCAATGATAATACACAACATGTCGCTTCATGGCTTGACCCTGTAGCGACTTCAGAGTGCATGGAGGCGATCGCCCACAGATTCGGAGCCCAATCATGGCGATCACTTCCGTGAAACGACTCCACGGCAACGCGGGATCGACGCCGCCAAAGGCTTTGCGATGACAGGGCCGGCGCGAGCCGCTATCCCGGCATCGATGCTCCGTCGTGGATGGCTCCTGCTCTTGTGCCTGCTTACGTCGTCTCTGCTGGCGACCGCGACCCTGTGCGCGCAGGAGGGCTATGCCGCCCCGGAGACCTCCTGCGGCGGAACCGCCCATGTCGACGGCGATGCCGATCAGGTGCCGGCGGACGCCGACCAGCCCTTTCCCCATCATCACGGCACCTGTCACGGGCACAGCCTCGGTGCACCGGTTGCGTCCGCGACGCTCCAGCCGGGCCTGATCGCGCGCGAGGCGCCCGACGCATCCGGCACGTCCCGCGTCGCACGGCGCCTGATCGGTCCAGCCTTCAAGCCGCCCCGCGCCTGATCGACAGCGCGCTCGCGCTTTCGCTCAAGCCCTGAAACCCGGTCGGCGCGGGCTTCCCGCCGTCCCAGGAAAATCGTCATGAAAATCATCGTCGGAGCATTGCTCCCGCTTGCCCTCGCTGCCTGTGGCGATGCGAGCCCCCCTCCCGAAAACCATGCCGAGGCGGAATTCCGCCATGACGACGGCGTGGTCCAGCTCACCCCCCAGCAGATCGCCACCGCGGGCATCGAGATCGTCAGCCCGACGATCGGCGGCAATGGCGGCACCATCGAGCTGCCCGCGCTGCTCGAAAGCGATCCGCAGGCAACGCGGATCGTCGCCGCCACCTTGCCCGGCCGCATCGTCGAGCTGCGCCACAATCTCGGCGACAGCGTGCGTGCCGGCGAGACCCTGGCGGTGCTGGAAAGCCGCGAGGCCGCCGGTCTTCAGGCGGAGGTGCAACGTGCCGCCGCCGGCGCCGATCTCGCACGCACGACGCTCGCGCGAGACGAAGCGCTCTACGCGAGAGGCTTCCGGCCCCGCCGCGAGGTCGACATCTCCCGCGCCGCCGCCCGACAGGCCGACGTGGCGCTGCGGCTCGCGCGCGAGCAGGTCGCCGCCAGCGGCGCGCGCGGTGGCAGCTACAACCGCATCGTCATCGCCGCGCCGATATCGGGCAGGATCATCGCGAGGCCCGCCATTCTCGGCCGGAATTTCGCGGCGGACGCAGCCGATACCGAGCTGTTCCGTATCGCCCGGCTGGATCGCCTCGGCGTCGCGTTGTCGCTGTCGCCCGCCGATGCCGGGCGCGTGCGGCCGGGCGTCACCGTGCAGGTCACCGCACCGGGCCGAAGCCAGTCCGCCCGCATCAGCTTCGTCTCGCCCGTGCTCGACGCCGCCACGCGCCAGGTGCCCGCCATCGCCATGCTCGACAATCGAGCCGGGCAATGGCGTGCCGGCGAGCCGGTCACGGCCTCGATCCAGCTTCCGGGCGGCAACGACGCCACGATCCGCATACCCTCCACCGCCGTCCAGACGCTCGACGGCAAGACCATCGTCTTCGCCCGCACCGGCACCGGCTTCCGCGCGACACCGGTCACGCTCGGCCGGCAGGATGGCGCCGCGGTCGTCGTGACCGCCGGCCTCAACGGGCGCGAGAAGATCGCCGCGGCCAACAGCTTCACGCTCAAGTCGGCGCTCGGCGCCGCCGAAGCCGGGCATGAGGACTGACCCGTGATCGACCATATCGTCACATGGGCCGTCGACCGGCGCTGGCTGGTCCTGCTGCTCACCGCCATCGCCGCGACCATCGGCAGCATCTCGCTCGCGCGCCTGCCGATCGACGCCGTGCCCGACATCACCAACAACCAGGTGCAGGTGAACGTCATCGCGCCCGCTCTGTCGCCGGAACTGATCGAGAAGCAGGTCGCCTTCCCGATCGAGACCGCGCTAGCCGGCATCAAGGGGCTGGAAAGCACGCGCTCGTTGAGCCGCAACGGCTTCGCGCAGGTCACCGCGATCTTCTCGGATTCGACCGACATCTATTTCGCCCGTGCCCAGGTACAGGAACGGCTGACCGCCGCGCAGGAAACATTGCCCTCGGGCGTCCGGCCGGAAATGGGCCCGATCGCGACCGGCCTCGGCGAAGTCTATATCTGGACCCTGCGCTATGCCGAACGCGCGCACGACCAGCACCGCCCGGGCGAACCCGGCCTGCAACCGGACGGGAGTTATATCACCCCCGAAGGCGACCGGCTGGCGAGCGAGGCCGACAAGGCGACCTATCTCCACACCGTGCAGGACTGGATCGTCGCGCCACAGATCAAGGCGATCGACGGCGTCGCCGGGATCGACTCGCTCGGCGGATACGAGAAGGAATATCTCGTCGTCCCCGACGTCCAGCGGCTCGCCGCGCTGAAACTGTCGCTCGCCGATCTCGCCACCGCGCTCGAACGCAACAACGTCGCGACCGGCGGCGGCACGGTGAACCGCAACGGCGAGGGCCTGGCAGTCCGCGCCGACGCGCGCATCCGCACCCTCGCCCAGTTGCGCGGCACGGTCATCGCCACGCGAGAGGGCGTGCCGATCACCCTCGATCAGGTCGCCGAAGCGCGGCTCGGCCAGGGCGTGCGCATGGGCGCCGGCTCGGAAAATGGCCGCGAAGTGATCACCGGCACCGCGATCATGCGCATCGGCGAGAACAGCCGCACCGTGTCGACCGGCGTCGACGCCCGGCTCAAGGCGATCGCGCCTTCACTACCGCGCGACATCGTGATCGAACCGGTGCTGGACCGCACCAGGCTGGTCGACGCCACCATCGCGACGGTCGCGAAGAATCTGTCCGAAGGCGCCCTGCTCGTCATTATCGTGCTGGTCCTGCTGCTCGGCAATTTCCGCGCGGCGCTGATCGCGGCACTGGTGATCCCGATCACCATGCTGCTCACCGGCTTCGGCATGCTCCGCCTCGGCGTTTCGGCCAATCTGATGAGCCTCGGCGCGCTCGACTTCGGCCTGATCGTCGATGGCGCGGTGATCATCGTCGAGAACGCACTGCGCCGCATCGCCGGGCGCCAGCATGCCGAAGGACGACCGCTGCTCCTCCCGGAGCTGCTCGCCACCATCACCGCCGCCGCGCGCGAGATGATCCGCCCTTCCGTCTATGGCCAGGCGATCATCATCCTCGTCTATGTCCCGCTGCTCACCCTCACCGGCGTGGAGGGCAAGACGTTCGAGCCGATGGCGCTCACCGTCATCATGGCGCTGATCTTCGCCTTCATCCTGTCGCTCACCTTCGTTCCCGCGGCGATCGCGGTCGCGCTGTCACGCCCGGTCGAGGAAAAGGAAGGGCGCGTGCTGGGCTGGCTGCGCCGGCGCTACGAACCCGGCCTCGACCGCGCGATGAAGCGGCCGAAGCTGACGATCGGCATCGCGATCGGCGCGCTGACATTGGCGGCCGGCGCCTACACCACGCTCGGCCAGGAATTCCTGCCCCAGCTCGACGAGGGCGACGTGCTCGTCTCCGCCTTCCGCGTGCCGGGCACCTCGGTCGAGCAGAGCCAGAAGATGCAGGCCCGGATCGAACACGCGCTGAAAGGCATGCCCGAGATCCGCACCGTTTTCTCCCGCACTGGCACGGCGGAGGTCGCATCCGATCCGATGCCACCCAACGCGACCGACACCTTCATCATGCTCAAGGACCGCAGGTTCTGGCCCAACCCGTCCGAAGAGAAAGCCGCCGTGGTCGAACGCATCGAGGCGCGGATCGCGCAGGTGCCCGGCCATGCCTATGAAGTCACCCAGCCGATCCAGATGCGCTTCAACGAGCTGATCGCCGGGGTGCGATCGGACGTGGCGGTCAAGATTTTCGGCGAGGACTTTGCCGAGATGAATGCCACCGCCGCCCGGATCGCCGGCGTGCTTCGCCGCACGCCGGGTGCCGAGGACGTCAAGGTCGAGCAGACCGAAGGTTTGCCAATGCTCGACATCGCCTATGTGCAGGATCGCGCCGCGCGTGTCGGCGTCAGCGCGCAGGACGTCGCCGATACCGTCGCCACCGCGGTGGGCGGGCGCGAGGCGGGGCGGATCTTCGAGGGCGACCGCAGCTTCCCCGTCGTCATCCGCCTCGCCGATGCGGCGCGCGCCGATCTCGAAACGCTCGGCCAGACGCCGGTACCGACCCCGGCCGGCAGCTTCGTCCCGCTCGCCTCGGTCGCCGACATCCAGGTCCTGAACGGCCCGAACCAGATCAGCCGCGAAAACGGCAAGCGCCGCGTGGTGGTACAGGCCAATGTCCGCGGCCGCGATGTGGCGAGCGTCGTCGCCGAAGCACGGACGGCAATCGCACGCGAGGTGCAGCTTCCCGCCGGCACCTGGCTCGAATGGGGCGGCCAGTTCGAGAATCTGGCCTCGGCGCGCGACCGGCTCGCGCTGGTCGTGCCGGCCTGCTTCGCGCTGATCATGCTGCTGCTGTTCGGCGCGCTCGGCAACATCCGCGATGCCGCGATCGTCTTCACCGGCGTACCGCTCGCGCTGGTAGGCGGCGTGCTCGCTCTGCTGTTGCGCGGCATGCCCTTCTCGATCTCCGCCGCGGTCGGGTTCATCGCGCTGTCGGGCATCGCCGTGCTCAACGGGCTGGTCATGCTCACCTCGATCCAGCAGCTCGTTGCCGAGGGGCACGACCGTGCGTCAGCGGCACGGGAGGGTGCGCTGGCGCGCCTGCGCCCGGTGGTGATGACGGCGCTGGTGGCGAGTCTCGGCTTCGTACCGATGGCGCTCGGTCACGGCGCCGGCGCCGAAGTGCAGAAGCCGCTTGCCACGGTGGTGATCGGCGGCCTAGTCAGCGCGACCTTGCTCACCCTGTTCCTGCTGCCGACGCTCTACCGGCGGTTCGGCGCGGCGGGGCCTGCATCATAGGGCGACCGCTATCCGTTCAGGGCCGGACCCTGCGTGCCTCGCAGCAGCGCATCCCTAGCTTTTCGATCGAACGCGTAGTTTAAGCGGTCGAAGATGGCCGATCCAACGGTCGCTCACCTGGTTGTGCCGCGCGTTGCGGGCGATCGTGAAAGTCTCTGGTTCCGATGGCCGATGTTACCGACATGCCCGATATAGCGCTGGAACACACCGCGCCCAAGCGGTTGGCCGGGCTGGACGGCATTGCCGTGGAACGCCTCCTCGGCGGGGCCGTGTTGAAGGGGCAGGATCCGCACGCATTGCTCCGCGAAGCGGGCATCGACCCGGCAGTGTATGGCAACGACCAGGCGTCGATCGATGGCCGCGACCTGTTTCGCCTCGTGCGGCAGGCTCAAATCGCGCTGGATGATTCCTTTTTCGGCTTCTTCGCGGAGCGGTTCCGGCTCGCGCTCGAGCTGGAACGCACGCTCACCTATCTGCACTGCGAGACATTCGGGGAATCGATCCGGGTCAGCATCCGCTTCACCCAGGCATTGTCGGGAGACATTGGGCCCCAGCTCGTCGAAGACCATGCCGGCCTCAAGCATGTCTGCGTCTATCACACCGTCGATGGCGTGGACCGCGACATCTTCGTCTGGCTGCGCTTCGTATGGATTTTCCAGTGGTTCAGTTGGCTCATCGGACGTCCGCTGCGCCTCCGCGGCGTCAGCGTGCGCGCCGCGCGGCCGGTGCAGGCGAACGGCTTCGATCGGTTCGCTCTGTTCGGCTGTCCGATCGAGTATGAGGCGCCGATCGATGCGCTTTGCTATGATCGCGCCGATCTCGGCGCGCCGCTGGTCCACCGCACGCTCGCCGAATTCGAAGAATATAATGCGAGCAATCCCGACTGGTTCGCGACGCCGATCGGCCGTTCGACCTGGCGCGCGCAAACCGAGCAAGCGCTCGTCGAGCTTCAGCGCGCAAAAATCTGGTCGGCCCCGATCGAATCCGTCGCAGCGCGATTGCGCAGCCGCCCGCGCCGGCTCCGGCGCGATCTCGCGCGGGAGGGTGAGAGCTTCCAGCACATCAGGACGCGACTCCGCGGCGAGCTTGCGGCGGCCTATCTGCTGGCGACGGAGCTTCCGATAACCGAAGTCGGCTACCGCGTCGGGTTCAGCGAGCCGGGCAGCTTCACCCGCAACTTCGCTGAATGGGCGGGCGTGACGCCGAGCGACTACCGCGCGCGCTACAAGTCGGACAGCGGACGTGTCACGGCGGCGACGCTGCTGCTCAGCGATCGAACAACCGCCTAGACTCGTGGCGACAAGTTGGTCACTTGCGTTAAATCTTCCTGTCACACTGGTCATCGCCACGGAGCCGCCTGATCGACCACATGCTCCCAAGATAAAAAATATGGGAGGATGTCATGACCGGTAATCGGAATCTCAACGCTCGCCTGCTCGGTACCTCGGCATTCGCCGCGATGCTGTGCGCAGCCGCGCCGGCATGGGCTCAAAGCACGGACACCGGCGCCGCAGCGGACGCGCAGGTTTCTCCGTCCGATGCAAGCGCAGCTGACGGCGACACGACCGAGATCGTCGTCACGGGCACCAGCATTCGCGGCGTTCCGCCCACCGGGTCCAACCTGATCCGGCTGTCGCGGGACGATATCAAGCTGATCGGCGCGGCGACCACGCCCGATCTGCTCGCCACCGTGCCGCAACTGAACAGCTTCAATACCGCACCCCGGACCAGCAACGGCGGACTGGGTTCCTTCGCCCCCGGCCTCCGCGGCCTGCCGTCGAGCGCGACATTGCCGTTGATGAACGGGCATCGCCTGATCTCGGGAAGCACGCAGCAAACCAATCCCGATTTTCCCTTCCTGCCGGAACTGGCGATCGAACGGGTGGAAATCGTCGCGGACGGTGCGTCGGCCATCTATGGCTCGGATGCCGTTGCCGGCGTGGTGAACTTCATCACACGCAATCACTTTTCCGGTGTCGAAGCCACCGCCCGCTACGGCATGGCGGACGACTATCACACGTTCAGTGCCGGCGGCATCGTCGGCAAGGACTGGGGCAGCGGATCGATCGCGGCGTCGTACCAATATGCGGAGAGCAACAACATCACGGGCGACGACCGGCGTTATCGCTCGCTCGATTTCAGGGCGGCCGGCGGTGTGGACACCCGCGCGACCGTGTGCCCGGCGGCAAACGTCAATCTGTTCCTTGGCACGATCTACGCCGCGCCCGGCCTTGCGCCAGGGATCAACACCTGTGACCCGAGAGGGCCCGTCGACCTTCTTCCCGCCAATCGCACGCACAGCGCGTTCCTGACCGCGCGCCAGGACGTCGCCACGAACGTCACGCTGTGGGGCGAAGTCCTTTATTCGGACCGCAAGGATACGGTCCAGGCCGCGTTGCCCGGCCAGACCTTCGTGCTCATTCTTCCGTCCAATCCGTTCTACCGCGCACCGCCCGGCACCGCGGCGGGGTATGAATATGTCGATTTCCGGCCTGACAACCTCGTCGGCGCCGATCATTTCGATCAGACCTATCGAGTAAGAAGCGGCAATTCGTCGGTGGGTGTCGACGCGAAACTCGGCGATTTCAAGCTGACGGCCTCGGGCACCTTCAACTGGTCGCGCAACGACACGTTCCAGCCCGGGATCAACACCACGGCGCTGACCGCGGCCGCAGCCGGAACCACGCGCGCGACCGCACTGGATCCGTTCGGAACCGGCACCAGCCCGGCGGTCGTCGCGGCGATCCTGAACAACCCGACCGATTTCATCAATCACCAGCGCACCAAATTGGGCGCTGTCAGGATCGACGGCCCCTTGGCCGAACTGCCCGGCGGGCAGATCAAGATCGCGGCCGGTGCCGAATATCGCCGCGAGACCTATGACCAGCGGGGCTCCAGCGGCGGTGTCGGGTTCCCCGAAGATCTCGATCGCAACGTCGGCTCGCTCTACGGCGAACTGTTCGTGCCGTTCTTCGGTCAAGGGAACGCAGCACCCTTCATGCACAGCCTCTCGCTGTCGCTGTCGGGGCGCTATGACCATTATAGCGATTTCGGGTCCACCACCAATCCGAAGGTCGGCATCGATTGGGCGCCGTTAGACGGGCTTACCCTGAGGGGCACCTACGGACGCTCGTTCCGCGCACCGGGGCTGCGCGATCTGGGCTCGACCGTCGGCTCCTATTACGCGGCAGCCTCTCTGGTCGACGCCTTTGGCGTTCGCGATCCCTCGCGCGGCGCAACCCAGGTCAATACGATCCTGCTGCTCGGCGGCAACAAGTCGCTAAAGCCCGAAAAGGCCCGCACCTTCTCGTTCGGCGCGGATCTGCGGCCGACCTTCCTTCCCGGCTTCAGCGCGAGCGTAACCTTCTACGACATCGTCTATAACGACGTGATCGGCACGCCATACGGGCTGGGCGCGCTGATCTTCACCGATCCGACCTTCGCGTCGCGGGTCCTCCGCAATCCGTCGGCCGCGCAGGTGGCCAGCGGCATCAGCAATACCGTGCCCTTCTACTTCACCTTCGCCGCGGTCCCGACGGTCGGGAACTTCCTCGATCTTCGCCAGGGCAATTTCGGGGTGCGCAAGACCAACGGCCTCGACTTCGACGTGAATTATCGCCGTCAGACCTCGTTCGGTTCGGCGTTCGCCGGCGTCGCCGGCAACTACATCTTCACCTACAAGACGCAGTTCTCGGCGACCTCCATCGTCAGCAACTCGCTGGATGCCGGTATCCCGCGCACGACGCTGCGGACGACCCTGGGCGTCACGGCCGGTCCGGTCACCCTGGTCAATTTCGTCAATCATCGCAGCGGCGTGACCGGCCCCTATGCGACCCCGACCGGATCGAGCGTCTACACCGCCAAGGGATACACCACCGTCGATCTGCGGCTGTCGGTGCGGCTGCCCAATGTCGGCCTTGCGAAGGGCACGGAGCTGTCGCTGCAGATCAACGACCTGTTCGACGCGACGCCGCCCTATTTCCCGGCCACCGACGGGATCGGCGGCGGCTACAATGTCATCGGGCGTTACGCCGCCATGAGCCTGCGCAAGGCATTCTGACCGATCGAACGGGCAGCGGGAGATCGCGGCGATGGCCGCGGTCTCCTTCGGCCCTCCTGCCCCCTCGCACCAGCGGCAAGTATTCCACCAGATGCAACATTACGCCTTCACCCTCGACAAATTCATCGACCACGCCGCCAAATGGCATGGGGCCGGCACGGTCGCGACCGCATCGCGCGGCGCGGTCCTGCAGCGTGCCGGCTATGCCGACCTGCGCGCGCGCAGCAACCGGCTCTCCGGCGCGCTGCTGGCCATCGGGCTCCGGGTCGGCGACCGCGTCGGCACGCTGGCGTGGAATACGCAGCATCATCTCGAGCTCTATTATGCGACGATGAATGCCGGCTTGGTGTGCCATACGCTGAATCCCCGGCTTACCGCGGCGCAGCTCGCGGCGATGATCAACGAGGCGGAGGACCGCGTGCTGGCGATCGCCGCGACCCTCGCACCGATATTGGCGGAAGTGCTGCCGCTTTGCCCGAGGGTCGAGCGAGTCATCATGCTCGATGCGCCTGCCGATCCGGCCCTTGTCGCCGGCTGCGCGGTGCCGGTCGAGGGGCTCGACGCCCTGGTCGAGGCACATGGCCGCGCCATCGAATGGGGGCAGTTCGACGAGACCAGCCCTGCCGGCCTGTGCTTCACCTCGGGAACGACCGGCAAGCCCAAGGGCGTGGTGTTCACCCACCGCTCCAATTATCACCACACGCTGATGTCGATCCAGCCCGACGCCTATTGCCTGTCGGCGAAGGACATCATTCTCGTCGCCATCCCGATGTTCCATGCCAATGCCTGGGGGTTCCCCTTCTCCGCGCCGGCGGTGGGCGCGAGCCTGGTGCTGCCCGGGCGCGAGCTGGACGGCGCCAGCCTGGCGGCGCTGATCCGCAGCGAGAAAGTGACCATCGCCGGCGGCGTGCAGACCGTCTGGATCGGCCTGCTCGACCATCTCGACGCCACCGGCGAGGACGTGCCGAGCCTCGAGCGCCTCATCATCGGCGGATCGAAATGCCCGGAGGCGCTGATCCGGCGCATGGAGGAGCGGCTGGGCGCGCGCGTCCAGACGACCTGGGGCATGACCGAGATGTCGCCGCTCGGCACCGTGGATTCGGTGCAGTTTCCGCCGGCTGCCGAGCGGTCCTCCGGCCGCCCGCCATTCGGCGTCGATCTCAGGCTCACCGATGCCGATGACGTCACCTTGCCGGAGCAACGCGGCGTGATCGGGCATCTGAAGGTCAAGGGACCTGCGGTGATCGACCGCTATTTCAACGCGGCAGACAGCGCGCTCGATCCGGAAGGCTATTTCGACACCGGCGATCTCGCCACCATCGACGAAAGCGGCGCGCTGACGATCTGCGGGCGCTCCAAGGACCTGATCAAGTCGGGCGGCGAGTGGATCAACCCGGCGGAGATGGAAGCGATCATCGGCCGCGATCCGCGCGTCGGCCAGGTCGCGGTGATCGGCAAGCCTCACCCTAAATGGGGCGAGCGCCCGGTGCTGGTGGTGGAGCTCAGCCTCGGCGACACCGGCGACGCCTGGGCGCTGATCGAGGCGCTGCGCGGCAGAGTAGCCGATTGGTGGCTGCCCGATGAAATCATTCAGCTGCCGCGCATGCCGCTGGCGGCGACCGGCAAGATCGACAAGGTCCGGCTCCGCACCGCTCATGCGCAAGGGGAGTTCGACCATTATGTCGCCGCTCGCCCCTGAACTGAAGATCGGCCCTGACCTGAAGATCGGTGTCGTCGGCGCGGGCCTGATGGGCGCGGAGATCGCGCTCGTCTTCGCGTTGGCGGGCATGGACGTGCTGCTCAACGACAGCAATCCGGCGGCATTGGACGCCGCAATGGCAAGGCTCGGCACAGTCCTGGATCGCGGCATCGCGCGCGGATTCTACACAGCGGATCAGCGCACCCTGGCGCTCGAACGGCTGCAGCCCGCGCCCGATCTCGCCCGTTTCGGCGACCGCGACCTGGTGACCGAGGCAGTGTTCGAATCGCTCGACGTCAAGCGCACGGTCCTCACCGCACTCGACCATGCCTGCCCGCCGGCATGCATCATCGCATCGAATACCTCCACCCTGCCGATCTCGACGCTCAGCGCGGCCTTGCCGCCCGAGCGCAGGGCGAGATTCCTCGGCACCCATTATTTCTCGCCGGTCTCGCGGATGCAGTTGGTCGAGGTCGTCCCGGCCTTCGACACGGATCCCGACATCCTCGCCTGGACCCTCTCCCTGCTCGCCCGCGTCGGCAAGCAACCGATCGCGGTCAAGGACGTCGCCGGCTTCGCGGTGAACCGGATGCTGCACGCGATGCTGATCGAGGCAGTGCGGCTGGTCGAGGAAGGCGTCGCGACGCCCGAGGACCTGGACACGGCCTGCCGTCTGGGGCTCGGCCATCCGATCGGGCCGTTCGCCCTGATGGACGCTGTGACGTCTAGCCTGTGCGTCCAGGTCCAGGAGATCCTGCTGGATTCCTACGGCGAGCGCTTCCGCCCGCCGCCCCTGCTCAAGCAGCGTGTCGCCGCCGGCTATGCCGGCGGACGGGGCAAGCCGGGCTGGCTCGGCAAGGCTTGAGGAGAGACGCGTGGAACAGCCAATGACTACTCGATCGAGCCGGGGCGCCACCATCACGCTGGCGATGCTGTGTTTCGTCTATGTCCTCAATTTCCTCGATCGCCAGCTGATCTCGATCCTCGCCAAGCCGATCCAGGACGGCCTGCACGTCAGCGATGGCCAGCTGGGCATGATCACCGGCTTCTATTTCGCGTGCTTCTACTGCGTGATCGCGATCCCGATCGGCTGGCTCGCCGATCGCACCAACCGGGTCCACGTCCTGTCGGTCGCCTGCGCGATCTGGAGCGCGGCGACCGCGGCCTGCGGTTTGGCCGGCAGTTACGGCCAGCTCGTGGCGGCGCGGATGATGGTCGGCATCGGCGAGGCAGGCGGCGTGCCGCCATCCTACGCGATCATCTCGGACTCCTTTCCGCGCGAGCGGCGCACCACGGCGATGGCGATCTTCAATCTCGGACCGCCGATCGGGTCGGCGCTGGGCGTTGCCTTCGGGGCCACGCTGGCGGCGGCCTTCGACTGGCGTACGCCCTTCTACGTGATCGGCGCGATCGGCGTGGTCGCTGCCCTGGGCGTCTGGCTCATCGTCCGGGAGCCCGCGCGCGGCCAGAAAGACGCGCCGTTGGACGCATCCACCCCCCGCCCCGAGCCGCTCGGGCTTGTCGCGACGATCGCGCAGTTCTTCCGTAATCCGCTGCTGCTGATGGCCTCGCTGGCCAGCGGCGCGGGCAATTTCATCACCTACGGACTGCTCAATTTCACGACGCTGTTCCTGATGCGCGAAAAGGGCATGGCGCTGGGCGACGTCGCGGTCTGGTACGCGCTGGTCGTCGGCATCGGCATGGGCGGCGGAATCTTCGCCTCGGGGCGGATCGTCGATCGGTTCGCGGCGCGCAGCAAGGCGGCCTATGCCACGGTCCCGGCCATCTCGCTGCTGCTGGCCCTGCCCTTCTTCCTCGGCTTCGTCTGGGCGCCGACTTGGCAGCTGGCCCTGGCCTTTCTGTGCGTGCCGATGTTCCTCAATTCCTTCTTCCTGTCTGCGACCGTCACCTTCGTGCAAGGCGAGGTTCCGGCCGAGCGGCGCGTGATCTCCGGCGCGCTGCTGCTGCTGGTGATGAACTTCATCGGCCTCGGCCTCGGCCCGACCTATGTCGGCATGGCCAGCGACTTCTTCCGGCCAACGCATGGCGGTCACGCCCTCCAGGCCGCTTATTACGCCCTCGCCCCCATGTACCTGATCGGAGCCGCGCTCTTCCTGGTCCTGGGTCGCCTGATCCGTCGCAACGAACGTCTCCACGAAGGAGCCCTGTCATGAAGAGCCTGTCGCACCTGCTGATCGCCGCCATCGCCACCTTCGGGGCGTTTGTCCTGCCCGCCGGCGCAGGCGCGTCGCCGCCCGGCCAGGCGCCGGTCGTCAAGGCCCCGGCCGGATCGGTGAGCGGCCTGCGCGAGGGCAATGCCGATGTATTCCGCGCAATTCCCTATGCGCTGCCGCCGGTCGGTCAGCGCCGCTGGCGCGCGCCCGCGCCGATGCCGCAGTGGAAAGGCGTGCGACCCGCGAAAACCATGGGCGTCGCCTGCATGCAGCCGCCGATGGCGGCGGGTCCCTATGATCGCGGCAAGGTCGCGATGTCGGAGGATTGCCTGACGCTCGATGTGACCGCACCGGCGAACGCGCGCAACGCGCCGGTGATGGTGTGGATTCATGGCGGCACGCTGATCTGGGGTTCGGGCCATTCGCCGATGTACGACGGCGGGGCGTTCGCCAAACGCGGCGTCGTGCTTGTCTCGATCAACTATCGCCTCGGCGTGTTCGGCTATCTCGCCCACCCCGAACTGAGCAAGGAATCGTCGGAAGGCGTCTCCGGCAATTACGGCCTGCTCGACCAGATCCAGGCGCTGCAATGGGTGCGCAGGAACATCGCCGCGTTCGGGGGCGATCCGCGCAACGTGACGATCTTCGGCGAATCGGCGGGCGCGCTCAGCACCGAATATCTGCTCGCCTCGCCGACGGCGCGCGGCACGTTCGACCGGGCCATCGTCGAGAGCGGCTATCTGTTCACCATGCCCGAGCTACGCAGCAAGCGCGGGGAAGAGTTCGCCGCCGAGGACATCGGCGTCTGGCTGGCGGGCAAGCTGCAGGCGCCCAATCTCGCGGCACTGCGCGCGATGGATGCGCGCCAGCTCGCCGATGCCTCCGCTGCCACAGGCTATGTCCCCTATGGCACGATCGACGGCAAAATCCTCAAGCGCCAGCTCGTCGACACCTTCGATCGCGGCGAGCAGGCGCCGGTGCCGCTCATCGCCGGATTCAACAGCGGCGAGATCCGCACGCTGCGCCACTTGCTGCCGCCGGTTCCGCAAAGCGCGCAGGCCTATGCGGACGAGATCAAGGCGCGGTACGGCGACCTCGCCGACGCCTATCTGCGCCTCTACCCCACGTCCCGCGACCTCGCCCAGAACGGCCTGGACAGCACGCGCGACGCAGTGTTCGGCTGGGCCTCGGAACGGCTTGTGCGCAAGCAGGCCGCGCTCGGCCAGCCGGCATACCTCTATTATTTCAGCCACAGCTATCCGAGCGCGGACGCCGCGGACATGACAGGCTTCCACGCCAGCGAGGTGCCGTTCGTGTTCGGGACGATGACCAATACCCCGTCCTTCTGGCCGGCGATCCCCAACACGGCCGCTGAGCGGCGCATCTCGGACCAGATGCTCGACTACTGGACGGGTTTTGCCCGCAACGGGACGCCATCGTCCCCCAACGGACCTGCCTGGGCGCCGTTCGGTACCGGGAGCGCCTTCATGCACTTCGGCGAAAGCGCGAACGCCTCGACCGGGTTCATGCCGGGCATGTACGCGCTTCACGAGCAAGTGATGTGCCGACGCCGGGCGGAAGGCAGCCAGTCCTGGACCTGGCGCACAGGGAGCAGTGCGCCGGTTCTGCCGGCTGCGACCTCTGGCTGTGCGCAATAATCGCTTAGGGATTACGGTATTGCGTCGACAGGCGCAAAGCTGTTGCTGATCGCCGTCCGTCGGCTGCCGTGGTCGACGACCTGGACGAGATCGAACGCCGTGTGGTCGCCGCCGGGCTCGAACCCTTCTCGCACGGCGATTACGAACCCGGCCGGCGCTTCTATTTCTTCGATTACGACCGGATCGAATATGAGATCGTCAGCTACGGGTAATCAGGAGGCCTCCCGCCGCCGCCGCCTGAACTCAGCGACCTTGGCCTTGTTGCCGCACCCGGTCATCGAGCACCAGCGGCGGTCGCCACCCCGCGAGGTATCGAGGAACAGCAGCGCGCAACCGTCGGATTCGCATTGGCGCAGGCGCCCGTCCGGATCTGCGCCGAACAGCTGGATCGCGTCGCGCGCGAGCGTCGCGAGGAAAGCGCCCGGCGAACCGTCGAGACGGAGGCTCCCATCTTCTCCCAAATGCGGCACGGCCGACGGCGCCTGCGCGATCCGGTTCAGCGTCGTGACGGCGTCGGGAAGCATGGGCCCGCCGGCGATCACCGCGGTGGAGAGCGCATAGATCGCCTCGCGCAGCGCGCGGGCGCTGGAAAGGTCGTCCGCCGTCGACGGCAGCCGGGAGGCCAGGCCAGCGGCCGCGAGCCATCGATCGAGATCGGCCGGGGTCGCGAGCAGGTCGCGCGGCGAAGGCTTCATCCGGGCGGCCAGCGTCGCGGCGAAATCGAGCGCCGCATGGCCTCCGCGGAAACGGAAACCGTCGCGCAGTTCGGATGTGGCCAATGACGGAGGTCGTATCTTCTGCCGGCTCATGAAACCCCATTGACAGGTTACCGACGCCGTCGCAACACATGTCGTGTAACCCGCTGAGTCGGTTACTCACTGAAAGGCGCTGATCATGTCGACACCCATCACGATGCTGCTGGCGGGCTGGCTCCTTCTGGCACCGGCCTCCGCCGTTTCGCCCCCTGATCCCGCGCCGCTGTCCTTGACCGGCACCTGGACGATGGAATCCGCTTACGAAATACGCGCCGACGGCACACGCGTGACGGGCTATGGCGAGCATCCCCAAGGGCTGCTGACCGTCGATGCGTCGGGCCGTTACAGCCTGCAGATCTTTCGGGTCGACCGCCCCAAATTCGCTTCGGGCGACAAGACCAGCGGATCGCCCGACGAATATCGCCAGGCCGTATTGGGATCGAGCACCCATTTCGGCCGGGTGACGGTCGATCGGGCGCGGCACCAGCTGCTGTTCGACATCCAGGCAGCGTCCTTCCCCAATTGGGAAGGCAGGAAACAGGTCCGCGACTACACCTACGCGAACGACCTGTTGTCCTATGCCGTCCCGGCGAACGCTTCGGGCAATGGCACCATCGCCTATTCGGTGTGGAAACGGGCGAGTCCGTGACGAAGCCTGCGGCCATGCACGATGATTTCCACAGTGCCGCCTGGGCCGAGCATCACACCCGGCTCTCCGGGACGATCGCCGCCATCCTCATGCGCGTGAGTCAAGCATTTGCGCGGCTCGCAAAACGGGCACGAAAGCCATCGCCGCCGCGCCCCTCGTGATACAAGCCCGCCGGCGCTTCCATTTTCTCGATGACGACCGGATCGAATAGGGGATCGTCAGCTCTGCTCGATTCAACCCACGCGCGCGGTGTGGCAGCAGGCGCGGCCGGTGCGCGCATCTGCGCCGGCCCGCTCCTTCTCATCGTGATATCATTTCAGGCATGTTTTTACCGCGGTAACAGCGGAAAACAGCGGAACTTTCCCGCTGTTTTCGGCCGATTTTACCGCTGTTATGCTTAACAGCGGTATCGCCTCTCAAGTCTCTATAAATATTGGGGAAATCCGGCTCCAAAATCCAACATAACAGCGGAAAGAAAAAATGCGCTGCGCGCAACAGCGCAAAAGCCGAGTCGCTGTTGGAGATCGCCGGCCCTTCCAGGCACAACGAAACGGGGCGTGGAAACCATCGTCCCCACGCCCCGTTCGAAACTTCGGCGAAAATGCCTGACCGATTACTCGGCAGCGGTAACCTTGGCCGGACGCGTGTCGCGGCGTTCGGCGATACGCGCCGACTTGCCGGTGCGGCCACGCAGATAATAGAGCTTCGCGCGACGCACGGCGCCCTTGCGGACCACTTCGATCGAATCGATGTTCGGCGAATAAAGCGGGAAAACGCGCTCGACGCCCTCACCGAACGAAATCTTCCGCACGGTGAAGTTGGAGCCCATGCCCTTGTTCGAACGCGCGATGCACACGCCTTCATAGTTCTGAACGCGGGTACGCTCGCCTTCCACGACCTTCACGCCGACCTTCAGCGTGTCGCCCGGGCGGAATTCCGGGATCTTCTTGTTCTCGAGAAACTTGGCAATGTTCTCGGCTTCGATCGTCTGGATGAGATTCATCTCATTCGTCCTTCGTCTGTCGCCGCGCACCAGAGGGCGACTGGACCCGAGCGCCCTCATGGCGCTCCCAAAGGTCCGGCCGCCTTAGCCGTGTATCGGTCTCGGCCATGAGCTTTCGCCATGCCTCGATCCTCGCATGATCCCCCGATCGCAGCACTTCGGGGATCGTGCGCCCTTCCCATTCAACAGGTCGGGTATATTGCGGGTATTCGAGCAGCCCCGTTTCGAAGCTCTCGTCCACACCGCTGGAAGCCGCGCCCATTACGCCGGGAAGCAGCCGAATGCAAGCGTCGAGCAACACCAACGCCCCCATCTCCCCGCCGGAGAGGATATAGTCGCCGATCGACACCTGCTCGACCTGCCGTCCCTCGAAGATCCGCTCGTCGAAACCCTCGAACCGGCCGCATAAAATGGTGACGCCCGGCCCCTCGGCCAGCGCCCGGACCCGCTCCTGGCTCAGCGGCGCGCCCCGCGGCGTCATGGCCAGGATGGGTCGGTCATCGGCGACGCTGTCGATCGCCGCGGCCAGTACATCGGCGCGCAGAACCATCCCTGCCCCGCCCCCGGCCGGCGTATCGTCGACGGTGCGGTGTTTGTCCGCCGCGAAGTCCCGGATATTGACCGCATCGAGCGACCATCTCCCCTCGCCCAGCGCCCGCCCGGCCAGCGACACGCCGAGCGGCCCGGGGAACATGTCCGGGTAGAGCGTGAGGACGGTGGCGGCGAAGGTCATAAGGTCCAGTTCTCGATCCTGAGGCCGGGGATGTCGGCGAAGTCGCGTTCGTTGTTGGTGACGAGGGTCAGGCCAAGTGTCAGAGCATGCGCCGCAATCAAGCGGTCGAAGCGCCCGCGCTTGAACGGCAACCTCGCATAGACAAGCGCTGCCTCCGCGTCGAACGGCAGGACTTGAAGATTGGCGAACAATCGCCGCGCTTCCCGCTCCGCATCAAGCGCCTTCGCGCCGAGCATCACCTCGGCGAACGCAACTGCCGAGGTCGCGATCGTTTCGACAGGACGCTCCTCGACTCGCGCCTTTGCTTCGAGAGAAAGACCACCGAGAAGATAGATCAGGATATTGCTGTCGAGCAGAAACTTCGGGTCAGTCACGCTTCAGCAGCTTCCCTTCCCAGTCGAGTTCCCGTTCCTCGAACTCACGGTCCTCGGAGGTCAGCAGCTTCAGCCCTGGGATCGATCCATAGATGCCGGTCAAATCAATCCTGCGCGGTTCGGCCGCAACCGGCTCGACGATGAACCGCCCCTTCTCCTCGCGCACGGTCATCTCGACCCCGGCTTCGATGCCGAGCGACTTGGGCAGCCTCAGGGCAACCGAGTTGCCCGACTTGAAGGTACGCGACTTGCGTGGAGCGTTCATATCAGTCTCCGTATATACGTAATGTATATACATTCCGATGTTCATACCGTCAATCGTTGCCACCTGCCGGGAACCATCCTCGCCGCCGACCTTTAAGGCTGGGCATGGAAGACTGCATCATCATCGGGGCCGGCCCCGCCGGGCTGACCGCCGCGATCTACCTTGCCCGTTTCCATCTCTCGATCCGCCTGTTCGACTGCGGCTCCAGCCGCGCGGCGCTGATCCCGCGCACGCACAACCATGCAGGCTTTCCGGGCGGCATCGCGGGCAAGGAGTTGCTCGCCCTGATGCTGGCCCAGGCCGAAAGCTTCGGCGCCCGGCGCGAACTGGCCGAGGTCTCGGCGATCGTCCCGTCGGAGGACGGGTTCGAGGTCCATGTCGGCCAGGGCGGTACCGTCTTCCGCGCCCGTACCGTGCTGCTCGCAACCGGCGTGCTCAACAACCGCCCCGACATGCCCGCCGACGAGCATGACGCAGCGCTGTCGCGCGGGCTGCTGCGCTATTGCCCGATCTGCGACGGCTATGAGGTCACCGACCAGCGCGTCGGCGTGATCGGCACCGGCGAGCATGGCATGCGCGAGGCGCTGTTCCTTCGCGGCTACACCGACGACGTCACCCTGATCGCGCCCGGCGCCGCGCATGATCTCGACGCGGCCTGCCGTGCCAAGCTGGAAGAGGCGGGCATCCTCCATGTCGACGGCCCCTGCACTCCCCTGCGAGTGGCTACGGACACGATCGTCGCGACGACACCCGCTGGCGATCTGCATTTTGACAGCATCTACCCCGCGCTCGGCTCGCGCATCCGCTCGGGCCTCGCCGTGGCGGCCGGGGCGCGGGCATCGGAGGATGGGTGCCTGGAGGTCGACGACCATCAGCGCACCTCGGTCCCCGGCCTGTTCGCGGCGGGCGATGTGGTGAAGGGGCTGGATCAGATCAGCCACGCGATGGGCGAAGCCGGCGTCGCCGCGACGACGATCCGCAACCTGCTCGACGAGCGCCGCCCGATCAGGCGGTGACGAACTCCTCGGCGACGACCATCCGCTCCGCGTCCCACTCAGGCACTGCCTCGGGCCGCATCGGCACCATGAAGCGCTTGCCGTCGGGCCGCTCGATCTCGATCACGTCGCCCGCCCCGAAATCGTCGATCGCGACCACGCGACCGAGGTCCTCGCCCGTCGTCGAAACGGCCGGCAGGTCGAGCAGATCGGTATGGTAATATTCGCCCTCTTCGAGCGGAGGCAGCGCCGATCTCGGCACCGTCAGTTCGGTGCCGCGCAGCGCCTCGGCGGCGTTGCGGTCGTTGATCTCGGCAATGCGCGCGATGGTGCCATTGCTGCCCGGGCGCACCGACTTGAGCGTCAGTGTCCCGTCGTTGAAGCGTTGATAACTTTTCAGGTCCTCGGTGAAGACCTTGAGACGGACCTCCCCCGTCACGCCGTGCGCGCCGATGATGACGGCGAGCGTGACGGGGGCGTCCTTAGGCATCAGCCCTCGGCCGGAGCCTGAGCCGACTTGCCCTCGGCGGTCTCGTCGGTGTCGCCGGCATCGCTGTCCGGGGTCGCCTCGTTGGCCGGTGCTTCCTCGGGAGCGGCTTCGACCGGCGGGGTCTGCTCGGCGACGGCCTCGGCAACCGCTTCGGCTTCCGGCGTCGGCTCTTCGGTCGCTGCTTCGACCTCGGCGGCGATCACGGCCTCGGCTTCCTCGTTGCTGTCCTGCGCCGGGGGAGCTTCCTCGGCGACGGGCTCAGGCTCGGGTGCCGGCGCGGCGGCGGCTGCAGCGGCTGCCTCATCGGCTTCGGCCTGCTTGGTCGCACGCTCCTCGGCGCGCTCGGTGGCCTTCTCGCCGGGCTTGCCCTTGTTCGGGTTGTTGCGCGCCGGACGCTCGCGGACGCCCGCGACGTCGAGGAAACGCGCGACGCGGTCGGTCGGCTGCGCACCGACGCCCAGCCAATGCTTGGCGCGCTCGCCGTCGAGCACGATGCGCTTGTCATCGTCCTTGGCGAGCAGCGGGTTGTAGGTGCCGAGCTTCTCGATGAAGCGGCCGTCACGCGGCGAACGGGCGTCCGCCACTACGATGCGGTAATACGGACGCTTCTTGGAGCCGCCACGCGACAGACGAATGCTGAGTGCCATTACTTCTTCTTCCTTCTTTCGATTACGTTATTTCTTCTTGATCAAATTCTCGAAACCGGGGGGCAGATTGGCCTGTCCGCCGCCCAGCCCCGGCAATCCGGGGCCGCCAACGGGGCCGTTGCCGCCCAGCATGTTGCCGAGCCCGGGGCCGCCAAGGGCATTGCCGAGGCCACCCATGCCGCCCCCAGGACCACCTCGGCCGAGCATCGCCGCCATGCCCTTCAACCCGCCCATCTTGCGGATCTTCTTCATGGCGGTGGACATTTCCTGGTGCATCTTGAGCAGCTTGTTCACGTCCTGCACGGTCGTGCCGCTGCCCTTCGCCACGCGGATCTTGCGCTTGGCGTTGATGATCTCCGGCTTGGCGCGCTCCTTGGGCGTCATCGAGGTGATCATCGCGTCCATCCGGAGCAGGATCCGCTCGTCGACCGCGCCCGAAGCCATGGCCTGTTGCGCCTTCTTCATGCCGGGGATCATGCCGGCGAGTGCGCCGAGCCCGCCCATCCGGCGCATCTGGCCAAGCTGGGCGCGCAGGTCGTTCATGTCGAACTGGCCCTTGGCCAGCTTCGCCGCCATCTTCTCGGCGTCTTCCTGCTGGATCGCCTCGGCGGCACGCTCGACCAGGCCGACCACGTCGCCCATGCCGAGGATGCGCCCCGCGACACGGCCCGGATGGAACGCCTCGAGCGCGTCGAGCTTCTCGCCCATGCCGGCGAACTTGATCGGCTTGCCGGTGACGGCACGCATCGACAGCGCAGCACCGCCGCGCGCATCGCCGTCCATGCGAGTCAGCACCACGCCGGTCAGCGGCACCTGTGCGGAGAAGCTGCTCGCGACGTTGACGGCGTCCTGGCCAGTCAGCGCATCGACGACGAGCAGGATCTCGGCCGGCCTGGCGACGTCGGCAACCGCCTTCATCTCGTCCATCAGCGCCTGGTCGACATGGAGACGGCCGGCGGTGTCGAGCATCAGGACGTCATAGCCCTGCAGCTTCGCCGCCTGCATCGCGCGCCGCGCGATATCGACTGGCTGCTGGCCCGGCACGACCGGCAGGGTCGCGACCTCAGCCTGGGTACCGAGCGTCGCCAGCTGTTCCTGCGCGTTCGGGCGATTGACGTCGAGCGACGCCATCAGCACCTTCTTGCGCTCGCGTTTCGCCAGCCGAAGCGCGATCTTGGCGGTGGTGGTCGTCTTGCCCGAGCCCTGCAGGCCGACCATCATGATTACGGCCGGCGGGGTGACGCCCAGCTCCAGCTCCGACGCGTCCGAGCCGAGCATCTCGACCAGCGCATCGTTGACGATCTTGACGACCTGCTGGCCCGGCGTGACCGAGCGCAGCACATTCTGGCCGACGGCCTTCTCGGTCGCCTTGTCGACGAAATCGCGCGCGACGGGCAGCGCCACGTCAGCCTCGAGCAGCGCGACGCGCACCTCGCGCATCGCGGCGCGCACGTCCGCCTCCGTCAGCGCACCACGCCCACGCAGTCGATCGAACACACCGCCAAGACGGTCGCTCAGGCTCTCGAACATCAACAACCTTTCATTCCGGATCGACATCCGGCCCGAGAAACGCAAAGAACGCCGGCGGACGAAACCTCGTCGGCCGGCGTAGCCCTATGGGCACCCCTTCACGAATCCGATGACGGAAACGAACGCGGCCGCCCTTAGCGCACCGCACATGATCGCGCAACCTCGGTGCGCGCCGGCGATTTGCATGCACCGGGCTTAACCCGATCTATACGCCTGTCGTGGAAAGGAGGTGCATGAGTATCCGTGGGGCACGTGGGATGGTGGGTGAAATCGGCGACGACTCGGGGCTGGAAGTGCCCAGCACGCGTGGCGACTCGATCAGTGGGGCAATTACCGTCGCCTCGATCCTGCTGTTCATTGGCACGGGCAGTTCAGTGCTGTCCTCGACGCTTCAGCATTATTTCTCCGGTGGGGAAGGCACAGACCAGACTCTGGTCATCGCCCTGCTGCTCAACGTCGCCCTGATCCTGTTCGGCTGGCGCCGCCACCGCGAACTCGCCCGCGAGGTCACGGTCCGCGCCGCCGCCGAGGAACGCGCGCACCAGCTCGCCGCCAAGGACCCGCTGACCGGCTTCCTCAATCGCCGCAGCCTTGGCGAGCAGGGTGCGGCGATGTTCGCCCGTGCCGAACGCCGGGGCAAGGCGATGGCGATGATGATGCTCGATCTCGACCATTTCAAGACGATCAACGACATGCACGGCCACGCGATCGGCGATACGCTATTGCGCGAGGTCGCGGTGGAGATCGCGGCCGCAATGCCCTCGATCGCGCTGACCGCGCGCTTCGGCGGCGATGAGTTCGCCTGCGCCTTTCTGTTCGACCCCGCCCATCCCGACACGGTCGAACGCATCGCCGAGCGAATCGTGTCGCGCCTCGCCCAGCCGTTCAGGGCGGAGGGGCTTCAGCTCCATATCAGCGTCTCGCTCGGTATCGCCCGCTCGGACTTCGATTGCGCGACCATCGATGCACTGACTCGCTCTGCCGACATCGCCATGTACGCCGCGAAGAATTCGGGCCGCAATCGGTTCGCCTGGTTCGACCTGTCGATGGAGCGCGAGCTCCAGGCACGCAACGAGCTCGAGGCCGGCCTGCGCGGCGCGATCCCGCGGCAGGAGGTGGTTCCCTATTTCGAGCAGCAGATCGATCTCACCACCGGCCGGCTCGGCGGGTTCGAGGTGCTGGCGCGCTGGGAGCATCCGCAACGCGGCCTGGTCGGGCCCGAGGCCTTCATTCCGATCGCCGAGGAAACCGGCATGATCGCCGATCTCTCGCTCTCGATCATGCGCCAGGCCTTCACGGCGGCGAAGGACTGGAATCCGGCGCTGTCGATTTCGGTCAACATCTCACCCTGGCAGCTCAAGGACGCCTGGCTCGCGCAGAAGATCATCAAGGTCCTGACCGAAACCGGCTTCCCGGCGACCCGGCTCGAAATCGAGATCACCGAAAGCTCGCTGTTCGACAATCTGCCGCTCGCCCAGTCGATCGTCGCCAGCCTGAAGAACCAGGGTGTCAGGCTCGCGCTCGACGATTTCGGCACCGGCTATTCGTCGCTGGCGCATCTCCGCGCCCTGCCCTTCGACCGGATCAAGATCGACAAGAGCTTCATCATGTCGATCACCGAGAATTCCGAAAGCGCGGCGATCGTCAATGCCATCACCCGGCTCGGCGACAGCCTCAACCTGCCGATCACCGCGGAAGGTATCGAGGACGCATCGATCGAGGAGCGGCTGCGCGCGCTTGGCTGCTCCAGAGGCCAGGGATATCTCTACGGCCGGCCGATGAGCATCGCCAACACCCGTCGCCTGCTCGCCGAGCGGCGCCTGCTGCTTCAGCCGGCTGCCGGCGATATCAGAGAGATAACTGCCGGCCTTTCTACCAGCCAGCGCCTGGCTGTTTGAGATAGGCCTGTTCATCGGGCGTCGATTGCCGGCCGAGGGCCGCGTTGCGTGACGGAAATCGCCCGAACCGCGCGATCACATCGGCATGGTCATGGGCGTAGGAGAGATTCTCCTCGTTGCCGAGTTGCTCGAAACAGCCGACCGACAGCGCCTGCGCCTCGCGGCTCTCCGCGTGCATCAGCGGCATGTAGAGGAAGGGCCGCCGCTCGTCCGGGTCGAGCCGTTCGTCCCAGCCCCGCTCGATCGCCTCGCGCGTCAGGTCGAGCGCCAGCGCGTCACCGGAAAACGCCGCCGCCGTGTCGCGGTGGATGTTGCGGGAGAACTGATCGAGCAGGATGATCGCCCCCAGCAAAGTCTCCGGGTCGTCCCGCCAGCCACGCGCCTGGCTTGCCAGCACCGCGTCGCGCAATGCACCGAACCGTTGGGCGATTTCGCGGTCGAGCGCCAAATCCTTGCCGAAACGCTTCTTCGCCGGAACCTCGTCAAACCAGAAGGACAGTATCGCATGGGCCTTTTCATGGACTTCGTCCGAACCCGCCCCTAGATCACCGCGCATGTACCACCGTTCCGGCCTCCCTGATGGCTGAGCCCGACATTATCAGCCTGGGCTGCCGTCTCAACATCGCGGAAAGCGAGACGATCCGTACGCTCGTCGGCGGCCGCGACATGGTGGTCGTCAACAGCTGTGCCGTGACCAACAGCGCGGTGCGCGAGACGCGCAGCGCGATCCGCCGCGTGCGCCGCGACCGGCCGGGGGCGCAGATCGTGGTGACCGGCTGCGCCGCGCAGATCGATCCGCGGAGCTTCGCCGCCATGCCCGAGGTCGACCGGGTGATCGGCAACGCCGAGAAATTGAAACCGGAAGCCTGGGAAGCGCATGATGAGGTGATGGTCGGCGACATCATGCAGGTGCGCGAGACGGCGCCGCATCTTGCCGCCGCCTTTGCCGCGCACGCCCGCGCGTTCGTCGAGGTGCAGAATGGCTGCGACCATCGTTGCACCTTCTGCGCGATCCCGTTCGGGCGCGGCAACAGCCGCTCGGTTCCGGCCGGCGGGGTGATCGACCGGATCCGGACACTGGTCGATACCGGACACCGCGAAATCGTGCTGACCGGAGTCGACCTCACCAGCTACGGCCCGGACCTTCCGGGCACGCCTTCTCTCGGCTTGCTGGTCGAACGCATCCTCAACCATGCCCCGAAGCTCGCGCGCCTGCGCCTGTCCTCGCTCGATTCGATCGAGATCGACGACCGGCTGTTCGAGCTGTTGACGACCGAGCCACGCATGATGCCGCACGTCCATCTCTCGCTTCAGGCGGGCGACGACATGATCCTGAAACGCATGAAGCGGCGCCACAACCGCGCGGAGAGCGTCCGGATGGTCGAACGGCTCAAGGCGGCGCGCTCCGAGATCGCGATCGGCGCTGACCTGATCGCCGGCTTCCCGACCGAGACCGAGGCGATGTTCCGCAATACGCTGGCGCTGATCGATGATTGCGACATCGTCCACCCGCACATCTTCCCCTATTCGCCGCGCGAGGGCACGCCAGCGGCACGGATGCCGCAGGTCGAGCCGGAAGTGCGCAAGCGCCGCGCCGCGATGTTGCGCGAGGCTGGCGCGACACGACGCGCGACCTGGCTGCAGAGCCTGGTCGGCACCGTCCAGCCGGTCCTGGTCGAGCGCCCCGGCGACCGCGGCCATGCCCCGGCTTTCGCAGAAGTACGCTTCCCCCTCCCCGTTGGCTCGGCGCGAACGGAGGTTGGGAGTATCCAACCCATCCTGATCACCGGCGCCAGCGCCACCACCCTCACCGGAATCCCTGCATGAGCACTACTCCAAGCTGGCACGACAAACTGCTCGGCGGCTTCAAGCGCACCTCCGATCGCCTGATCGGCAATCTCGCCGGCCTGGGTACCGCGCGCCTGGACGAGGCGACGCTCGACGAGATCGAGGAAGCGCTGATCGCCTCCGATCTCGGTCCCGAGACCGCCGCCCGCATCCGCGCGCGCCTCGCGGAGGGCAGCTTCGAGCGCAACATGGAGGAACTCGGCATCCGCCTGGTCGTCGCGGAGGAGATCGAGAAGGTGCTGGCGAAGGTCGCCAAACCGCTCGAGATCGCGGCGTTTCCACGTCCTCAGGTGATCCTGGTCATCGGCGTCAACGGGTCCGGCAAGACCACCACCATCGCCAAGCTGGCGCATTATCTGACCGAGCAGGATTATGGCGTCATGCTCGCCGCCGGCGACACCTTCCGCGCCGCCGCGATCGGCCAGCTCGCCACCTGGGCTGGCCGGGTCGGCGTGCCGATCGTCTCGGGCAACGAAGGCGGCGACGCGGCCGGCATCGTCTATGAGGCCGTAAAGCAGGCGACCGCTACTGGGATCGACGCGCTGATCGTCGACACCGCCGGACGCCTGCAGAACAAGCGCGAGCTGATGGACGAGCTGTCCAAGATCCGCCGCGTGCTCGGCCGCATCAACCCGGAATCCCCACACGACATCCTGCTCGTGCTGGACGCGACGACTGGCCAGAACGCGCTCAACCAGATCGAGGTGTTCAAGGAATTCGCCGGCGTCACCGGGCTGATCATGACCAAGCTGGACGGCACCGCGCGCGGCGGCGTGCTGGTCGCGGCGGCGGAGAAATATGGCCTGCCGATTCACGCCATCGGCGTCGGCGAGGGCATGGGCGATCTTCGGCCGTTCGATGCGAACGAGGTTGCGCGGATCATCGCGGGTGTGGAAGGGGTTCGCCATGGCAAGTGAAACCAAGCTTCCCCCGGTCGGCCCCGGCCTCCGCCTTGCGATCGACGTCGCGCCGCTCGCGGTCTTTTTCGTCGTGAATTTCATGAGCGGCGGCCCGCAGATCGCGCGGCTGCTCGCGGCGACGACGGCGTTCATGGTTGCAAGCGCGATCGCGATGGTGGTGTCGCGCTGGAAGACCGGCCGCATCTCGCCGATGCTGTGGATGACCGGAACCCTGGTGCTCGTGTTCGGCGGTGCCACGCTCTATTTCCACAACGAGACCTTCATCAAGATCAAGCCGACCTTCGTCTATGCCAGTTTCGCGGCGATTCTGGCGTTCGGCCTCGCAACCGGCCGCCCCTTGCTCCAGTCGCTGCTGGAGACCGCTTATCCCGGTCTGACCGAACAGGGCTGGCGCAAGCTGACGATCAACTGGACGATCTTCTTCGCCTGCATGGCGGTGCTCAACGAGGTTGTGTGGCGCAACAGCACCACCGATTTCTGGGTGGCGTTCAAGCTATGGGGTGCGATTCCGCTGACCCTGGTCTTCGCGATCGCCAATGTGCCGATGCTGATGAAGCACGGGCTGAATACAGGGCAAGAGCCGCCGGTCCCGCCTGAGGGATAAAATTCCTCCCCGGAACGGGGAGGGCGTCCGAGCTTTGTTCTGCCCCCCGGCAGAACAAGATCCTATCCGGGGAATAGGATCTCGCTCGAACGCGCCGAAGGCGGTGGAGGGGCTGGTCGGGCGGGGCCTGGCATAGACCGGCTCCGCGCGAACGCCGCAACTCTCACCGTTCCTACTTAGACGCGTTCACCGCGCTCCAAACCCCTCCGCCAGCTTCGCCACGGGTTGCTCCGCAACCCGGCTTCGCTGCCGCGACATGCCCCCGGCATGTCGCTGATCGCAGCTACGCCCCCCTCCCCTGAGCTCCGCTCAGGGGAGGAATTCCGTAGATCAGCCCACCACGCCGTCGTAGATGCGTCCGGCCTCGTCCCAGTTCACCACGTCCCACCACGCCTTGAGATAGCCGGGGCGGTCGTTGCGATAGATCAGGTAATAAGCGTGCTCCCACACGTCATTGCCCAGGATCGGCGTGCCCTTCACGGCAACGTCGTCCATCAGGGGATTGTCCTGGTTCGGCGTGCTGGTGACCTGCAGCTTGCCATCGGCGTCGGCGATCACCCATGCCCAGCCCGAGCCGAACTGGCCGGCGCCCTTGCCGTTGAAATCTTCCTTCAGCTTGTCGAGCCCGCCATAGGCGTCGATCGCCTCCGCCAGCTTGCCCGACGGCGTGCCGCCGCCCGGGGTCATGATCTTCCAGAAGAAGTCATGGTTCCAGAAACCGCCGCCATTGTTGCGGACCAGCGGCGGCTGGGTCGAGATCACGGCCAGGATCTCTTCGATCGTCTTGCCGGCCAGCGAGGGGTCCTTTTCGACCCCCTCGTTGAGCTTGTCGGTATACGCCTTGTGGTGCTTGTCGTGATGGAACTTCATCGTCTCTTCGTTGATGGTCGGCTCCAGCGCGTCATAGGCGTAGGGAAGCGGGGGCAGTTCGAAAGCCATGAGTCATCCTCCTTGGAAATGCGCGGGTCACTGACGCAACGCCGAGCCGGTGAAATGGGTCCGACAGCCTCGTTACGCAACCGATTCCGTCACGCCCCGGCGGAAATAAGCCCATGGCGCTTCAACGCGTGGCGAAGCTGGTCGTAACTCAGCCCAAGCGCTTCCGCGGTGGCGCGCTGATTGAAGCGATGCTCGCCAAGCGCCTTGGTCAGCAGATCGCGCTCGAACCGGGCAATGCGCGTCTTGAAGTCGGACGGTGCCTCATCGGCCTCCTCCGCCGGTGCCGTCACGGGCTGCGCGCTTTCCGGCGGCGCCGTCAACACCGGCGCGGGCGTCAGGGGCGCGCCGGCCGGTGCCGGCCGATAGGGTGAATGGAACGGGTCGAACTCGATCGCATCGATCGGCCCTGCCTGCTCCCACCGATAGACGGCGCGCTCCACGACGTTGCGCAACTCGCGCACATTGCCGGGCCATTGATAGTCGACCATCGCCGCCATCGCGTTGGGGCCGAATCCGGGCCAGTCGTCAAAGCCCATTTCGGAGGCCATGCGCCGCCCGAAATGCTCGGCCAGCACCATCACGTCGCCGGGGCGCGCACGGAGCGGCGGCAGGGTCACCACCTCGAACGACAGCCGGTCGAGCAGATCGGCGCGAAACTGGTGCCGCGCCACTTTGTCGGGCAGATTCTCGTTGGTCGCCGCGACGATGCGGACATCGACCTGCAACGGTCGCGAGGATCCGATTCGGGTGATCTCGCCATATTCGACCGCGCGCAGCAGCCTTTCCTGCGCGCCCATCGACAAGGTGCCGAGCTCGTCCAGGAACAGGGTTCCGCGATGCGCTTCCTCGAACCGCCCGACGCGCGACTTGGTCGCGCCGGTGAAGGCCCCTGCCTCATGCCCGAACAATTCGGCCTCGATCAGCGTCTCGGGCAAGGCAGCGCAGTTCATCACCACCAGAGGCTGGTCCCAACGTGGGCTCAGGCGGTGGAGACGCTCGGCGACCAACTCCTTGCCGGTGCCGCGTTCGCCGATGACGAGCACCGGGCGGTCGAGCGCGGCCGCGCGGCTGGCGCGCTCCAGCGTCTCGAGAAAAACGTTCGACTGGCCGATGACCTGGGTAGTGCGATCCATGCCCAAGCCTTGGCGTAAATTCCCAAGGCTTGGCAAGATATTTTAGATCGGTTCATGTGGCGTTCAGCCGAAAATGGCGGAAAACCGAGCTTTTAGAAACTGGCACGCTCCCTGCAATACTCCTGGCATCTGCCCAACAGGGCGACACGGACAACCAGTTACAGGGAATTACGCCATGAAGAACCGCTACAAAGCCGGCGACCTCCGCCACACCGTCGCAGCCGTCGCTTGTGCGGTCGTGCTGGGCTCCACCTTCCTGCTCGGCGCCGTCGCGCCGGCCCAGGCCGCTCCGGCGGCCCTCTACACCCAGACCGCCGCCTGATCGTCAGGCGGCGCTGCCGGGGCGGCCACCCCTTGCACCGCCCCGGCACCCCTTCAACCCTCACCCAGTATCCTGCGTACCTATTAGGAGAGTTTTCGAGATGGGCATTTTCTCCCGAACCCGCGACATCATCGCCGCCAACTTCACCGATCTGCTCGACAAGGCGGAAGACCCCGCCAAGATGATCCGCATGATCATCCTCGAGATGGAGGAGACCCTGGTTGAAGTCCGCGCCTCCGCCGCGCGCACCATTGCCGACCAGAAGGAAATGCGCCGCCACATCTCGAAGCTCGAATCGCTTCAGGAAAGCTGGACCGAAAAGGCCGAGCTGGCCCTGTCCAAGGGCCGCGAGGACCTGGCCAAGGCCGCCCTGGTCGAAAAGCAGAAGGCCGCCGACATGGCCGCCCAGCTGACCGGCGAGATCACGGTGCTCGACGAAGCGCTCCGCGCCTCGGAAGAGGACATCAACAAGCTGCAGACCAAGCTTCGCGAGGCCCGCACCCGCCAGAACTCGATCGTCACCCGGCTCGAGACCGCGCACAACCGCTACAAGCTGCGCGAAATGTATGCCGGCCCGAAGATGCAGGACGCGTTCTCGCGCTTCGAGATCATGGAGCGCCGGGTCGACATGGCCGAGGGCCGCGCCGAAGTCGCCGGCATGGGCGTCCCGAAGAGCCTCGAGGAGGAGATCGCGGAGCTGAAGGCAAGCGAGAAGGTCGAGGCGGAACTCGCCGCGATGAAGGCGCGCGCCGCCGGCTCGAAGGAAGTCTGAGATGGAAGACGTCCTTATCCCAGCGATCGTCTGCGGCATCCTGTTCATCGGCATGCCCTGGGTGATCCTCCACTATGTGACCAAGTGGAAGCAGGCGCCGAAGATCACCACCGAGGACGAGAATCTGCTCGATGAGCTGCACTATCTCGCCCGCCGGCTCGAAGACCGCCTGAATACCGTGGAGCGCATCGTCGCCGCCGACCACCCCGAGTGGCGCCCCGGCACGATGACGCCTTCGACCAGCAACGACCTTCCCAGGAGCAACTGAGATGTCCGCAAGCCGCACCAAATTCTATCTCGACAAGCAGAACCGCAAATGGCTGGGCGTCTGCGCCGGGATCGCCGATTACACCGGGGTCGATGTCACCTGGGTCCGCGTCGGCGCCGTTCTGCTCACCATCGCCGGCGGCTTCCCCTGGACGCTGCTCGCTTACTGGCTGGTCGCCTGGATGGCCGAGAGCAAGCCCTACGGCCTGTACGAAACCCCGGAAGACGCGAAGTTCTGGCAGGGTGTCCGTTCGAACCCGAAGCGCTCGACCGCTGAGGTCCGCTCCAAGTTCCGCGACATCGATCGCCGGCTCGCCGACATCGAGATGATGTACACCAGCCGCAACAGCCGCCTCGCCGACGAGATCGACAGCCTGCGCTGAACCTCGCCGCCGAACAGGGGAGAATGACAATGACTTGGGGTGGACCTGGCTTCGTGATCGCGATCATCGCGATCTCCTATGCCGGCTGGATCATCAACAACTGGGTCCGCGCCCGCCACGGCTATCCTCTCGAGGATGAGTGGTCCGGCAAGAGCGCGAAGGGAGACCCCGACGCGGAACGGAAGATCCAGCTGCTGACGACGGAGAATGAGCGCCAGGCCGGGCAGATCAGCCGGCTGGAGGAACGGATCGCAGTGCTGGAACGCATCGCAACCGACCCCGCCGAACGCACTGCCCGCCAGATCGACGAGCTGCGCTGAAGCGCACAGGCTCAGGAGTTAGAACGATGCACAACGGTCAAATTTTCGTCCTCGCGATCATCGCCCTCGCCATGCTCGGCGGTGTCGCGAAGATGTGGATCCGGGCCCAGCACGGCCTGCCGATCGAAACACGCCGCAGCCGCCGGTACCGCGATCGCTACGCCGACGACGGTCCCGACGCCGAACGCAAGATCCACCTCCTCTCATCCGAGAACGAGCGGCTGGTGGGCCAGGTTTCCCGCCTCGAGGAGCGGATCGCCGTCCTCGAACGCATCGCCACCGATCCCGCCGAGCGCACCGCTCGCGAAATCGACGCCCTTCGCTAGGAGCAGCACCAATGAACGAACATCTGATCATGGAGCTGATCAAGCCGGTTTCGCTGCTGACGCTGATCGCGATCGGCGCCTGGCTGGTCACCACCTGGATGAAGGTCCGCCACGGCTATCCGCTCACGGGAAGCAACGGGCAGACGCTCTATCCGAGCTCGGGCGAGGAAACGATCGAGCGGGTCAAGTTGCTGACCCAGGAGAACAGCCAGCTTCGCGCCGAGATCGGCGCGGTTAAGGATCGGCTCGCTAATGTCGAACGCATCGTCACGGACGGCGCGCACAGCCTTGATCGCGAGATCGAACAGCTCCGGCTGAAGGCAAACTGAGGAGACAGGTTGTGGAACCCAATATCGTTTTCATGATCCCGATCCTCGCGATCATGGTCGGACTGGTGGCGGTGGTCGGCGGCGTGATCGTCAAGCCGTGGCTGGCCCACCGCGAGAAGCAGATGGAACTCGAAGCCAAGATGATCGCCGAGAAGGCCGCGCAATATGCGTCCCAGACCGGCGGCCTCGAACAACGGGTGCGTGTGCTGGAGAGGATCGTCACCGACCGCGGCATCGACGTCGCGGACGAGATCGAGAAGCTCCGGAACCAGCCCCCGCTCAACTGAACTTTGAATAGAAGGATTTCGCGATGATTATCTTCCTGGCCGTGATGACCGCTGTTGCCGGCGTCGCCGTCTACCTCTGCGAGCGGGTCGATGCCCCCCGCCGCCGCCTGGAGCGTGAGGCCGGCAAGGCCCTCTGAAGCACCCGTTTTCGAAACAGGGAGTTGAAACATGAACCCCTTTGAAATGGTTGTCGCCATCGTCGTCATTGCCACGATCGGCAGCGTGCTCCGCGCTCGCTACGGCATCGGCCGCGACCGCAAGGGCAACGACTACAGCGTCCGCGACGACGGCATGGCCCAGGCAGAGAACCAGCGGCTGCGCGAAGAACTCCGGGCCATGAAGGAGCGCCTGGCGGTCCTCGAACGGCTCGCCACCGAAAACGACACCAGCGGCGCACGCCTCGATCGCGAGATCGAAAAGCTGCGCGACCGCACTTGACCGAGGGAGCAGGGATCATGACCGATCCGAACTTCTACATCACCATGGCAATGACCACGCTGGCGGGCCTCGGCATGCTGAGCTTCGTCGCCCTCACCGGCTGGCGCGGCTGGCTCGCCCTGAAGCGCCAGGAGCTCAATCTGCAGGGCGACCTGCACACCGCCCCTTCGATGCCCAATGCCAGCGCCCGCATCGAGATTGCCGACCTGAAGGAACGCATCCGCAAGCTCGAGGCGATCGCCGCCGGCGTGGATCTCTGACCTGGCTGCGCCGCACCTCGCACATCCTCAGGTGCGAAGCGGCGCGGTAATGTAGTGAAGGACACCCTCGCTCTTCTACTTCCCCGGCGAAGGCCGGGGTCCAGTTGGGGGACGGTTGTAACTGGCGATGCGTGCCGTCGAGTGGCCTTCCCAACTGGACCCCGGCCTTCGCCGGGGAAGGAACATCGGTTTGATTTTGGTCCGCACAGGCCCTAGCGCCCACCTCATGCAAAGCCTCGCTGACCTGCAAGACGAATACAGCTTCCTCGATGCGGACGATCGCTACCGTCTGCTGATCGATCTGGGCAAGGACCTGGAACCGATGCCCGAGGCGCTGAAGACCGACACCACGCTGGTCCGCGGCTGTTCCGCGTCGGTATGGGTCTATCCCACGGCAAAGGATGACGGCAGGCTCCATTTCCTCGCCGATTCCAACGCCGCGATCACCAAGGGCATCATCGCGCTGGTGCTGTTGACGGTGCAGGATCAGGCCCCCGCCGCGATCCTCACGGCCGATATCGAGGCGGCGCTGGCGCCCTTCGACCTGAAGAACCAGCTCAGCTCGAACCGCACTCAGGGCATACCCAACATGATCGCCCTGATCCGCGAGACCGCGGCACGCTACAGGGGCTGAGGCGCGGTCACGATCTGGCGCAATGCCGCGACCAGACGGTCGGGATCCCTCACGGGTCGCCCGGACGGCATCCGCAGTCTAGATCGGCGTAGAGCACTGCATCACCGGGGCGCAGCCGCTTCTGCACCGCAACGAGATCACTCACCGTCTTCGCCCTCACATAGAAGCTGGTGTCGCGGCTCACGCGGTCGCCGTCGTCAGGCCGACCGCCTCGGCAACCGCATCGAGATTGGTCCCGGCTTTCACCAGCATCCACTCGCCGGGAGCAGCGCCGTCGACCATCGTCACCGCGCCGCGTGGGCAGACACCAAGGCATTTCACCTCGACAATGCCGGCCCTGCCCTTACGGCCCTTCTTCAGTCCGAGATGCTTTCTTAGCGCCTTGGCGAGCGGCGTCCGCCCCTTGGGACCGAAGCCGCCATCCAGCTTCTTCGAGCATTTCTTGCAGACCAGCAGCGTGCTCGACCAGTCCGACCGGACCGATTTCAACCGGCGGGTTTCCATTGTCGCGCGTCCTCGGCGGTGCGCAGCACGTCATAAGCCGCCTGGATCGCCTGGAACCGGGTCGCTGCTTCCTTGTCGCCAGGGCGGACATCGGGATGATTGGACTTGGCAAGCCGCCGCCAGGCCACGCGCACCGCGTCGAAATCGGCGTCGGCCTCGAGTTCGAGCACCTCCAGCGCACGCATTTCGTCGCGTGATCGGCTGCCGTCGCCGGGCCCGGCCCAGCCATAATGCTTCGCCTCGGCATAGCCGTCCGCCGTGCGGGTTTCGTCGGCCTCGCGCTTCGCGGCTTCCTCGGCGGTCAGGCCTTCGAAGTAATTCCAGCCGCGATTATATTCCGCCGCGTGATCCTGGCAGAAATACCAGCGTTCCGGGCTGTTGGGCGATTTCGGCGCGGGGCAGTTGCCCGGCGCGTCGCAGCCATGCCGGTCGCACAACCTCACCGTCGTCGCCTCGCGGCCGGCACCATAGCCGCGCCAGCGGGGAAAGCCCCAGTCGACCGATCGGGAGGAGGAACGCGCCATTGGCCCGACATAGGGGAAGCAATCGGGAGCGCAACCGCGAGAATGGCGATTATCGCACCCGAGCCCCGGTCTCAGCCAGGATTCTAGAAACCAAGTGTGAATCGGACTCGCTGGCTGCTCGCACCGCATCCGAGCGCCCCGTCGGGGCGATAGGATTTGGCATAGCGCGCACCCGCCATGGTGCGTACGCCCGCCTTGGTGAAGACGAAGGGCGGATAGCTGAGAATGGCCCGCTCGTTCACCACCCGCCCCTCCGCCGACACGTCGAACTGGGTCTGGGTCCACCCCTCGAAGCCCCATTGCATGGCTTCCTGCGGAAAAGTGCCGCCGGCGCTCAGGAACTTCGGTGGTGAATCGACGATGCCACATTGATTGGCCGCTAGCCCCGATCGTTCGAACGCAGCCCGTGCCGCCTCGGCATTGCCCGATTGTTGCTCGATCGAGGCGATGCGGACCAACGCGCCGACTCGCATCGGGTCGTTCGCGACGAGAGCGGAATCCTCTGCCACCTGACGCAGCAACTCGCGCGTCCGCGATCCCTTTGATCGCTCATCGGCATCCGCGATCAGCAGCCGCAAGGCCGATCTGGCCTGCGGATCATTCGCGTACAATGGCTGCGTCAGAAGGGGCATCGCCTCGCGTGCGAAATCGCTCCCGCGCTTGCCGGTGGCGCGGGCCGAACCGCGCTCGGCGAGGTCCAACGCCAGACGAGGCAGTGCGGGCACGCCGTTCGCGTCCGCGATGGCGAGCGCGCGGCGTGCCAGGACATTGGCCTCTTCACGCGGCAGGACGACATTGTCGACCAACCGGTACAGCGCGGGCAGCGTCTGAAGCGACTCCGCGCCCTTCACCTCGGCGGCGGCGAGCGCGACGCGCTGGCGCGGCAGGGCCTGCGCATCCGACAGGCCATCCTTGGCGGGAACCGTCAGCTGCTTTTCCACCAGCCAGTTTTCCAGGCTGGCCGAGAGGAAATTGCCGATCGACGGCCGCTCGAACTCCGTCGAGCAGCGCATCTCGATCCGGATATTGTAACGGAAGAATCGCGGCAGCGTCTTCACCTGTTCGGGCGTCCACGACCAGCCGAGCGCCGCGCGCGCGAATTCCAGCGCTACCGGGCCGCCGCCCGCCGCGTAGATCGGCGTGCTCGAAATCACCGTTCCGTCATCGCCGATACTGAATTCGACCACGGCCATGTCGTCCGGCTTGAGCCCGCCCTCTCCGCCGCAAGCCGGTGCCTTCATCTGCACCGCCGGATCGAAGGTTCCCTTGGGCAGGCGGCCCGCCCCGGTATAGGCCATATATTTTCGGGCCTCTTCGGAATTGCCGGCGAGCAGCGCCGCGATCGCGGTGTCGGACCGCGCCGAGACATCGCGCAGGTCGACACGCGTCGTCAGGCCACCAAGGAGCTTTACCGCTTCCGCCGACTTCGCGCGGGCACCCGCGAAGTCGCCATTGTTGAGCAGCAACAGACCCTCGCGCCGGGCGAACTCCGCCGAAACCACGGGGTCGACCATGGCCGTCGCCATGATCGCCTTGCCCTTCGCCAGCGCGTCCGTGGCAACGGCGGGGTCGACATAAGTGGCTGTCTGGACGAGGCCGAGCAGTGCCGCAAATCGGTTGGCCGCCGAATCGCTCGCGGCCGCCGCATCGCGATAAGCCGCCATCGCGCTGGCATAATCGACTGCCTCCTGCGCGATGCGCCCGAGGTTGAGATAGGCACGGTAACGGTCATCGCTCAACGACGCGTCGTTGGCCGGCAAGTCGGCCAGGCCGGCCCGCGCGGCTGCCACGGCCTCGTCCTTGCGGTCGAGCGCGAAGAGTGCCGCGCTCTTGCGCACGAGCATGATGGCATGACTGCGCTTGTTCTTCACCGTGCGGCGCTCGAGCGCCTCCCAGGCGTTGAGCGCCGCCTGTTTGTCGGTGCCCGCGTCGAGGGCGTCGGCCGCTTCGAAATCCTGCTGGACAGTCGTGGTCGCCTGCTGCGCAACAACCGGTGCCGCCGCAGCGATCAACGCGACGCCTGAAATTCCTGCCTTGAGTGCCCGCATGATATCCCCGCCTTTCGAAGCTTATGCGGCGATAATATTGCAGCGTAAAGAAGCGCTTCGGAAAAATGCCAGAGGGTCTGTAAGCCGGGTTCTGTCCACCCTTTTCAGGGATGGGCGACCATTCCTCTAGGCCCGCATTTGCATGCGGGCTCAAGCAACCAACCCGGGCGACGAGCTGAAACGAAGCCCATATGCCGCCCCTATTCGGTCTTGCTCCCGGTGGGGTTTGCCGTGCCGCTCCTGTTACCAGTCGCGCGGTGCGCTCTTGCCGCACCCTTTCACCGTGGCGGGGCCGAAGCCTTCGCCGTCTGCTCTCTGTGGCACTTTCCCTGGGGTCGCCCCCGCCGGGCGTTACCCGGCACCGTCGTTTCGCGGAGCCCGGACTTTCCTCGGCACGCTTGCACGTGACGCGGCCGCCCGACCCTCTGGCCGGAGCCCTGTAGCGCGAGTTTCACTCGCGCGAAAGCGGACACAAAAATCAATCGTCTCCGGCGGGCTTTGGCAACAACAGCGCCAGCAGGATCGAACGGCACTCTCCGTCGATCTCGCCGTCGATCAGCTCGGGGCGGTAGCGACGCTGAAAGGCGACGACAGCCGCCAGCTTGTCCGACACGTCATAGCCGAACCGTTCCAGCGCGATCAGGAAGCCGGCGTCGGTCCACATCGGGTCCATCAGGTTCCGGGTCGGCCGCGGCAGGGCAAGGCGCAGTCTCGCGAGGCGGTTCCAGGGGAACAGCTCGCCCGGGTCCTGCTTGCGCGTCGGCGCGACATCCGAATGGCCGACGATATTGCCGCGGGTGATGCCGTGGCGCTCCTTGATCTCCGCGACCAGCGGCAGCAACGCGTCGATCTGCTGCTCCGGGAAGGGCGGATAGCCGAATTCATGGCCGGGATTGACGATCTCGATGCCGATGCTCGCGCTGTTGACGTCCTCGATCCCGCGCCAGCGCGCCTTGCCCGCGTGCCAGGCGCGCTTGTCCTCCGCCACCATGCGCAGGATCGTGCCGTCCTCCGCCACCAGATAATGCGCCGAGACCTTGGCCGCCGGATCGCGCAGCCGGTCGATCGCGCCCTGCGCGTCCTGCATGCCGGTATAATGCAGGACGATGATCGAGATCCCCAGGCGGCGCTCGTCGAAATTGGGCGAGGGCGTGTCGATGATCGTCATGGCGTGTCCCCTGCGCGCGCGGTCCGGATGGTGACGATGGCGACACCGACCATCGCGATAGCACCGCCCGTCAGCATAAGCATGGTCGGCGGCGTGTCGAAATACCACCCCGTCGCGAACACCGCGATGATCGGTGAGGCGAGCGTGAGCGGGGTGACGGTGCTGACCGGATGGCGCTGGAGCAGCCAGGACATCGCTCCCTGCCCCAGCACGGTCGATCCAATGGCGGAAAAGACCACCCAGCCGAATGTCCGGAGCGGAATCTGCGGGATCGCCCACATCGCCTCGGTCTCGACGACCAGCGCGGTCGTACCGAGGATGATCGATCCCCATAGCCCGATCCAGGCATAGATGGTCAGCACCGGCACCCCGATCAGGTTGCGCTGGATCAGCGAGCAGATCGCCCAGATGAAGCTCGCCAGCGCAGTCAGCGCGAGCCCCGGTATCTCCTCGACCATCGCCGGGTCGAACACCAGCAGGCCGACACCCGCGACCGACAGCACGATGCCGGCGATCCGCGGCAGGCGGATCTTCTCGCGGAACACGATGATGGCCAGCAACAGCGAAAAGGGCACGCCAAGCTGCCCGGCGATGGCCAGCGCGCCGACATGATGCGTGATCGCCAGCGACAGGTTGGTGGCGACATAAAAGGCGCCGCCCGACAGGATGCCGAGCGCGGTCAGCGCCCGCATCCGGCCGCGGATGACCCGGAGCGAGCCGAGGCAGACGATCAGGACGAGCAGTTGCCGCAGGAAGCCCGCGGTCAGTGGCGCAATCCCGCTCACCGCCATCTTCACCGCGATGATGTTGAAGCCCCACAGGATGTTCATGCCCGCCACGACGATGAGATCGTGCGGGCCGAACCCCCTGGCCTGCCCTTCCCCGGATATCGCCTGAGTCATCGCGGGGCCGCTTGCGGCCTGTCCCAGCGAATGTAAACCGTCGATCAGACGGCGATGGCGCGCACGAACGGAGCGCCGGTCGGCTCGTACAGCCCGCGATAGCGCTGGCTCGGACGGAACGCTTCGGTCTGCCCGATCACCGTCTCGCCCGCCCCGAGCACCAGCAACGCGCCGGGGCGCGCCACCTCGGCCAGCCGGTCGAACACCCGGGTGCGCAGCGAGGCCGACAGATACAGCAGCACGTTGCGGCACAGGATGATGTCGAAGCGGCCGATCGGCAGTGGATCGGCGACCAGGTTGAGCTTGCGGAAGGATATCTGGCGGACGAGCTCGGGCCTGGCGACCCAGTCGCCGCCGACCGGATCGAACCATTGCATCATGCGGCGCACCGGCAGTCCGCGCTGGATCTCGAATTGCGAATAGCGTCCCGAGCGCGCGCGGGCGAGCGCGGTTTCGGAAACGTCGGTGGCGATGATTTCGGGTGAAAGCGCCCCGTCCGCCGCGTCGCGCTCGGCGAACAGCATGGCGAGGGACAGCGGTTCCTGCCCGATCGAGCAGCCGGCCGACCAGATCCGCACGCGCCGGGTCAGCCCCTCGGCACGCATCGCGTCGACGGCGTCGGCGATCATGTCGAGCACCGCGGAGTCGCGGAAAAACGAGCTTTCCTGGTTCAGCAGCGCGTCGACCACCTGTTCGCCGACGCTGGGCAGGCGCAGCACGTCATTGACCAGCTGGTCGAGCGTCTCGTGCCCGCGCTCGCGCATCAGCGGCTTCAGCGCGCTCTCGATCCGCCATTCGCGATTGGCCGCGATCTGCTGCCCGGTGCGGGATTCGAGCAGCGCGGCGAGCACGTTGAGCGCGCCTGCCGGCCTGGTACGGGGTGCGGGTGTCAACATCCGGGCCTCCGGCGTGACGCCACCATTTTTCCGATTTCCGCGGGCGGCATGATCGCGCTGGCGGTGCCGCCGGTCGCGACGGCGCCCGGCATGCCCCACACGACCGAGCTTGCCTGGTCCTGCACCACGACGCTGCCGCCGCGTTCGATGATCCGCCTTGCGCCGTCAGCGCCGTCGCGTCCCATGCCGCTCAGCACGATGCCGAGCGCGCGCGACCCGAACACCTTGGCCAGGCTGTCGAACATCGGGTCGACCGACGGCGTGCAGCCGCTCTTCGCCGGCTCGGTCGACAGGCGCAGCGCCGCGCCCTCGCCCGTGGCGACCACCCGGATATGCGCGGTACCCGGCGCGACGATGGCGCGACCCGGCTGGATCCGCATCCCATCCGTCGCCACGTCGCACGGCCGCCCGGCAAGGGTCGCCACCTGATCGGCAAAATAGGTCATGAAGCTGTCCGGAAGATGCTGAGTGATCAGGATCGGCAATTGGAAACTCGCCGGGATTTCACGCAACAACAGGCTGAGCGCATGAATGCCGCCGGTCGATGCGCCGATCGCCACGATGTCGAATCCGCCGCCGACGGCGCGGTCCGTCGCCAGCCGCATCTCCCCGGCAACGGCCTCGGTCTTTTCGAACAGGCGTTCCAGCTTCTCGTCGAGCGCGACGGAAAAACGCGCGGCGAAGTCGCCGATATCGGGTTTCACCAGCGTATCGGCCGCGCCGAGCGACAGCGCCTCGATCGTCGCCGCCGCCCCCTCGCCGCAGGACGACGAAACCACCAGCACCTTGGCGCCGGCGCCCGCCACGAGCAGCTCGGGCAAGGCGACCAGGCCGTTCATCCCGGGCATCTCGATGTCGAGCAGGATGCCATCAACCTTTTGCCCCTGCAGAAAGGTGAGCGCTGCACGGGCGTGCGGCACGGCGCCCGCCACCAGGAACTTGCCGCTCAGGTCGATGGCGCGCGCGATCACCGCGCGCGCCACCGCTGAATCGTCGACGATCAGGATGCGCGGCCGGTCCCGGCTCTCGACGGTGCGGCCGGCCATGAGGGTTGATCCCAGGGGCATGGCGGACAGGCCGTTCAGGCCATGCCGACGATTTGAAGCTTGCTCTCCAGCATCTCGCGATCGAACGGCTTCATCACATATTCGTCGGCGCCGGCGTCCATCGCGGCGCGGATATGCGCCAGGCCGGTCTCCGTGGTGCAGAACACCACCTTGGGCCGGGGCGATGGCGTGCGGTCCCGCAGCGCCAGCAGGAATTCCATGCCGGTCATCACCGGCATGTTCCAGTCGAGCAGCACCACGTCGGGCATGGAGGCGAGGCAGGAATCGAGCGCTTCCTGCCCGTCGCCGGCCTCGGAAACCTCGAAGTCCAGCGTTTCCAGAATGTGACGCGCCACTTTGCGGATCACCTTCGAATCGTCCACCACAAGACACGTCTTCATCGAGTCTCACCCTGTTTCCGCCCGGTCGAGCGGCCTGTTTGCCGGAAACCCGTGAGTTTCGGGTTAACCGGCCGTCATGCGGCGATCGCCGTCAGCCCGGGCACCAGCGCGCGCAGGTCGATCGCGAGGATTGGTTCACCGGCGCGTTCGACGATGCCGCAGCCGGTCGTGCGCCAGCCCGGGTCGAGCACGATCCCGGGCGAGAGCGGCGCCAGTTCGAACGGTGCTACATCCTCGAGCGAGTCGACCAGGATCGCATAATGATGGCCCTCGACATGCGTGATGACGGCCCGCGTCGCCTCGATCTCCGGCGTCGGCAGCCCGAGTGCGGCATGGGTGTCGATCACCGTCACCACCCGGCTGCGCAACGCGGCAAGGCCCCGCACCTGGCGATCGGCGCCAGGGACCGGCACGACCGCGCCGATATCGACGACTGATTCGACCTGCCGGGAATCGATCGCCACGGCGCGGCCGGCGATATGCGCGATGAGAAAGAGATCGGACATCAGCGGCCTCCCGCCGACCGGGCCAGGGCGGCGAGCAGGCCGTCCCGGTCATAACGATAGATGCTCGTATCGGCGGGGCCGCCCACGGCCCGGTCGCGGCGCAGCCGCACCACCGGCACATTGCCCTGCACCGGCGCGCCCGAAGCGCTCATGGTCAGCACCACCGCGGCCGCCTCGCCCGTTTTAAGGCCCGTGGCCACTCGATACCCGGCGCCTTCCAGCACCGGCTTGAGGAAGGTCGTCATCCAGGCTGATTCGGCGCCGTCGATCAGGCAGACCGGCGGCGCGGCGGCACCGAGTTCGGCGCCATGAGTCGCAAACAGCCAGTGGAGATCGAGCAGCTCGATCTGCTCGCCGTCGATCGAGACGACGCCGGCGACCGGGCCGGCTTCGCGCGCGGGCACGACCGTCTCGGGCAAGGTGACGATGTCGATCGCGTCGCTGATCGCATAGCCGATCTCGGCATCGCCGTCGCGCAGGCGCAGCACCGAGACCATGTCGCGCCTGTCCCATTCGCCCTGCACCGCGAGCGGAATGATCCGCCCCTCGACCGACAGCCGTAGCCGCCCGCCGGAAAAGCGGATCGCCTCGACCGGCACTGGCTCGATCCGGTCGATGATGGTCAGCGGCACCAGCCGGCGCTCGCCGTCCAGATCGTCGAACAACAGGGCGGACACGGTCGGTGCCACCACCTCCGCGGCTACCTCGTCGACGGCGACCTCGCCCCCGAACTGCAGGCCCGCCATGGTCGCGATGCCGGCGCAGTCCAGCAAGAGCATCGGCAGGCCGCTGTCGGGCAGCGTCTGCCCGGCATAGACCCCGGTCGCCATCACCGCCGGCGCCGCCGGCTTGATCACCAGCTCTTCATGATCGAGCACCGATTCGACCGCGAGCGCGTAGCTCCCGCCGGGCACGCCGACGATCACCAGCATCGTCGAGTCGCGTCCGCCCGAAAGCCCGAGCAGCCCGCCCAGATCGACCAGCGGCATGCGGCGGTCGCGCACCGTGGCGGCGGGCGTGCCGCCGAGCATGTCGACCCGGATGGCATCGCCGCCCGCCCGCACGATCTCCTCGATCGCCTGGCGGGAAATCGCGAACCGCTGATCGCCGACCCCGACGCCGATCGTCGCGATGATCGACAGGGTCAGCGGCACGTGAATGGCGATGCGCAGGCCCTTGCCCGGCGTGTTGGACAGCTCGATCCGCCCGCCGATCTGCTCCACATTGGCGCGGACCACGTCCATGCCCACGCCGCGGCCGGAAATGGCGGTGACGGCGTCCTTGGTCGACACGCCGGGTTCGAACACCAGGGCGAGCTTCGCCTTGTCGCTCAGCGCCGCCAGCTCCTCGGCGCTGCGCGCGCCCTTGGCGGCGATCTTGGCGATCAGCCGGTCGGTGTCGATGCCGCGCCCGTCATCGGTGATCTCGATGATGATCTGGTTACCCGATTGCCGCGCGGAGACGGTCAGCCGGCCGCTCTCGCGCTTGCCCAGCTTGCGGCGCTCGGCGGGCAATTCGAGGCCATGGTCGATCGCGTTGCGGACGATATGGACCAGCGGGTCGCGCATCATCTCGATCATCTCGCGATCGAGCTCTACATCGCTGCCCTCGACTCGCAGCGCCACCGACTTGCCGAGCTCGGCCGCGGTATCGCGCACCATGCGCGGCAGGGCGGAGAACAACGCGTCGATCTTCTGCATGCGAGTCCGCGTGACGGTGTCGCGCATCTCCGCGACGGTCAGCGACAGCCGCTCCAGCGCTGCCTCCACCGTCGGGTCGGCGCCGTCGTCGCGCAGGCGCCGGGCCAGCTCGTTGCGCGCGAGCACCATGTCGGACATGCCGCTCATCATCCTGTCGAGCAGGTCGACATTGAGGCGCACGCTCCGCGTCGGGCTGCGCGCGGCGTTCGCGCTGTGCGCCTGGATGGCAAGCGCCGATCCTTCCTCGAGCGCCGCGATCAGCTCATCCTCGCCATCCTCCTCGATCGGCACGCCGGCATCGATCGCCTCGACGAGYTCGCCGATCCGGTCGACGATCGCCAGTACGGCGTTGACCAGCCGCGTGTCGGGCAGGCGCTCGTTCGACCGCACCGCCGCGAGCACGTCCTCGGCGGCGTGGCTGAGGCGGGCGAGGCGCGGCAGGTCCAGGAAACCACAGCTCCCCTTCACCGTGTGCACGAAACGGAAAATGGCATCGAGCCGCTCGCGATCGTCCGGGCACGCTTCCCACGCGACGATTTCGCCCGAGAGCGCCTCAAGCGTCTCGCGCGTCTCGGCGATGAATTCCTGAAGAAGATCGTCCATGGGCCCCCGGGGATGCGGGGGCGACCATGGCAAGGCACTGGTTAAGGGTGCGTTTAACGAGGCTTCGATTCTTGCTTTTCAGCGAACCTCGCACCGGTCTCTTTTGGTCGCTGACTCGTCACCCGACCCGGAATGTCGCCCCGAACAGCAACACCGGCTCGCCGGGATCGGATACCTTTACGGTGCCGCCGCCCTCGGCGACCAGCGAATGCACCAGATAGGCGGCGGCGCCACGCGGCGTGATCGGCTCGTCGTCCTGCTGCCCGCTCTGCAGCATGGTCCGCAATTCGTCGTCGAGCACGATGCGCGGCCCGTCCGCCCGCACCACGATCTCGACATTGCCGTCCAGTGCCTCAGCCCCGATGTCGAGCTGCCCGCCACGCACCAGCGAATCACCGCCGATCAGCGCCAGGTTGAGCAGGACCTTGATCGCAGCCTTGGGCAGGGTCGCGTCCTCGACCAGCCAACCGAGATTGACCCGGTGATTGTCGCCGAACAGCCCCTCGATCGCCGCCCGCGCCTCGCGCGCGTCGACGGTCTCGCCGAAGCCGCCCGCCGCGCCGAAGGCGAGCCGGAAGAATTTCAGCTTGTTCGCCGACGCCCTGGCGCTCTCTCCGAGCAGGTCCAGGCAGCGCGCGCGCATGTCCGGGTCCTGCTCGTCGTTGAGCAATTCGAGTCCGTTGTTGAGCGCGCCCACCGGGCTCAGCAGATCGTGGCACAGGCGGGAACATAACAGGCTGGCGAAGTCGACCGGGCTGATGGTCATGGAATGAAATTGCTCCGGGGAAAATGGGTTTGCTCTTCTGGCGATGCGGGCGCGACTGTGCAAGTCGCGCCGGTATCGCGATGTTGGCCGGCCCGAGATCGATGGTTGCCGCGGCACAGAATGCGCCCGCCCCTGCTCGCGGTGGCGATGAAGCAGGCATTGTCCGACGCCCGGACGGCGGCGGCACGATGAAGCGTCGGCGCGGGGGATCAGGTCATCGACGCGCGCATATCGACCAGCAGGCTGTCGAAATTGTCGACTCGCATGCTGCCCATGCGCGGATGCTCGAAATCGACGATGACATAGAGGGTGACGGTCAGGATCGCCGCGAAGATGCCGCTGTGCAGCCAGTGCCGTGCATGCGCCTCGCCCACGCCGTAGCCGGCCAGCAGCGCGCTCGCAAAGGCCAGGGCGAGCAGCAGGACATAGACGATGGCTGGCGGGTGCATCTGGGTCGCCACCGCGCGGGTCGTGGTGATGTCGATCATGTCGTTGATCGCCGGCAGCAACTGGGTGCCGATCGCCGGCGACGCGCCCGCTTCCAGCGTGGCGATGATCGCTCGCTTCCAGATATGGTTCTGCAGGATGGCCGATCGATCCAGCGCCCCCTTGAACGCGACCGGATCGGAAACCACCCGATAGGCCGCCAGCCGCGAGTCCACATAGCGTCGGAAATCGTCCCGCATCGCCGGCTGGTCCGCGCCCGGCATCAGGTCGACGCGCAGATAGGCCGTGCCGATCGCATTGGCCTCCTGCACGATCAGGTCACGCCGCGCGTCGAAGCGCGACGCCGCGCCGGAAAAGGTGAAAGCGATCAGCAGCCCGAACAGCGCGAACACCGCGCTGTCGAGCGCGGCGGTCCCGCCATGCGTGCCGCCCTCGCGCGGCGCCCAGCGCAATCCAAGCCGCCGGCCGATCTCGACAGCCAGCAGCAGCGCCGCGAACAACAAGGCGCCGGACAGCGCGGGCGAGTGCAGGAACATTGTTGCCATGGCGGAATGACTATCCCACCCTCTCGACCGGTCAAGCGACCTCGACGGAAATCTGGTTGCCGCCACCGTGCGACAAGTTACGTGGCCGAACCTGGTCATGGTCAATATGGCCGGCCTGATCGGCACGCTCGAAGGACAGAACCAGATGCAGATCGCCCCCGGCTCCTCCGCAAACCTCTCCGTCGATGCGGCCTTTTTCGCCCTGCTCACCGGCAGCTATGCGCGCCTGGTCGGCGTGCCCCTGGCAGCGGACCGTGACGCCGGCTGGCTCTATCACGAAGCCCCCTTTGTAGTGCTCGCGCACAATACCGACCCCGATCCCCGCTTCATCTACGCCAACCGCACCGCCCAGGCCTGTTTCGAATATTCGTGGGACGCGTTCGTCACCCTGCCTTCGCGCCTGTCGGCCGAGGCGCCGGATCGGGCGGAGCGGCAGCGATTGCTGGACGAGGTCGCCCGCAACGGCTTCGTCGCGGACTATTCCGGGATAAGGGTCGCGAAATCCGGTCGCCGCTTCCGCATCGACAACGGGGTCGTCTGGCAGCTGATCGACACCGACGGCGTCCTGCACGGCCAGGCAGCGACCTTCGCGTCATGGTGCGACGTCTAGGCCGCGTCGAAGGCCAGCGTGTAGGTATAGCTCCGCCACGGCGTTTCGGACCCGGCCGGCGCCGGCGCGCGATGCCGTGCCATGATGAGATAGGCGCCCGCGTCCTCGATCTTCAGCGTGAACGCGCCGCCTGAATCGCTCCTGGTCTCCACCGCGACCTTCCGGCCGTCATAGACCCCGGCGCTGCGGAACAGCGTGACATCGGTATTGGCGAGCGGCTTGCCGTCGAACAACAGCACGAAACGGGCTTCACTGCCCGCGCTGATCGCGTTGGGATGAGTCACGGCCTGGATTTCCAGCGCCTGGCCAAATGGCTTGAGCGCCGTGTCATTCTGTGGGCCGCGCGTGACATAGGCATCGGCCAGCGTCATGCTCTGCACGGCAACCGTTGTGACCCCCGGCGGGGTTTCCGCACCGTCCTCACCGCGGATCACCCATTTCTTGTCATCACGATACATGGTGGATTTCCGCCCGGCACGCTGGCCGCTGGTGATGCGATAGGTGCCGTCCGCCTTCAGGTCGGCCTCGAAGATCGACAGGTCCCGCAGATAGGTCACCGGGCCGACGTCACAACGACTGCCATCCGGGCGGATCAGGTGGAAAGGCGCATCGCGCATCGCGATCTCGGGAACGAAGGCGGTCTCGGCGAAGGACGAGGAGACCGTCACATGATCGCCCTGGCCCACATCGAACACCGTCGGCAGGACATAAGGCATGTGCGCCTGCGCCGCCCCGGCAAGGACCAACGGTACGCTCGCGGCAGCGACGGCGAGGCGTCTCAGGATCAATGTCACGGTGTCACCCCTTGATGAACGGAGGCGTCACTTTAGAGCTATTGCGAATTACTTGCAATTCCTGATTACTGCGCGAGCCTCCATCCGCGCGTTAATTGATAGACGATGCCGGGAGCCTCCATGGCCCGGGCAGCACCTTTCCGAGCGGCGGCGGTCTGGGGCCAGGCGCAAACCCCACGGATCTCCGGCATCGATTCAAATCTCGACGCCCCTTCCTCATCCTCGTCCCATGAAAAGAGGACGCCCCACCCGCTACGACCCCGCCTTCGCCCGGCAGGCGCGCCTGCTTTGCCGGCTCGGCACCGATAATGCGGCGCTCGCCCAATGCTTCTCGGTCAGCATCGCCACCCTGTACCGCTGGCTCGACCGATATCCGGAATTCGGCCTCGCGGTCGCGATGGGCCGCGGCGACCATGCCGGGCTGGTGGAACCGAGCATGTTCCGGCGCGCGATCGGCTATGCCTATCAGGCCGAGCACGTCTTCGACCGCAACAGCGACACGCCGCTTTATGCCGACTGCCGGCACCATGTCCTCGCCGACTCAAGGGTCGCGTTGCGTTGGCTGCGCAATCGCCGGCCGGAGGAGTGGCGCCTCAAGGCGCGGCGGCGACCCCGCCGTAAGTCGGATTGACCTGCCCACGGCAAGGCCGGTCCGCCGGGCAAGAACGCCGTTCAAGTCCTGTGGGCACGCGCGCGACAATCAGGAAACCCGACAATAGCCATGATCGATTCTCATAAATCGGGAAATAGTCGATGACTATTACACCACGCCTGAAACGAACGATGACTGAGGAATCTGGCGCATCGAATACGGTCGCGCTGGTTTATCAGTTCCATTACTCGCGGCATCGCGGCGCATACCCGAAAAATCGGGGTCGACGTTGGCTGGCAAAAATCCTCTTTTACTGTCCGATTTTCGGCAGCCCCGATGCGTTTTACTTCACGTGTCTTTCACCGCCAGTCGCACCGCCTCGAACGTCCCGACACGATCCGTGCGCCAAAGCCGCGCTTCGCGCGCCGTCAGGATCAGCCACAACGCCCCGTCCCCCATCGCCTGCGCCGCATCATGCACGGATGGCACCGCCTCGCCGGAAGGGTGCGAATGATAATGCCCGATCACCCGAGGCCCGCCGGCGCGTGCGCGCCGATGCGCCGCGAACAGCGCGGCCGGATCGATCTCGAACGCCCGCGCCGGCTCGGCCGCCACATTGGCGCATGCTTCGGCCGCCTCGATCCGCCCTTCCCCGCCGAACAACAGCCCGCAAACCTCCGCGCCCGGGGAATTTTTCGCGTCGGTTAGCAGTCTGCCCAGGAGAGTGCTTGAAATTCCGTACTCCATTCCCACATCGCTACGGCATGGACCGGGGGGTTACAAATATCGAAGCACGCATCTCGGACGAAGCCGGTGGCTGGCGTCTGGATCGCGCTTTGGCTGACGCAGTGCCGACCATGTCGCGCGAGCGGCTGAAGGCCCTGCTCTCCTCCGGTGCCGTGATCGACGAAAGCGGCACACTCGCGCGCGATCCGTCGCGTAAAGCCATTGCCGGCAGCGTCTTTACCATCGCCGTCCCGCTGCCGACGCCGGCGCATAACGAAGCCCAGGATATCGCACTCAACGTGGTGTTCGAGGACGATCACCTGATCGTGATCGACAAGCAGGCCGGCCTCGTCGTCCATCCCGCCGCCGGCAATTTCGACGGCACATTGGTCAATGCGCTGCTCCATCACTGCGCCGGGCGCCTGTCCGGCATTGGCGGCGTGGCGCGGCCCGGCATCGTCCACCGCATCGACAAGGATACGTCGGGGCTGATGGTCGCGGCCAAGACCGACCGGGCGCATGAAGGCCTGGCGAAGCAGTTTCACGATCACAGCATCGATCGCCGCTACAAGGCGATCGTCACCGGCCGCCCGCTTCCGTCGGAGGGCACCGTCGACGCCCCGCTCGCGCGGTCGCCCGCGAACCGCAAGAAGATCGCGATCGTGCCGACCGGCAAGCGCGCGGTCACGCATTACAAGACATTGGAACGGCTGAAGGAAGCCGCTCTGGTCGAATGCCGGCTGGAGACCGGCCGCACCCATCAGGTGCGTGTTCACATGGCCTCGATCGGAAATCCCTTGCTTGGGGACCCGGTCTATGGTAGAACAAAACCAGTCCACCGGTCCATTTTGGAAACCCTGGATTTCCACCGACAGGCATTGCACGCGGCCCGGCTCGGGTTCATTCACCCCGTCGAAAGCACAGCTTTGGCATTCGATAGCGATATGCCGGCCGACATGCAGGAACTGTTCGATAGACTCTACGTATAGGTTCAAGCGCGCGTCGCCTCATAGTAGGGACGGCGCATCAGTAAGGGAGATTTGATCATGGCAAGCGGCAGCAACGTCCCGGCGACGATCCCCGCCCTCGGCGGAGAGGCAAGCCTCAACCGCTACCTGTCCGAGATCAAGAAGTTTCCGATCCTCGCGCCCGAGCAGGAATATATGCTCGCCAAGCGCTTCGAGGAGCACGGCGACACAGACGCGGCGGCGCAGCTCGTCACGTCCCACCTCCGCCTCGTCGCGAAGATCGCGATGGGCTATCGCGGCTATGGCCTGCCCGTGTCCGAGCTGATCTCGGAGGGCAATATCGGCCTGATGCAGGGCGTGAAGAAGTTCGAGGCCGATCGCGGCTTCCGTCTTGCGACCTATGCGATGTGGTGGATCCGCGCCTCGATCCAGGAATTCATCCTGCGCTCGTGGAGCCTGGTGAAGATGGGCACCACCGCCGCGCAGAAGAAGCTGTTCTTCAACCTGCGCCGGATGAAGTCGAAGCTCGACGCGTTCGAGGACGGCGATCTGAGCCCCGAGCATCTCGCCAAGATCGCCAAGGATCTGGGGGTGACCGAGGAAGAGGTCACCAGCATGAACCGCCGCATGTCGATGGGCGGCGACACGTCGCTCAACGTGCCGATGCGTGAAGACGGCGAAGGCCAGTGGCAGGATTGGCTGCAGGACGATGCGCCCTTGCAGGACTCGGTCGTCGCCGACGCACAGGAAGCGGACGTTCGCCACGACATGCTCGTCTCGGCGATGGACGACCTCAACGAGCGCGAGAAGCACATCCTGACCGAGCGTCGCCTGACCGACGATCCCAAGACCCTCGAGGAACTGAGCCAGGTGTACGGCGTCAGCCGCGAGCGTGTCCGCCAGATCGAGGTCCGCGCCTTCGAGAAGCTGCAAAAGGCGATGATGCGCCTCGCCGGCGACAAGCGGATGCTGGTCGCGGCGTAAGCCATGGCCGGTGCTGACGCGATCGTCGTCGGCGCCGGCGCGGCCGGCATCGCCGCCGCGAGATCACTTCATGACGCGGGGCTGGACGTCCTGCTGGTGGAGGCGGGCAGCCGCCTCGGCGGGCGAGCGCATAGTGTTGCCTTGCCCTCCTCTCTTCCCCCGTCTTCGCGGGGGGAGATGATAGTGGATCTAGGGTGCGCCTGGCTTCACTCCGCCAAACGCAACCCCTGGACGCAACTCGCCGAGCACTACGGCCTTACCGTCGACCGCTCCCCTTCCAACTGGCGCTCGCAATGGCGCAACTTGGGCTTCCCGCCCGAGGAACAGGAGGCTTATTCCAGGGCCTGGTCACGCTGGGAAGAAGCGGCCCATGCCGCGCTTTCCGGCCCCGACCAGCCGCTCTCCGCCTTCATCGCCCCCGACGATCCCTGGCGTCCGCTGATCGATGCGATCTCGGGCTACGTCAACGGCGCCCCGCTGGCGCAGGTCTCGCTGCACGACTGGGCCGCTTATGAGGATGCGTCGACCGACGACAATTGGACGGTGCCTCAGGGCTACGGCACCCTGATCACCCATCATGCGGCAGGTGTTCCGGTGCAGCTCGACACGATCGTCAGCCGCATCGACCATCGCGGCCCCGCGCTGAAGATCGAAACCAACCGCGGCACGATCGAAACCCGTCGGGTCATCCTTGGCGTGCCGACGACGGCACTGGGGGAGGAAAGGATCGTCTTCGATCCGCCGCTCCCCGCCAAGCATGAAGCCGCGGCCGCGCTCCCGCTCGGTCTTGCCGACAAGGTCTATCTGCGCATCGACGGTATCGAGCTTCCCAACAATGGCCATCTCATCGGCAATCCCCACAGCAACTGCACCGCGAGCTACCGCCTCGGCCTGTTCGGCCTGCCGCTGATCGAATGCTTCTTCGGCGGCGACTGCGCCGAGGCGCTGGAGAACGAGGGCGACGGCGCCGCCGCGAACTTCGCCATTCGCGAGCTGGTCGCGCTGCTCGGCAGCGACTGGCGCGACCGGATGACGCCGATCGTCACGACGCGCTGGCGTGCCGAGCCGCACATCCACGGCTCCTATTCGCACGCGCGCGTCGGCGGAGCGCCGCAGCGCGCGGTGCTTGCCGCGCCAGTCGACGATCGCCTGTTCTTCGCCGGTGAGGCCTGCTCGCGCACTGACTTTTCCACCGCGCACGGCGCTTATGAAACAGGGGTGGAGGCAGCTCGGGCGCTGATCGCGACACTGCCCGCGACCGGCCGGTTTGCCGCGCCCGCCTCGCTCGCCTAGAAGAGGGAAATGAGCGACGAGCGGGGGCCGCCATTGGAATTCGGGGCAGACCCCATACGGCCGCGCCCCACCGCGCCGCCCGCGTCGATTCAAACCAGCAACCGAAGCGCGCACTACGCGCCGATAGACGATCCGGAACCTGCCTTACCCATGAAACCCCGCCGCTCGTTTCTGCGTCGCCTGATCGGCTGGTTCTTCAAGCTGATCGGCGCCTTCGTCCTGATCTCGGTGTTCATGGTCGTGCTCTACCGTTTCGTGCCGCCGCCGGTCACACTCACCATGCTCGGCGACGCGGTGAGCGGGCATGGCATCACCAAATCCTGGATGCCGCTGTCGCGCATCGATCCGGACATGGCGCGCGCGGCGATCGCCGGAGAGGACGGGAATTTCTGCACGCATCACGGGTTCGATTTCGCGGCGCTGGCCAAGGCCTATGCCCGCAACGCCCAGGGCGGCCGCATCCGCGGCGGCTCGACGATCAGCCAGCAGACCGCCAAGAACGTGTTCCTGATCCAGGGCGGCGGTTATCCCCGCAAGGTGCTCGAGGCGTATTTCACCGTCCTGATCGAGACGATCTGGGGCAAAAGGCGGATCATGGAGGTCTATCTCAACGTGGCCGAGACCGGGATCGGCACCTATGGCGTGAACGCAGGGTCGATCCGTTATTTCAACCATGACGCATCGACCATGACGCCCGCCGAGGCCGGCCGTCTCGCCGCCATCTTCCCGCTTCCCAAGAAACGCGCCGTGATCGGCGCCAAGGGCTTCACCCGCCGCCACGGCAATGTCCTCACCCGCCAGGTCGGCGTGGTGCGCAATGATGGACTCGACGGGTGCTTGCGGTAAATTCTCGCAGAAGAGACCCCTTCCCGTTCGCCCTGAGCCTGTCGAAGGGCTGCTCTTCTTCTCGACGGGCGAAAGAAGAACAGTGCTTCGACAAGCTCAGCACGAACGGTGGAATTGGCCTTACTGCGCCGCCTTCTCGGCCGCGTCGCCGGCCTTCTTGGCGCTGTCGCCGACATCCTTCGCCGCACTGGTGACGGCGTCGGTCTTCAGATTGTCGTTCTTGCTCTGGTTCATCAGATAGAAGCCGCCGATCACCACGGCGATCAGCAGGATGATGCCGATGAAGATACCAGCGCCGCCACCGCCGCTTTTCTCGATCACGGTGGTATGCGGGGTTTCGGTTACACGATCGTCAGCCATGGCATCCTCCTGTTTTGCTGGGTGCGTAACAAGAAGATGCGACGGATTGTTCCCTTAAAAAGGCAGCTTGAACCCCGGCGGCAGCGGAATACCGCTGGTCATCTTGGACATTTCGGCGCTCGATGCCGCGTCCGCTTTCACCTTGGCGTCGTTGAACGCCGCGACGATCAGGTCCTCGAGCATCTGCTTCTCGCTCGCCGCGAGCAGCGATTCATCGATGTCGATCCCGATGATCCGGCCCTTGGCCGACGCCTTGACCTTGACCAGCCCGCCGCCGGCCGCGCCCTCGACCTCGATCGCGTCGAGGCCGGCCTGCGCCTTGGTCAGCTCGGCCTGGACGTTCTGCGCCATGGCCATGATGTCTTCGATACTCTTCATGATACGCTCCGTTGTGCCGCCATCAGGCGGTCGAGTTCGGTTTCGGGAAATTCGGCATCGGGAAACGCCTCGAACGCGGCCTTGACCACCGGGGTTTCGAGGATGGCGGCGCGCATCGCGTCGCGCTTCGCCTCTTCCTCGTCCTTGATGGTCGGCGCGCCCTGGGCGTCTTCCGACGTGACCTTCCACGGCTTGCCGGTCAGCCGCTTCAGTTCAACATTCAGCTCGCGGATCAGGTCCGCCGGCAAGGGCCGGGACGAGCTCAGCACCAGCTCGGGCGCCGCGAAGCGAATGACGCTGGCGCTGCGCGTCATCTTGACCGCCAGCGCATGCTCACCCTGGTCCTCGAGGAACGCGACCAGATCGCGGATGCTATTGGGCAGGTTCGCCTCGACCGGCTGGGCCGACGCCCGCGCCGCCGGCGCGGCGGGTGCCGCGCCGCCGATCGGCGCGCCGTTCACGATCATCCGCGCCAGCTCGCCCGGATCGGGCAGGGTCGAGGCATGGATCAGCCGCAGCAGCGCCATCTCGCACGCCTCGATCGGCAATGCCGCACGCGCGACCTCGTCATGGCCCTTGAGCAGCAGCTGCCACAGCCGGTGCAGCGCGGCGAAGCTCAGCTTGCCGGCCCAGCCCGCCAGCGCCTCGCGCTCCTCCACCGCCTGCCCGGCCTCGGGCGCGGTGCCCAGCTTGACGAGCGTGGTGGCATGAACCGTCTCCAGCATCGCGCGCAGCACGCCGAGCGGGTCCACCCCGAAATCATATTGCCGCCGCAGCGCCGCCAGCGCGCCCTGCCCGTCCCCGCTCAGCACCAGCCCGAACAGGTCGCGGATCGCGCCGCGATCGGACAGGCCCAGCATCTCGCGCACCGCGCCGGCCTTCACGCCCTCGCCCTCGATGCCCGCATGCGCGATAGCCTGATCGAGGATCGACAGTCCGTCCCGCGCGGAGCCCTCGGCCGCCCGCGCGATCAGCGCCAGCGCCTCGGCCTCGGCCTCGACGCCTTCCGCCTCGCAGACGCGCCCGAAATGATCGGCCAGCTTGTCCGCCGGGATGCGCCGCAGGTCGAACCGCTGGCACCGCGACAGCACCGTCACCGGCACCTTGTTCACCTCGGTCGTGGCGAACAGGAACTTCACATGCGCCGGCGGCTCTTCCAGCGTCTTGAGCAGCGCGTTGAACGCGTTCTTCGACAGCATGTGGACTTCGTCGATGATGTAGATCTTGAACCGCGCCGACACCGCCGAATAGCGCGACGCGTCGATGATCTCGCGCACATCGTCGACGCCGGTATGGCTGGCGGCGTCCATCTCGATCACGTCGATGTGGCGCCCTTCGGCGATCGCGCGGCACGGCTCGCACACGCCGCACGGGTCGATCGTCGGCCCGCCACTGCCGTCGGGCCCGATACAGTTGAGCGCCTTGGCGATCAGCCGCGCGGTAGAGGTCTTGCCCACCCCGCGCACGCCGGTCAGCAGAAAGGCATGCGCCAGGCGCCCGCGCTTGATCGCGTTGGCCAGCGTGGTGACCATTGCGTCCTGGCCGATCAGCTCGGCAAAGGTCTGCGGCCGGTATTTGCGCGCGAGGACGCGGTAGACTTCAGCCTTTGCGGGCTGGGGCGGTTCGCCAAGATCGAAGGAGTCGGACATTGCGATCCATCTAGGCGGTCGCGCTCCGCGACGCCAGAGATCGCCAGGTTTTAGATCCGCGCTTTTTAGATGGGGCGGGGTGGGAGCCGGAACGACCCGCGGCGAAATCGTTGCGGCTGCTTCCTTCCGGACCTGACCGGGTTGGCGACGACCACGTCCGCCCGACTCCCGCGGCGCATATGGGGGAGTCGGGCGGAGTGATCAAGCCCGCTTTACCAGCGGGTACGGACCTTGTGGCATTCGCGCGTCTTGTGGCCGTGATGCCAGCCGGTCTTGCAGACCGTCTTCCATTTCCAGCCATGATGCGGCGCGGCCGTTGCCGTCACCGGCGCCATGGCGATTGCGGCAAGCGCCGCGGCGGACATGAGAGCGATCGTTTTCATGAAATTTCCTTTCCTTGGATGATCTCCCGGAAAGTGCGGTTACCAGTGAGTGCGAACCTTTCTGCAGACCCGCGTCCGATGATGGTTGCGCCATTTGGTGCGGCATACCGTCTTCCAGCGCCAGCGATTGTGGCGGTTCGTGCTGACGTGGCGAACCGTGGTCCGCTCATGCACCACCACTTGTCCGCTACCGGCAGCGGCCGCCGGCAAGGGGGTCAGGGCGGCGGCACCAATCAGGCCTGCTGCCATCAAAGCCAAGATCTTCATGGGTTTCTTCTCCTGCGTGCCATGAAGGCACGGGAGCGGAATGATCAACGGCCCTGCATGTTCCGAACTTCACCCGGAATCCGTACGGTTAGTCCGTCGAGCGTCTCGTCGAGCCAGATCTGGCAGGACAGCCGACTGGTCCGCGTGGCGCCCGCTGCGAGATCGAGCATGTCCTCTTCATCTTCGCTCGGGCGCGGCAACCGGTCGAAATCGGCCGCATCCAGGATGACGTGGCAGGTCGAACAGGCCATCTGCCCCTCGCACGTCCCCTCGAGCGGCTGGGCATCGGCCTGCGCCACCTCGAGCAGCCGGTCGCCGGCCTTCGCCTCGACCTCGCTGATCGATCCGTCGATTCGGATGAAGCGCACCCGCATCACGCGGCGATCTGCTGCGCCGCAGCGGCGGCATTGATCCGGTCGATGGCGATCACCAGTTCCTCTTCCGTCGTATACCGCCCGAAGCCGAGCCTGATGCTCGACCGCGCCTGCGCCTCGCTCAGCCCGATCGCGCGCAGCACATGGCTCGACCGGCCCGACCCGCTGGCACAGGCGGAGCCGGCCGAAAAGGCGATATCGCGCAATGCCGACATCAGCCGATTCACATCGAGCCCGTCGCGGCGGATATTGAGGTTGCCATGATAGCGCTGCTCCACCGCGCCGTTGATCGCCCAGCCATCTCCCAGCACCTCGATCGCCTTATCCCAGAGATGGGCGATGTGAAGCGCATCGTCATGGCAATAGTCGAGCATCAGCTTTGCGGCCGCGCCGAAGCCGGCACACAAGGCGGGCGACAGCGTACCGGATCGACCGGCCGCCTCCTGCCCGCCTCCGTGCAGCAACGGCTCGATCGTCACGCCGTCACGGATCCACAACGCGCCGATGCCTTTCGGGCCATGAATCTTGTGCGCCGAGATCGCGATCAGGTCGCACCCGTCGGGGATCGCCATCCGGCCATAACCCTGCACCGCATCGCACAAGAACAGCGCGTTCGCCTGATGGGCGATTGCCGCAAGCTCGGCGATCGGCTGAATCACGCCGATCTCATTATTGACCAGCATCGCCACCACAAGCGCCGTCCCCGGCCCGATCGCCGCCCGCGCCGCCTCCAGATCGAGCAGTCCGTCGGTTTTGACCGGCAGCACGGTGACTGCCCTGCCCGCCCGCGCCAGCGCCTCGACCGTGTCGAGCGTCGCCGCATGCTCCGTCGCCAATGTGACAATCCGCCCCGCACCAACGCCCTTGATCGCCCAGTTGATCGCCTCGGTCGCCCCGCCGGTGAAGGACAGCGATCCGCCCGCCGGCAGCAACGCCGCGACGGCGTCCCGCGCCACCTCGACCGCTGCCTTCGCCGCCCGCCCTGGCGCGTGCGCCGAATGCGGATTGGCGTGCTGGTTCTGCAGCCAGGGCAGCATCGCCGCCAACGCCTCGGGTGCCAGCGGCGTGGTCGCCTGATAATCGAGATAGATCACGCCGCGAACGCCCGCGCCGCGCGCGACACGTTGCGCCACTCGGCAATGAACGCATCGACATCCGCCTCGGTGGTGGACCGCCCGAAACTCACCCGCACCACTTCGCGTGACGCATCGACGCTCCAGCCCATCGCGCCCAGCACATGACTGGGTTTCATGCTGCCCGAGGAGCAGGCGCTGCCCGCCGATACCGCGATCCCGGCCATGTCGAACCGGATCAGCTGAGTCGTCGCGGCGAGCCCGCGCATGCGATAGGCGCCGATCGCCGGATGCTGGCCCCGCGCCACCACGTCGCCACCCGACCGCGCAATGGCATCGTCCAGCTTCAGCCGAAGCGCCCTCAGGCGCTCGATATCCTCTGCCACGCCCAGTGCCGCCGCGAAACCGAGCACGCCGGGCAGATTCTCGGTCCCGGCGCGATAGCCGCGCTCCTGCCCACCAGTCGGGATCAGCGAGGAGAAGTCGCGCACCAGCAATCCACCAACCCCCGGCGGCCCGCCACGCTTGTGCGCCGAGATCGCCACGAAATCGGCATGCGCCACAATGTCGCTGTCCGCCCCCGCCGGCATTTGCGCCGCATCGACCAGCAACAGCCCCCCCGCCGCATGCACGACCTCGGCGATCGCCGCGACCGGCTGGCGCACGCCGGTCTCGCTGTTCGCCCATTGCACCGCGACCAGCACCCGCTCTGGCCCCGCCAGCACCTCGGCCAGCGCGGCCATGTCGACCAGGCCCGCCGCATCCACCGGCAGCACCGCCGCATCGAGCGCGACCCGCATCACCGAATCATGCTCCACCGCGGAAATCGCCCGCCGCGCCGCCACCGACCGGTTCAGCGCGATCCCCAGCGATTCGCTCGCCCCGCTGGTCAGGATCGTCTCGCCCGTCCAGCCATAGGCCGCCGCGATCCGTCCGCGAGCCTCTTCCAGCACTGCCCGCGCCGCCCGCCCTTCGGCATGCGGCGACGACGGATTGGCCCAGCGCGCCATGCCTTCGGCCATCGCGGCCACCGCTTCGGGCAACATCGGCGTCGTCGCGGCATGATCGAGATAGATGCGGTCGGCCAAGTGTCGGGGGTCCTCATGGGCACAATGATTGCGCCGGGGCGCGTCATGCCTATATAGCGCCCAATTCCGCGCGGCCCACGCGCTCACCGAATTTTTGTCAGCAGGTCCCATGCCAGAAGTCATTTTCCCCGGTCCCGACGGCCGTCTCGAAGGCCGTTTCGCTCCCGCGCCGCGCCCGCGCGCGCCTGTCGCGATGATCCTGCATCCGCACCCGTCGTCGGGCGGCACGATGAACAACCGCATCGTGCAGGAGCTCTACAAGACCTTCCAGCGCCGCGGTTTCGCGACCCTGCGCTTCAACTTCCGCGGCGTCGGCAAGAGCCAGGGCACCTTCGACAATGGCGTCGGCGAACTTTCGGACGCCGCAAGTGCGCTCGACTGGGTGCAGAGCTTCCACCCGGAAGCTTCGACCACCTGGATCGCCGGCGTCAGCTTCGGCGCGTGGATCGGCATGCAGCTGCTGATGCGCCGTCCGGAAATCCGCGGCTTCATCTCGATCGCGCCGCCCGCGAACATGTACGACTTCACCTTCCTCGCGCCCTGCCCGGCCTCGGGCATCATCATCCAGGGCGAAGCGGATGAAGTGGTGACTCCGCTCGCGACGCAGAAGCTGGTCGACAAGCTGCGCACGCAGAAGCACATCACAATCCATCACGACACGATCCCGAAGGCGAACCACTTCTTCGAGCATGAAATGCCCGAGCTGATGGGGTCGGTGGATCAGTATCTCGACATGCGGCTCGACCCGAACTCGCCGATCCGGTGACTTCTTTTCCCTCTCCCAGCGGGAGAGGGAAGGAGCCGCGAAGCGGCGGGAGGGTGAGGGTGAGAGTGATGGGCCAATCACCCTCATCCGGCGCTACGCGCCACCTTCTCCCGATGGGAGAAGGATTTACAGCGTCCAGATTACCACGTTGCCGAAGATCACCACCGCCAGCACCAGCATCAAGATGCCCTTTTGCCGCTCGCGCTTCTTCACCAGCAGATAGATCCCGCCAAAGATCAGCGCGAACACCGCCAGCATGCTGATCGCCGGCGCCATCGCCGACATCGCCTGCGCGACTCCACCCAGCGCGCCGAGATAGCCGTCCATGCTCAGTCGCCCCCGGCCAGCACGGCGCCATATGCCGCCAGATCGACATTGCCGCCGGACAGGATGACCAGCGTTCCGTGCGCCATCTCGACCTTGCCCGCCAGCAAGGCGGCGAGCGCCACCGCGCCGCCCGGTTCCACCACCAACCGCAATTTCTCCGCCGCCCAACGCTGGGCGTTGCGAATCTCGCGCTCGCTCACCGCCACGCCCTGTACGCCGCGTCGCGACAGCACGTCGAATGTCAGCGGCGAGACGAGCGTCGTCTGCAGCGCGTCGCACGCCGTCGGCGGCGGATTCGGTCCTACCGGCTCGATCCAGCCGGCCTCGAGCGAGCGGCGCATATCGTCCCAGCCCTCTGGCTCGACCACCGTGACGAAGGCATCGCGCAGCCCCAGCGCGATTCCCGCCGCCAGTCCGCCACCGCCGCACGGCACGATCACCTGCACTGGCTCGCCCAGCCCACGCTCGACCATCTGCGCCGATGCCTCGATTCCCGCGCTCCCCTGCCCCTCGATGATCCAGGGATCGTCGAAGCTCGGCACCAGCACCGCACCCCGCGCCTCGGCGAGTTGCGCGGCGATCGATTCGCGACTCTGGGTCGCGCGGTCGTAGCTGACCACCTCCGCCCCCAGCGCCAGCGTCCCGTCGCGTTTCGATTTCGGCGCATCGGCCGGCATCACGATCACCGCCGGCATGCCGAGCCGCTTCGCCGCCCAGGCGACACCCTGCGCATGATTGCCCGAAGAGAAGGCCACGACGCCTTTTCGGCGCGATTCTTCGTCGATTGCGGTGAGCCGATGCCACGCCCCACGCAGCTTGAACGCGCCGACCGGCTGCAACGACTCCGCCTTGAAAGCCACTGGAATTCCACGGATTTCCATCACGAACAGCGGCGACGGCGGCAGGATTCCCGCGATCTTTGCTGCGGCGTCTCGCACGCCCGCACGGGTAGGTTGTCGCAAAAATGTCACATCATGCCTCCGTGGGTCCAATTCCACTTTACATTGGAGAAAGTCGACCCTATTTCGCGCTTCCCGCTGCCCCATGGGACTTCCAACCGCAAGGCAGCTTTCGTCCGCCATTAGGCACTTGGAGGTCCCTTGAGTTGCACAAGCATCATAGCGCGCTGGGGTTAGCGACCACCCTTTCGAACGCCGTTCGCGGCATCGATATCGCTAAGCACGGACCGGTTCAGCCGGTAACGCTCATTCGCCCGCACGCCGCATCGCGTGCCGCCCGCTTCTTCGTCGAGAAGTTTCCGGGCCGCTCGATGTATGCCGTGAAGGCCAATCCCTCGCCGGACCTGCTCAAGGTCTTGTGGGAGAGCGGAATCACGCATTACGACGTCGCCTCGATTGCCGAGGTACGGCTCGTCGCCCGCACCGTTCCCGGCGCGACCCTGTGCTTCATGCATCCGGTCAAGGCCGAGGAAGCGATCGAAGAGGCGTATTTCACGCATGGCGTCCGCGTCTTCTCGCTCGATTCGCTCGAGGAACTGGACAAGATCGTCCGCGCCACTCGCGGCGCCCAGGATCTGACGCTCTGTGTCCGCCTGCGCGTCTCGTCGGAGCATTCCAAGCTCAGCCTCGCGTCGAAGTTCGGCGCGGCACCCGGCGAGACCAAGGCGCTGCTGTTCGCGGCACGTCAGGCTGCCGATGCCCTTGGCATCTGCTTCCATGTCGGCTCGCAAGCGATGACGCCGGAAGCCTATGCGAACGCGCTTGAGCGCGTCCGTGCGGCGATCGTCGACGCGGCGGTCACGGTCGACGTGATCGACGTCGGCGGCGGCTTCCCGTCCAGCTATCCGGGCATGGAGCCTCCCCCGCTGGAGCGTTATTTCGAGACGATCCACCGTGCGTTCGAGAGCCTGCCGGTCAGCTATTCGTCCGAGCTGTGGTGCGAGCCCGGCCGTGCGCTGTGCGCCGAATACAGCTCGCTGATCGTCCGGGTGGAGCGTCGCCGTGGCGACGAGCTTTACATCAACGACGGCGCCTATGGCGCGCTGTTCGATGCGGCGCATATCGGCTGGCGTTTCCCGGTCGAGCTGCTGCGCGAACCTGACAGCCGGGCGAAGCTGATGGAGTTCAGCTTCTACGGCCCGACCTGTGACGATATGGATCACATGGCCGGCCCGTTCCTGCTGCCAGCCGACACCCGTGCCGGCGACTATATCGAGATCGGCATGCTCGGGGCCTATGGCTGCGCGATGCGCACGGCGTTCAACGGCTTTGGATCGGACGAGACGGTGATCGTCGAGGACGAACCGATGGCGTCCCTGTACGTCAGCGACGAGCGCGAGGTCGCTTCGAACGTCGTCACGCTGTAACTAGCAACCACTACCGCTCTTCTTCCCCCCTCCCGCCTCGCGGGAGGGGTAGGGGGAGGGCCTGTATTCATTGGGGTTGTGGCGACCTGCCCTCCCCTACCCCCTCCCGCAAGCGGGAGGGGAATGAGGAGACTGTAATGACCGAAGCCATCAACGACACCCGTAAGGCAGAGCTGCTCTCGACTCAGGTCGAGCATATCGACATCACCAAGTTCGACGCGCGCCCGATCGTCGACGCGATGAAGAAGATGAGCTTCACCAGCCGCGATCTCGGCCGCGCGACCGACATCTACAACCAGATGCTCGCCGATCCAGATTGCTCGATCTTCCTGGTAATCGCCGGGTCCACCTCGGCGGGCGGCTGCATGGACCTGTACGCCGAGCTGCTGCGCAACAACATGATCGACGGTGTGGTCGCGACGGGCGCGTCGATCGTCGACATGGATTTCTTCGAGGGCCTTGGCCACAAGCATTATCAGGCGCTCGAAGTGCCGGACGACGACACGCTGCGCTCGCTGCTGATCGATCGCATCTACGACACCTATATCGACGAAGAGCAGCTCCAGGATTGCGACCACACGATCTACGAGATCGCGAACGGCCTCGAGCCGCGCCCCTATTCCAGCCGCGAGTTCATCCGCGCGATGGGCAAGTATCTCGTCGAGAACGGCAAGAAGGATAACAGCCTGGTCAAGCTCGCCTATGAGCATGACGTGCCGATCTTCTGCCCGGCGTTCGTCGACAGCTCGGCCGGCTTCGGGCTGGTCAAGCACCAGGTCGACCGCGCCAAGGAAGGCAAGCCGTACATGGTGCTCGACGCCATCGCCGACTTCCGCGAGCTGACCGACATCAAGATCAAGGCCGGCACCACCGGCCTGCTGATGATCGGCGGCGGCGTGCCGAAAAACTTCATCCAGGACACCGTGGTCTGCGCCGAGATCCTCGGCCATGACGACGTCCAGGTACACAAATATGCGGTGCAGATCACCGTCGCCGACGTGCGCGACGGCGCCTGCTCGTCCTCGACGCTGCAGGAGGCCGCGAGCTGGGGCAAGGTCAACACCGGCATCGAGCAGATGGTGTTCGCGGAAGCGGGCTCGGTCATGCCGCTGCTGGCGTCGGACGCTTATCACCGCGGCCTGTGGAAGACCCGCACCAAGCGCCGCTGGGGCGCCAGCTTCGACTGATCGGCGCGCCCGAGATCGACGAGCGCTGACAGGGGTCGGAACGCCGCACACGGTCGTTCCGACCCCTTGTTACTTGTAAGGGCGTGACCGACCCCGTGGCGCCAGTATTGCGCCTCCGTCACGATTGAGGCAGCTTCTCCGCATAACAGGAGGGGAACTGTCGTCATGACCGAACATCGGATCCTTGCGCCCGTTGTCGCGCTGGTTGCCTGGAGCCTCGTGATGTGGCTCTGGATGTACGCGAAGCGCATTCCGGCAATGAACGCCGCGAAGATCGACACCAGGAACCTGGTTGGCGGCAACGGCGCCGATCTGCGTGCGCGCATCCCGGCCGAGGCGCAGTGGCCAGCCGACAACTACAACCATCTCATGGAACAGCCGACTCTGTTCTACGCCGTCGCACTGACTTTGGCGCTGAGCGGCATGGGCAATGGCAATGCGCTATGGGTCGCCTGGGCCTATGTCGGTCTGCGCGTGGTGCACAGCATCGTTCAGGTCACGGTGAATCGGGTGATCGTCCGCTTCTCGATCTTCACCCTGGCCACCCTCTGCCTGGTCGCGCTGACCGTCCGCGCGGCAATGGTGGTCTTCTAGGCGAGAATCTCGCGCGGCAAGTCGTGCCCCAGAAATGCGGCGGGGCTCGCGGAAAGGCCATAGGCGCCAGCCATGAAAATGGCGACCACGTCCCCGGGCCGGGCGGCGGGCAACACGACTCGGTCCGCCAGGCGGTCGAGCGGCGTACACAGGCACCCGACGACGCTGATGGTCTCGACGGGCGCATCTTTCCTGGCGGAGGCGACCGCCACCGGATAGTTTCGCTTCACGACCGTGCCGAAATTGCCCGAGGCCGCGAGCTGGTGGTGCAGCCCGCCGTCCACCACCAGGAACAGCTCGCCGCGGCTTTCCTTCCGATCGATCACGCGTGTCAGATAGACGCCCGCCTCCCCGACCAGCCAGCGCCCAAGCTCGATCGCAAAACGCGTACCCTCCAGGGCATCCGGCAATGACGTCAGGCGCTCGGCCAGCGCCGCCCCGATCGCCTCGACGTCAAGCGGCACCTCGCCGGGGAAATAGGGAATGCCGAACCCGCCGCCGAGATTGACGAGCGGTGGCGTGACCCCGACCTCGTCCGCCAGACGTCCGGCCAGCGCCAGCGTCTCGGCCTGGGTCTCGATGATCGCCTGTGGGTCAAGCGCCTGGGATCCGGCAAAGATATGGAATCCGCGCCAGTCCGCCCCGGCCGCGATCACCTGCTTCGCCAGCGCGCCCGCCCGCTCCGCGTCCACCCCAAAGGGGGAGGCCCTGCCGCCCATGCGCATGCCCGATCCGCGCAGCTCGATCTCGGGATTGACCCGTATCGCAAGCCGCGGCGTGACGCCGAGCCGTTCCGCTGCGGTCAGCGCGCGGTTTGCCTCGCCTTCTGATTCCAGGTTCAGGGTCACCCCCGCCTCGATCGCCGCGGCGATCTCGTCGTCCCGCTTGCCCGGCCCGGCAAAGCTGATCGCGCTGCCCGGCTTCGCCGCCAGCGCCAGCGCCATCTCTCCTTTCGAGGCGATGTCCAGACCGTCGACCAGCGGCGCCATGGCGGCAATCAGCGGCGCGAACGGGTTGGCCTTGATCGCATAATGAAGATCGAGCGCCGCCGGCATCGCCGCGCGAAGCCGCGCAATCCGTGCTTTCACCATGCCGACATCATAGACGAACAGCGGCGTATCGCCGGCCACCTGAATCCATTCCTCGGCTGTCCTGCCCGCGACGACCAGCGGCCCGTCGCCACGGAATTCCCTGGGAATCGTGCCCATAGGCTTCATGACGTCACCCCATTATCGGACGCAGCACCTACCCCACCGTTCGGCCCCGGACTTGATCCGGGGTTGTCGGGCCGAAGGCGGCCGGAGGCCAACCCCTGCTCTTTCCCTTGGCCCGAGGAAGAAGGCAGCCCTTCGACAAGCTCAGGGCGAACGGAGTATGTGATGGCCGCTCGATCCAGCTTACCATTGGCGTTTCTGGGCAATTCCTGCCGCCATTCATAACGCGCGGGCTGCATGAAGCTCGGCAACTCCCGTCGCAGACGCTCCCGCAACCCCGCTTCCGCCGCGCCCGCGTCACCGTTCGCCCGCGCCACCACCACGATCGCCTGGCCGAGCCGGGCATCGGGCACGCCAATCGCCACCGCCTCGGCCACCTCGCCGCCCGACAGCACTGCCTCTTCGACCTCGGTAGGGCTGATCCGGTTGCCGGCGCTCTTGATCATCTCGTCGTCGCGCCCGACGAAGCGAAACAGGCCGTCCACGCCCTCGATCACCGTATCGCCCGACCACACGGCCGTGCCACCATGCTCAGCCCAGCCGGGCGCCGGCCTGAAGCGCAGCGCGGTCCGCTCGGCATCGCCCCAATAACCCTGTGCGACCAGCGGCCCGGCATGGACCAGTTCGCCAGGCTCGCCCGGCGCGGCACGCGACCCGTCGGCGCGCACGGCCATCACCTCGGCAAAGGGAATCGCCTGCCCGATCGCCTCGGGATGGGTATCGACCAGTTCGGGGGACAGATAGGTGGACCGGAATGCCTCGGTCAGCCCGTACATCGGATAAAGATCGGCCTGTGGAAAACGCTGCCGCAACGCCCGGATCATGCCTGGCGTCAGTGCGCCACCTGAGTTGGTCAGCCGCCTCAGCCGCGCCGCGGTGTCGACCGGCCATTCCGCCTCGAGCAGTTGTACCCAGAGCGGCGGCACGCCCGCCAGGCTCGTCGCCTCGACCCGGTCGACCGCCTTGATGACGTCACGCGCAGTGAGATAGTCGAGCGGCGCCACCGACGCGCCCGCGGCCCAGGTCGAAAAGAGCTGGTTCTGGCCATAGTCGAAGCTCAACGGCAGCACGCCCAGCACGCGGTCGGCAGGCGAGAGGTCAAGATAATGCGCGACCGAGATCGCGCCCAGCCACAGATTGGCATGGCTCAGCATCACGCCCTTGGGCCGGCCCGTGGAACCCGAGGTATAGAGGATGGCCGCCAACGCATCTGTATCGGCGGAGGATGGCGGGATGACGTCATCACTGACTGCCTCATCCTCCAGCGCCAGCCTGCACTCGCCCGGCACGTCGCCGGCCTCGAGCGAGGACTCACGCACCGCCTGAGTCACCAGCAATGCCGCGCCGCTGTCGCCAAGGATATGCGCGACCTGCGCCCGCTTCAGCACCGGATTGATCGGCACATGGATCAGGCCCGCGCGCGGCGCCGCCATCGGCAGCACACAGGCAAGGCGCGTCTTGGGCAGCCAGGAGGCGACACGTGCCCCTGGCGGCAGGGCCTGCCCGGCCAGCCATGCCGCCAAGGCCCCCGTCAGCACTTCGAGCTCGGCGAAATCCAGGCTCCCGGCCCGATCGACCAGCGCCACATCGCCCGTCGCGCCGCGCGCGGGCAATGCGTCGATCGGCTGCGGCACGGGATCTAGCGGTATCATGCTTCCTGATACGCACCGCGCACCTGTGCTGCCAAGGCCCGCACTTGGCATCCTACCGCCCAGTCTCTAACGGCGAAGCCAACAAGGGATGAAACCGGGGTTCATAGTGCTTCCTGACGACAATGCCGAAATCGATGCCGCGGTCCGCGCGGTGCTGCGCGATGTGCTTGGCCTGAGCGAGGAGCGCGTCGGCGCCTTTCGCAGCGAGACGCCGCTGTTCGGCGCGCTGCCGGAACTCGATTCCATGGCCGTGGCTGGCATGCTGACGGAACTGGAGGAACGGCTGGGCATCCTGATCGAGGATGACGAGGTCGATGGCGAGATGCTGGAGACTTTCGGGGCCCTGGTCCGCTTCGCTGCGAGCAAGGCGAACCAGTAACACCGATAAGTTCGAGAGTCGCGCGGCCCTCAGGGCGTCACTCGGCCGCTTCGGCAACCTCGAAATCGGCTTCGGCAAGGAAGCGCTCGGCATCCAGCGCGGCCATGCAGCCCGTTCCCGCCGCCGTCACTGCCTGGCGATAGACCTTGTCCATCACGTCGCCGCAGGCGAACACGCCCGGCACGCTCGTCTTGGTCGAGCCGGTCTGGACCTTGATATAATGGTCGCTGTCGAGTTCCAGATGCCCGCGGAACAGCTCTGTCGCCGGATGGTGCCCGATCGCGACGAAGCCGCCTTCGACATCAAGCCGCGACTTCTCACCCGTGACGGTGTCGACCAGGTCGAGCGCGACGAGTCCGGCGTTGCCGCCGCCGTCGACGAAGGTCTCGACTTCCTTGTTCCACAGCACCTTCACGTTCTTGTGCGCGAACAGCCGGTCCTGAAGGATCTTCTCGGCGCGGAACGAGTCGCGGCGATGGATCAAGGTGACGTCGTGGCTGTGATTGGTCAGGTACAGCGCTTCCTCGACCGCGGTGTTGCCGCCGCCGATCACCGCGATCTTCTTGCCGCGGAAAAAGAAGCCGTCGCAGGTCGCGCAGGCGCTGACCCCCTTGCCCTTCAGCGCTTCCTCGCTGTCGAGGCCCAGCCATTTGGCCTGAGCGCCCGTCGCGATGACCAGCACGTCGCCCTGATAAACGTCGCCGCTGTCGCCGATCAGCCGGAAGGGCCGGCGCGACAGGTCGATCTCGACGATGGTGTCCCACATCATGCGCGTGCCGACATGCTCGGCCTGGGCCTGCATCTGCTCCATCAGCCACGGGCCCTGGATCACGTCCTTGAAGCCCGGATAATTCTCGACGTCCGTCGTGGTCATCAGCTGCCCGCCGGGCTGGATGCCCTGGACGACGATCGGCGCCAGGCCGGCGCGCGCGCCATAGATGGCGGCGGAAAGGCCGGCCGGGCCGGAGCCGAGGATGAGCATGCGGGTCGAATGGGTGGTCATGGAATCGTCCGTGATGAGGTCGCCCGCATCTAGGGGCGATCAGTGTCCGCTGGCAACATGGCGTCGGCGTGGCGCCGGCGGAATGGCCGGGAGGCGCAGTTTTGCTTTCAGCCCTTCAACCGGGTGGCATGCCAGGCGACATGGTCAGCCATGAAGCTGGAGATGAAATAATAGCTGTGGTCGTACCCGGGCTGCATCCGCAAGGTCAGGTCGATCCCCGCTTGGGCGCAGGCCTCGCGGAGCAATTCCGGCTTGAGCTGCTCTGTAAGGAAACTATCGGCATCCCCCTGATCGACAAGGATTTCCGGCATACGGAAACCATCGGCGATCAACGCACAGGCATCATAGGTCCGCCAGTCCTCGCGGTCCGCGCCGACATAGCCGGTCAGCGCCTTCTCGCCCCAGGGGCAATGTAGCGGCGACACGATCGGCGCGAAGGCGGAGACGCTCCTGAACCGCCCCTGGTTGCGCAGTGCGATGGTCAGCGCGCCATGCCCGCCCATCGAATGGCCCGTGATCCCCTGGCGCGTCAGATCAGCCATCGGGAACTCCGCCGCGATCAGCGCGGGCAGTTCGTCCTCGATATAGCTGCGCATGCGGAAATTCGCTGACCAGGGCTCCTCGGTCGCATCGACATAGAAGCCTGCGCCCTTGCCGAAGTCATAGGCCTCGTCGTCCGGCACCTCGTCGCCGCGGGGGGAGGTGTCGGGCGCAATGAAGATCAGGCCCTGCTCGGCACAGGCAGCGCGATACTCGCCCTTCTCGGTGACATTGGCGTGGGTGCAGGTCAGCCCGGACAGATACCAGAGCACCGGCAGCTTCGCGCCGTCGTCATGCTCGGGCACGAACACCGAGAAGGTCATCGGCGTGCCCGTCACGGTCGATGCGTGACGATAGACGCCCTGCACGCCGCCATGGGCCTTGTTGGTGCTGACCGTCTCCATCAGTAGACCACGACGCTGCGGATGCTCTCGCCGGCATGCATCAGGTCGAAGCCCTTGTTGATCTCCTCAAGGCTGAGGACATGCGTGATCATCGGGTCGATCTCGATCTTACCGTTCATGTACCAGTCGACGATCTTGGGCACGTCGGTGCGGCCCTTGGCGCCGCCGAATGCGGTGCCGCGCCAGTTGCGCCCGGTGACCAACTGGAACGGCCGCGTGCTGATCTCCTTGCCCGCTTCCGCCACGCCGATGATGATGCTGGTGCCCCAGCCGCGATGGCATGCCTCGAGCGCGGTGCGCATGACTTCGGTATTGCCCGTGCAATCGAAGGTGAAGTCGGCGCCGCCATCGGTGAGGGCGAGGATCGCCGCGATCGTCTCTTCCCGCGACTTGCCGCGGGCGTCGATGAAGTCGGTCATGCCGAAGCGGCGGCCCCATTCCTCGCGGTCGGGGTTGATGTCGACGCCGATGATCTTGTTGGCGCCCGCCATCCGCGCACCCTGCAGCACGTTGAGTCCGATGCCGCCGAGCCCGAACACCACGATATTCTCGCCGACCTGCACCTTGGCGGTGTTCACCACGGCGCCGACACCGGTGGTGACGCCGCAGCCGATGTAACACGAGGTCTTGAACGGCGCGTCCTCGCGGATCTTGGCGACGGCGATCTCGGGCAGCACGGTGAAGTTGGAGAAGGTCGAGCAGCCCATATAGTGGAAGATGGTCTGGCCCTTGTAGCTGAAGCGGCTGGTGCCGTCGGGCATCAGCCCCTTGCCCTGGGTCGCGCGGATCGCGGTGCACAGGTTGGTCTTGCCGCTGAGGCACGACTTACACTGGCGGCATTCGGGCGTGTAGAGCGGGATGACATGGTCGCCCGGCTTCACGCTGGTCACGCCCGGCCCGACCTCGCGCACGATGCCGGCGCCCTCATGGCCGAGCACGCTCGGGAACAGCCCTTCCGAATCGAGCCCGTCGAGCGTGTAGGCATCGGTGTGGCAGATGCCCGTCGCCATGATCTCGACCAGCACTTCGCCGGCCCTGGGGCCTTCGAGGTCGAGCTCGACAATCTCGAGCGGCTTCTTCGCCTCGAAAGCAACGGCGGCGCGGGTCTTCATGGGCATCTCCTTGGATCAGGCTCCGCTAGCCGAATTGCGGAGGGCAGAAAAGGCGGAGGCCAATATGAATTCGGCAAGCGCATTGCTTCCTTGATGCCAAAACAGCATGTCAGCGCCAAGTCGCGGCACTTCCCGCCACGAGCGGCGGTCTGAGGGGAAGATCCTTGATCCACACCCTGTACCGGAAGGCACTCCGGCTCCTGGTCGGCGGTTTCCAATATGGGCGCGGTCGCCTCTGGGCTCTGACTAGACCCGATGTCGATGGGGCGCATGCCGTCGCCATCACCCCTGCGGGCAGGATCATCCTCGTGAAACTGAGCTATGCGCGCGGCTGGCACCTTCCAGGCGGCGGTCGCAAGCCTCGGGAGAGCGCCGAGCAGAATGTGCTGCGCGAGTTGCGCGAGGAGATCGGCATGACGGCGCACGACGCGCCGAGCCTGGTTTTCGAGGTGGAAGAGCCACTCAACAACCGCCAGGACCGCGCCTCGGTCTTCCTCGTGCACAACGTGATCTACCGGCCGAAGCGCTGGTCGATCGAGATCGAGGGAGTCATCGAGGCCGACCCGGACGATTTGCCGGCCGACATCTCCCGGCGCGCGCGGCGCTGGATCGATTCGGTCAGTCTGTGAGGATCGCGAATGGCAGGTGGGCCCACTACGATATGGTAGCGGAGGAGGGACTTGAACCCCCGACCCCAGGATTATGATTCCCGTGCTCTAACCAGCTGAGCTACTCCGCCCCAGCCATTCGAGAGCGGCGCCTATAGGAGCGCTCGCCCGCTCTGGTCAAGCGAACATGTGACGCGAAAGCGGCGCCCATGGCCCGCCGCGATACCACCAGCTCGCCAGCCCCGCGATCACGACCCGCCGCGGCCGGAAATCGACCTCCAGCACCCGCAGCAACGCTCTGGCCTGCTGTGGCGGCACCTTGTTCTGGATCGTCACATGCGGGCGCCAGCCGGCGCGGTCCTGCGGCATCAGCATCGGCGCGAATGCCTCGGCCAGCCGGTCGCGGATATCGACCAGTTCAGGGCTCTCGATCCGGAAGGCGACACCGCCGCCAAGCGAGACCAGGCCAGCCGCCCATGCCTGGGGCGACTTCACGCCACGAGTCTCGCCGGCCAGCCGGTGCTTCAGCTCGGCCTCGAGCGAGGGCGCGAGGTGGTGGAACATCGTGAGATGCGCCTCCAGCTGATTCCGCTCCGGCGGGAAATGCGCGCGGCGCAGGCCATCGAGCCACGCCGCATCGGCCTTGCCGAGCAAAGCCGTCACGATAATCGGCGCGGCCTCGCTCAAATCTCGAGCTGGCTGCCGAGTTCGACCACGCGGTTGGTCGGCAGGCGGAAGAATTCCATCGCGCTTTCCGCGTTGCGGAGCATCCAGGCGAACAGCTTCTCGCGCCAGATCATCATGCCCGGCCGCGCCGAGGGCAACAGCGTCTGCCGTGCGAGGAAGAAGCTGGTGTCCATCATACGGAAATCGGCGCCACATTGATGCACTCGGGAGAGCGCGACCGGCACGTCAGGCTCCTCAATGAAGCCGTAGCGCAGGATCATGCGGTGGAAACCGTCCCCCAGATTCTCGAGCATGAAGCGCTCCGATTCGGGCAGATAGGGCGCGTCCATGATCTTCACCGTGAGCAGGATCACCCGCTCATGCAGCACCTTGTTGTGCTTGAGGTTGTGCAGCAGCGCATGCGGCACGCCCTCGGGCGAGGAGGTCATGAATACCGCCGTGCCCGGCACCCGAGTCGCCGAGGTCGCGGCAGACTGGATGAACACCTTGATCGGCATCGCCGCCTCGCGCATCCGGTCGATCATCAGCTGCCGCCCCTTCGACCAGGTCGTCAGGAAGGTGAAGATGATGAAGCCGACCAGTAGCGGGAACCAGCCGCCCGAGGGCACCTTGGTCAGGTTCGCGGCGAAATAGGCACCGTCGACCAGGAAGAAGACCGCGAGCAGCGGAATCGCGTAATATTTCGGCCAATGCCACAGCCGGAACAGCACGACCGAGAGCAGGCAGGTGTCGATCAGCATCGCCCCGGTCACCGCGATGCCATAGGCCGAGGTGAGGTTGGACGAGGTACGGAAGAACATCACCAGCAGCAGCACCATCACCAGCAACGCCCAGTTGACCAGCGGGATATAAATCTGCCCCGCGGTCGCGGCATTGGTATGTTCGATGCGGAGACGCGGGATGAAGCCGAGCTGGATCGCCTGCTGAGTCACCGAGAAGGCGCCCGAGATAACCGCCTGGCTCGCGATCACCGCCGCCGCCGTGGCGAGCACGACCAGCGGGAGCTGCAGATGCTCGGGCGCGAGCATGTAGAACGGGCTGCGCAAAGCGTGATCGCCTTCGCGAAAGAGCAGCGCGCCCTGCCCCATATAGTTCAGCATCAGCGCCGGCAGCACGAAGAACAGCCAGGACACGCGGATCGGGTTGCGCCCGAAATGCCCCATGTCCGCATAAAGCGCCTCGGCACCCGTCACTGCGAGCACGACCGAGCCGAGCGCGAGGAAGGCGCGGATCGGATCGAGCATGAAGAACTCGACCGCATAATGCGGCGAGAAAGCCCAGAGGATCGCGGGCGTGTGGACGATGCTCAGCAGGCCCAGCGTCGCGATCACCGCGAAATAGACCAGCATGATCGGCCCGAAGAACAGCCCCACGCGCGACGTGCCGTTACGCTGGATCATGAACAGGCCGATGATGATCAGCACCGCGATCGGGATCACCAGGCTGCCGAACGCAGGCGCCGCAACGGCCAGCCCCTCGACGGCCGACAGCACCGACACCGCCGGGGTGATCATCGAGTCGCCGTAGAACAAAGCCGTCGCGAACACGCCTAGCAGGATGATGCCGTTCGACCAGCGCCGGGTCTTGGTCTGTCCGTTGATCAGCGCGAGCAGCGCCAGGCTGCCGCCCTCGCCCTTGTTGTCCGCGCGCATGATGATCGAGACATATTTGAACGTCACCACGACCGTCATCGACCAGAACATCAGGCTGACGACGCCCCAGATGTGCGCGGGATCGAGCGCCAGCTTGTGGTGACCGGCAAAGGTCTCGCGAAAGGCGTAGAGCGGACTGGTGCCGATGTCGCCGAAAACGACGCCGATCGCGCCGAGCGCGAGCTTGGCGAGCCCGTCTTTATGATGATGAATGGCGGATGCCGTGGCCTCCGCGGGCGCGGACTCGTCCACGCTGGGCGAGTCACTGCTCACGGGCGGGACAATCTTGCCCGGTTTTCAAATACATAGGTCATGGGTGAAACGAACTGCGCCCCTGCGTTCGAAGAGGCGGCGCAGTAGCACGGGGCCAATGCCCCGGCAACGCCACCCAGATTGGGGCTGGGGCGCATCCTATTCCTCCGTCGCCAGGGTGCGGATGGTGAACTGCGTGACGAGTCGGTGGACGCCCGGCAGCACCGACAGGACTTCGCGGTGAATCCGCTCATAGCTGTCATCTTCGCGGACGAGCACCTTGAGCAGATAATCGGATTCGCCGCTCATCAGATGCGCCTCGCTGACCTGCGCGGTCGATGACAGCGCGTGCTCGAACGCCATCATCGTCGCCTGACGCTGGTCGGTGAGCGTGACCGAGACGAACACCGTCGATGGATTGCCGCGCGCGGCACGCGACAGCCGGGCGCGATAACCCTGGATCAACCCCAGTTGTTCCAGTGTCTTCACCCGGCGATGCGCGGCCGAGGGAGAGAGGCCTACTCGCTCGCCCAGCTCCTCGCTGGTGATACCCGACTCCTCGCCAAGCTGTGCGATGATCTTGCGATCTATGCTGTCCATGCGGGTATCCATTGCGCCAATCGCGGCATATACGCAATGCGATTGCAACTCGGGGCAAGCCGACCAGCAGATTGCAAGCACTTCCCGGCCCCGCTGGTGTATATGCAGGCAAAATCCAGGAGAGCTTTCATGCGCATCGGTGTTCCCAGGGAAATCAAGAACCACGAGTACCGAGTCGGTCTCACCCCGCCGTCGGTCGCCGAGCTGACCGCGGCCGGGCACGAGCTGTTCGTCCAGACCGGCGCGGGCCTCGGCATCGATTTCGAGGATGCCGACTATGTCGCGGCGGGCGCGACGATCCTGCCCGATGCGGCGAGCGTCTTTGCGCAGTCCGACATGATCGTGAAGGTCAAGGAGCCCCAGCCGGGCGAAGTGGCGATGCTGGAGCCGCGTCATCTGCTCTTCACCTATCTCCATCTTGCCGCCGACAAGCCTCAGGCCGAGGGCCTGATGAAGTCGGGCGCGACGTGCATCGCCTATGAAACGGTGACGGCGAACGACCGTTCCCTTCCGCTGCTCAAACCGATGTCGGAAGTGGCCGGCCGCATGTCGATCCAGGTCGGCGCGCATTATCTGGAGAAGGAACAGGGCGGACGCGGCGTGCTGCTCGGCGGCGTGCCGGGCGTGGCGCCGGCGCGGGTCGCGATCCTCGGCGGCGGCGTCTCGGGCGTGAACGCGGCGCAGATGGCGGTCGGCATGCGCGCGGATGTGACGATCTACGACATCTCCAACGCCAGACTGGCCGAGCTGGACATGTTCTTCGGCAGCCAGATCAAGACCGCCTATGCCTCCAGGGCGGCGATCGCTGCGGCGGTGAAGAACGCGCATCTCGTGATCGGCGCGGTGCTGGTGCCGGGTGCCGCGGCGCCGAAGCTGGTCACCCGCGAGATGCTCAAGACGATGAAGCGCGGATCGGTGCTGGTCGATATCGCGATCGACCAGGGCGGCTGCTTCGAGACATCGCATGCCACCACGCATGAGGACCCGGTGTTCGAGGTCGACGGCGTGATCCATTATTGCGTCGCCAACATGCCCGGCGCGGTCGCCCGGACCTCGGCCTTCGCGCTCAACAACGCCACGCTGCCCTTCGTGATGAAGCTCGCCAGGCTCGGCGCGAAGGACGCGATGAAGGCCGATCCGCATCTCGCCAACGGCCTGAACGTCTCGGGCGGCAAGATCCGCCATCAAGCCGTCGCCGACGCGCTCGATCTGCCGTTCGAGGTCTGGCAGGGCTGACAGGCTTTACGGACGACATCGCAGCTTGGTACGGCCTGCATAGGCTATCTTGAATCGAGGGAGATATGGGACACCATCTTGTCCCATATCTTTTCGTCCGGGGGCCAAGTCAGATACGTATAATTATCTATATATTACAATATTTTGCTTAACAAGCCTGCCAGACGTAGCGATCAGTTGGCGGGCGCCTGAAGCTGGCCGCGTTCGGCCATGGTGAGGAAGGCATCGAGCCGCGCGAGCTGAGCCTCGATCTCCTTGCGATAGGGCTGCTGGGGCGGCGACAGCTCCAGCGCCTTCGCCCAATAGGGCCGCGCCACCGCATATTCACCGGCCCGGATATAGGCGAGGCCAAGGAAATAGGGCGGCGCCGGGTGCTTTGGATTGAGCTCGGCCGCATGCCGGAAGGCGTAAAGTGCGGCGGGCGACACGACATTGTCATGCACCGACAGCGCTGAGCCGAGCCCCGTCCACAGCGCCAGGCTGCGGGGATATTTGTTGATTCCGCCGAGCACCGCCTGGACCGCGCTCCGGGTATCGCCAGCGCGCGTCACGCCGTCAGCGGCGATCAGATAGGCACCCTCGGCGGTGTATCGCCCCAGCATCGAATCGCGCAGCTCGGTCAGGGCGGGATCGACCTCGATCGGCTCGGCATTGGCCGCGACCGGATGGCCCGGCAGCACCGGATCGCCCTGCAGCGCATAACCGGCCGCGCCCAGCATCATCGCCGCGCCGACAAAGGTCCAGAGCGATCGTGCGACGCCGGCGAACCACAGCACGGCCGCCGAGCCCAGACCGATCAGGGCGAGCATGATCCAGCCCATCAGCGCCGTTTCCTCTTGAAACTGCCGCGCGCGAGCCACGCCCCGATGGCGAGCATTGCGAGCGGCGCCAGCCACAGCGCCGCGGTCACGGCATTGAACGGCGGATCGTAGGTCACATAGTCGCCATAGCGCTCGATCAGCCAGCGCCGCACCGAATCCGGGCTTTCCCCGGCCTGGATACGCTGGCGCACCAAAGCGCGCATGTCGCCTGCCATGTCGGCGTCGCTGTCGGCGATCGACTGGCCCTGGCAGACGAGGCAGCGCAGGGTGATCATCAGCGCCTGCGCCTTTGCCTCCTTCGCCGGATCGCGCAGCTGCGTGTTGGCGAGCGCGGCAGGCGGCAGGCCACTATCGGCGTGGAGCGGGGCTGCGAGGAGCAGCAATCCTAACAAACCTGCCGTCACCCCGGACTTGTTCCGGGGTCCACGCTTCCGCACACGCAGCAGCGTTTGCGGCTCGATGGATGCCGGAACACGTCCGGCATGACGGCTGTGAGTTGGCGTCATTTCGCCGCCTGCAGGGCTTCGAGAATCGCGGGAATGTCCTCGGCGCGGATGTCGCCGATATGCTGCTTCACAATCCGCCCCTGGCCGTCGACCACGAAGGTTTCGGGCACGCCGGACGAGCCGAGCGAAAGCTGTACCGCGCTGACCTTGTCGTCGCCGATGCGCTCATAAGGATCGCCGTTGCGCTGAAGGAAGCCGCGGATCGCCGGCCCGGTATCGCGAATGGCGATGGCGTCGATCGGCACGCCCATCGCCTTCAGCCGCATCAGGTTCGGCGCTTCGGCGATGCACGGCACGCACCAGCTGGCAAAGACGTTGAGCAGGCGCGGCTTGCCCTGCTGGAAGGTCTCGGTGCCGAGGCCGGGCTTGGTCTCGATGATCGCCGGTAGCGTGAATTTCGGCAGGGGTTTGCCCACCATCGCGGATTTCACCGTGCGATCGGCCGGCGCGATCAGCCCGCTTGCCACCACCGCGAACAGCAAGGCGAATGCCCCGAACGGGACCCAGAGCAGCATCCGCTTCATGCCTCCTCCTCCCGCGCCACGACGCGGCGCTCACGGCGCAGGCGACCGAGCAGCGACAATGCCCCGCCGAGCGCGATCAGCGCGCCGCCAAACCATATCAGCGTGACGAACGGCTTCCACCACAGGCGAAGCTGCCAGCGGCCCTGCTCGTCCTCCTGGCCCAGCACGGTATAGAGCTGGCCGTCGATCTTCGTCGCGATGGCGGATTCGCTGGTCACGGTCGGCGGCGAGGCGAAAAAGCGCGACTGCGGGCGCAGGGTGAAGGCCGTGCCGTCACCGCGCCGCACGGTCAGCGTCGCTTCGAGCGCCGACCAGTTCGGGCCGATCACCGGCCGGATATGGTCGAGCGTGACCGTGAACGGGCCGACGCGCTGCGGCTCGCCGATCCGCGCCGCGACGAGCGTCTGTTTGGTGAAGGCACTGTCCGACGCCATGCCGGCGAGGCTCACCGCGATGCCGAGATGCGCGATCACCATCCCCCAGGTGAACAGCGGCGTGCGCCGCAGATTGCGTTTCCACAACGGCGCGACGCTCGCGGTGCCGGCCCCGACCGCGAGCGACAGGCCGAGCAGCGGCAGAATGCCGATCCCGCCGCCGAGCGCCGCAAAGGCCGCAAAGGTGATACCGGTAGCCGCGACGGGCACGGTCATGCGACCGAGCACGGCATTGGGCTCGTCGCGACGCCAGCGCATCAGCGGCCCCGCCCCCATGATCGCGACCAGGATCAGCGCGATCGGCCCGGCGGTCTTGTCGAAAAAGGGCGGGCCGACGGAGAGCTGCACGCCCATGCCCGCGGCGACGATCGGATAGAGTGTGCCGATCAGCACGATGCCCAAGACAACGCTCAGCAGCAGATTGTTCGCGACCAGCGCGCCTTCGCGGCTGACCGGCTCGAAGGTATTGCCCTGGCGCACCGTGCCGACCCGCGCCGCGAACAGCAACAGCGCGCCGCCGATATAGAGCGCGAGCAGCACGAGGATGAACGCGCCGCGCTTGGGGTCGACCGCAAAGGCATGGACGCTGGTCAGAATGCCCGAGCGCACCAGGAAAGTGCCGATCATCGACATGGAGAAAGCGACCACCGCCAGCATCACCGTCCAGGCGCGCAGACCGTCGCGCGTGGCCAGCACCGTCACCGAATGAAGCAACGCGGTCGCGGCGAGCCACGGCATCAGCGAGGCATTCTCGACCGGGTCCCAGAACCACCAGCCGCCCCAGCCGAGCTCATAATAAGCCCAATAGCTGCCTGCGGTGATGCCGAGAGTCAGGAAGATCCAGGCGCCGAGCACCCAGGGACGCATCGCGCGGGCGAAAGCAGGCCCGACATCGCGCGTCACCAGCGCGCCGACCGCGAAGGAGAAGGCGACCGAGATGCCGACATAGCCGATGTAGAGCGTCGGCGGATGGAAGGCCAGGCCCGGGTCCTGCAGCAGCGGGTTGAGCCCGTTGCCGTCGACCGGCGCCGGATTCAGCCTTGCGAACGGATTGGAGGAAAACAGCAGAAACGCATAGAAACCCAGCGCAATCATCGCCTGCGCGCCGAGCGTCGCGATCAGGGTCGCGCGCTGGAGACGACGCTCGAGGATCGCGACCGCCCCGCCGGCAAGCCCAAGGATGGTGACCCAGAGCAGCATCGAGCCCTCATGGTTCCCCCAGGCGCCGGCGATCTTGTAGAGCAGCGGCTTGTCCGAATGGCTGTTGGTCGCGACCAGCAACACCGACATGTCGGAGCGGACGAACACGGTAATCAGGAGAAGCAGCGCCAGCCCGGCGAGCAGGCCCTGCACCACCGCGACCGGGCGCACGGCGGAGAGGATCTGGTTGGTCAGCGCGACATCGTCGGCGCTGGCCTTGGACGAGCCGGAGAATATCGCGCGGCGCACGCCCACAGCCGCCAGCGCAAGCTGCAACGCCGCGAGCGCGGCAGCGAACCAGAGCGCGGCCAGGCCTGCTTCAGCGATCATTGTTCGAGCGACTTCGTCTCGTGCATCTTGCCTGCGATTTCGGGCGGCATGTATTTCTCGTCATGCTTGGCGAGCAGGTTGGTCGCGGTGAAGCTGCCGTCGGGATTGAAGCTGCCTTCCGCCACCACGCCCGATTTCTCGCGGAACAGGTCGGGCACGATGCCCTTGAACGCGACCGGCACCTTGGCGATGCCGTCGGTGACGACGAAGCGGATCGAGACGCCGTCGGGCAGCTTCGCGATCGAGCCTGCCTCGACCATGCCACCCAGCCGCACAGCACGGCCCAGCGGCATCTCGCCCTTCTTCACGTCTCCCGGCGCGTAGAAGAACGCGGCCTGGTCCTTCAGCGCCGACAGCGCGAGCAGCGCGGCGCCGATCACCGCCGCGACCGCCAGCAGTGCGAGGGTCAGCCGTTGATGCTTGGCCTTCATTTAGGTTCGCTCCGTCGCATCGCGACCCAGCTCCACAGGACCAGGGCGGTGACCGCGGCGAGGGTGATGCCATAGGCACCGAAAACGAACGGCCAGGGGTTCATGCCGCCATCCGCCGCATGCGCGCCTCGGCCTTGGCCGTGGCAAGAAGGGTCCGCATCCGCATCAGCACCACCGCTCCGAAGATCAGCGAGAAGCCGAGCAAGGTGAAGGGCAGTGGCCAGAGGATGGAATTGTCGATGGTCGATTTGGTCAGGCTGATGCTCTGCCCCTGATGCAGCGTGTTCCACCAGACCACCGAATAGCGGATGATCGGCAGCAGCACCGACCCGGCAATGCCGTAGATCGCCGGAATTCGGCCGTCTCCGCCCCGCTCGGCATCAGCGCGGGTCAGCGCCATGAAGCCGAGATAGACGAAGAACAGCAACAGCATCGAAGTCAGCCGCCCGTCCCATTGCCACCAGGTGCCCCAGGTCGGCCGGCCCCAGATCGATCCGGTGACGAGGCAGAGGCCACAGAACACCGCGCCCGGCAACGCGATGGCGCGCGCCGCGACCATCGCCAGCGGGTGGCGCCAGACCAGATAGACGATCGACGACAGCGCGATCCCGGCCCAGGCGCCCATGCCGAGCGACGCGGTCGGGATGTGGATGTGCATGATCCGCACCGTCTCGCCCTGGAGATAGTCGGGCGGGATACGGAACAGCGCGCCCCACAGGCCGATCGCGAGCAGCACGAGCCCCGACCAGAACAGGATCGGGGTGAGTGGCCTGGCGAGCTTCAGGAAGCGCGCGGGATTGGCGAAGGCATGGAGGCTCGGCACGTTGGCCTCCGCGTCTAGAGACAGTTGGGGTGCTACTCAACTGCGCGTTGCGTGGATGCCACCGCATGGGCGGCAAATCCGCGGCGGGGGCCACCCGGCACGCATTATCGACCGCTAATTTTCAGGAGAAATGACCTCCGAGGTCATTTCGCGCGGGCAATGCGCGGGATAGCTCCCGATTGTCGGAGGCCATCGAACCGCCGACATTGCTACAGGATCGAGTGAGGACTGGAATGCAGATCGCGCGCCGGGATTTCCTGAAACTGAGCGGGGCTGGTATCGCCTCCGTCGCCCTGCCCGGCGCCCTGATCGCCTCCGATGCCAATGGGGCACGGCCGATCATCGACGTGCATATGCATGCCTATCCGGCCACCACGCCGTTCCCCAACCCGATCGTCAATCCGATCACCGGCGCCAAGAGCCCGATCCGGAACGGCGCGGGTCACCTGGCGGCGTGCATCGCCGAGATGAAGCGGCACAATGTGGTGAAGGGGATCGTCAGCGGTGGCGATGGCGACCGCTTGCAGGCGGCGATCGACTGGCATGACCGCGATCCGGATCGTTTCGTCGCCGGGGCAGGCATACGCGGGTCGGAAGACACGCCGCTGCCGCCGCTCGATACGCTTCGCGCGGCCTTCGCGGCGAAAAGGCTCGGCGTGCTCGGCGAAGTCACCTCCCAATATGCCGGCCTGTCGCTCAGCGACCCGTCCTATGAGCCCTATCTGGCGCTGGCCGAGGCGTTCGACATTCCCGTGGCGCTCCACACCGGGACGATGCCGGAAGGAACGCCCTTTGATCCCTGTTGCCGGCCGGCGCGGGCGCGCTTCGGCAATCCCGGTCTGATCGAGGAAGCGCTCAATCGCCATCCGACGCTGCGGATCAACCTGATGCATGGCGGCTGGCCCTATCTCGACGATACGCTGGCCATGCTGATGCTCTACCCGAACGTGAACATCGATACCGGGGCGCTCGACTGGCTCATGCCACGCCCGCATTTCCACGACTATCTGCGCAAGTTCGTCGATGCGGGTTTCGGCAAGCGCATCATGTTCGGCTCCGACCATATGTACTGGCCGGATGCGATCGGCCTGGCCATCGAGGGGGTGGAGTCAGCCGCGTTCCTCAGCGAGGAACAGAAGCGGGATATCTTCTATAATAATGCGGTGCGGTTTTATAAATTGGTGGGGGTTGCTTCATAACGGCGCGGTTGGATTACGTGCGGGATTCTGTTCACCGGCGAAGGCCGGGGCCCAGTTGGAAAGGTTACTGTAGCCTTGTGCAGCGCCTTGCCATGATCGCCTCCCAGCTGGGCCCCGGCCTTCGCCGGGGAACAGAAATGCCTAGGAGGTTAGTCGCCCGATCAACCGCCGCGCAATCATGTCCGCCACGTCGGACGCCGGCGCGCCGGTGCGGTCGCTTTCGTCCCAGACTTCGATCAGGCGATCGGGAATGCGCGCGATGCGGGCTTCGACTTCCGCCTGGTCGCCGTGCCCGAGATATTCGAGGCCGACATTGATGATGCCGCCGGCGTTGATGACGTAATCCGGCGCGTAGAGGATCCCGCGCTCGGCGAGGCGTGCGCCGTCTTCCCTGGTGGCGAGCTGATTGTTCGCGCCGCCGGCCACGACCGTCGTGCGCAGCGCGCCGATCGATTCGGCGGTCAGGATCGCGCCGAGGGCGTTGGGGCTGACCAGGTCCGCCTCGATGCCGAGGATCGCATCCGCCAGCGCCGTCTCCGCGCCCAGCTCCGCCGCCAGTGCGGCCGCCTTGTCGGCATTGACGTCGGCGAGGGTCAGGCGTGCGCCATCCTTCGCCAGCAGGCGGGCGAGACCGCCCCCGACGCTGCCGACGCCCTGGATCGCGACATGCACGTCCTTCATCGAATCGGCCGAAAGACCGCGCTTCGCCGCTGCCTTCACGCCGAGATACACGCCCATCGCGGTGAAGGGCCCGGGATCGCCGCCCGCGCTGCCCGCCGCGACCGGCAGGCCGGAGACGTGACGCGTCATCGTGGCGATGGTCTTCATGCTCGCTTCGGACATGCCGACATCCTCGGCGGTCACATAACGGCCGCCGAGCGAATCGACCGCGCGGCCGAACGCCTCGAGTTGGGGAACGGTGATCGAATCGCCCGGATTCGCCGCGAGCACGACGCCCTTGCCGCCCCCCATGGGCAGGCCGGCCATGGCATTCTTGAAGCTCATGCCGCGCGACAGGCGCAGCGCGTCGGTTATCGCGCCGTCGCTGTCGGCATAGTGCCAGAAGCGCACGCCGCCGGCCGCAGGACCCAGCGCCGTCGAGTGGATCGCAATGACCGCCTGAAGGCCCGAAGCCGGATCGGTGAAGAGGTGCACGCCCTCATGGTCGTCAAAATCGGGGAAGCCCCAGCCGCTGGTCACGCGATTTTCCTGGCTGATGAAAGAATGGGGCGACCGACGGGACTTGAACCCGCAACATCCGGCATCACAAGCCGACGCTCTAACCAATTGAACTACGATCGCCGCAGAGCCAGCGCCCCTAGCGGGCGAAACATGGCATCGTCAAGATTAGCCTTTTCCCTATCGCGGCGCCACCCGTCGCCGCTGTGTCCGCCCCAGCGTCAGAAGCGCCCCTCGATCGAAAGCGTATAACCCGCGGGCGTCGCCTGGAAGCCGCCGAGCACGAGCTTCTCGGTCGCGGCGGGGTCCGCCGGCGGCTGCACGGTCAGTTCGCCCCGAAAACGCCCGGTGCTCCAGAGGCGCAGCGCGACCGTTTCCGTGCCAGCCTGGCTGGCGAGCGGCAGCAGCAGCGCGCCCGCATCGCAGCGCGCGGTGCCGGTCATGCCCTGGCCGAGACTTATGCCGGCCAGATCGCCCGAGATCGTCGCGCGCACCCGCCCTTCCGCCTTCTGGCAACTGCCGTCCTGGAATCGCACGCTGACATCGTCGAAATCGAGCGCGGAGACCGGCACCGGGGCAAAGACATTGCCCGCCGGCAATGCCGCGGTGAGATCGTCGACGCCGAAGCTGTGGCGGCTGACGCCGATCGCACCCCGGAACGGCTGGGCCGTGCCCCTGCCCGGCCCCGCGAGATCGATTCGCGCGCGTCCGACGAGCAGCTGGATCGGCGACAGGCGCGCCCGCAGATCGCCCAGGGCGACGCCGCCGAAGCTCGCCTCGCGCAAGGTGCCGTACCAGATGCTGCCGCTGACCTCGCGCGCGGTGAGCCCGGTATTGCCGAGATCGAACCACCCCATGGCGAGGCGCAGCGGCAGAAAGACGATCAGCGCGATCACCAGGGCCGCGCCGAAAAAGGCCCGCGGGCCGGTCGTCAGGCGAATCCGCTTCATTCCCCGCGCACCTTCAGGGACAGCTGCGCCGACACCGTCTTGTCGCCATTGTCAGTGGTCGACAGCGAATCGACCAGGATGCCCGCCGCTTCCAGGCCGGCGACCCACCCGAGCAGCGGCCCGGGCCGCGCGGTGGCGATGGTGATCTGCACCCGATTCGGCCCGTCCGGCGTGACGCTGGCGAGCGCAAAGCCAGCCTCGTTCGCCCGGTCGCGGATGACGGTGTCGAGCTGCGCCTCGAGCGGCGCGGGCCGCTGGCGCTGGACTGTCTCGAGTTCCTTTACGCGCGCCTGGGCCTCGGCAAGGCGGATCAATGCGTCGGTATGGCGTTCCCGCGCGGACGACAGACCGTCCGTCACCGGGCGAATGATCCCGCCCCAGACGATGGTCAGCGCGAGCAGCGCGACCATGACCAGCAGCATCCGGCGCTCGCGCAAGGAGCGCCCGGCGAACCAGAGGCGGAATCGCTCGGTCATCGCGCACTCACCGTCATCTCGCCCGTCACCCGGCCCGCGTTGGACTGAAACACGCCCGCCTTCACGATGAAGCCATAAGCCTCGATCCGCGATTTGAGGTCGTTCACCTGACCCTCATTCTCGGTCGCGGCCGAGACGCGCAGATCGCCATTGGCCTGAAAGGACACCGCGCGGACCTCGGCGCCCGGCACTGACCGGACGGCGGCGTAAACGGCGGCCGCGGTGCGGCTGAACCCTGCCCCGCCGCCGCGCAGGCCCGACAGTCGCGCATCGAGCTGGCGATCGGCATTGTTGACCGTCTCGCCGCGCGGCAGGCCCTGGCGCGCGGCCAGATCGGCCTGGCGCTCTAGCGAATCGGCGGCGAAGCTGTATTTCATGATCTGCACCAGGCTGATCAGCAGCGTGACGCTGAGGATCGCGACCGACAGCCAGGCAAGTCGGCGGATCAGGCCCCAATCGATCGCGAAACGCTTGCGCCGCGCGAACGGACCCTGGCGAAGGTCGAGCGCGGGCGAGGCCAGCGCAGCGGCGATCGCGACCTCCAGTTCGTCGCGGCCGAGCACCGTCGGCGCGACGCCGCCCGTGACCAATTCCGTCAGCCGCGCTTCATCGGCGAAACCGCTGGTCGGGCCGCGCACCACCCCCTCGCCGCCCAGATCGGCGCGAAGATATCCCTGGTCCGGCCGGGGCAACAGCATAGGCGACGGCACCAGCATCGCCGGATCGATGCCGTGCACCGCGAGCGTTTCAAGCCATGCCCGCATCTGGGCGACCGAGACGACCGCGATCGGACGCTCGGCATTGTCGCCCTCCCGGCCCACCGCGACATGCAGCTCGCCGATCGGTGCCGCGCTGGCGTCGCCGACCAGCATCCGCGCCGCCGTGACTGCCTGGGCAGTCGAGCGATCGGGCAGTTCCGCCCAGTGCAGCGTGACCGCTTCCGCCGGCACCACCACGATCGGCGGCGCGGCATCGGCACCGGGGAGATCGGGCAGACCTTCGCCCCGCGCCGCGACCGAACCGTCGGCGATGCGCAGCCAGCGCCAGGGCGTGGTGCCGGTAGGCAGGAAGAGAGTGAGCGACTCAGTCATGACGGCTCGCCCCAGTGCCGCGAGACGAGCCGCGCGGGAAGCTCCGTCGCGTCGATCAGCGCATGTTGTTCGAGTTCCGCCCCGCCAAGCGTTACATCGACCCGCAGATCGAACCAGCCCGTCGTGACGGCGGTCTGCGCAAAGGCGTCAGGCGGCGGGGTGATCGCGCTCAGCGAGGGCAGCTTCCAGAAAGCGGCGGGGCTTTCATAACCACCGGGCGGACGGCGCAGCAGCACCTGGCGGGCGGCCTCGACGGTCATGGTGTCGGGCATCAGCATCGCGAGCAAGGGCGCCTGTTCCGGGAGCAAGGTGTTGACGTTGATCTTCGAGGGCTTGGCCAGCGGCAGCGCGCAGAGCCAAGGCTGGAGCTTCGCATAGATCGCCGGTGTGACACCTGCCACCGCGCGCAGCTCGCTCGGATCCGTCATCAGCGTGTTGGCGGTGCGATAGGGCGTCGACTGACCGCTATAGCTCGCATCCTCGGCGCCGAGATCGATCGGGCTGGTGTCGCTGTCGATCCAGTCCGACGCGGCAGCGGCGATCGATTCGGCCGAGGCGCTGGGCCCGCCTACCAGCCGGATCAGCCGTGCGAACTGGATTCGTGACGGGGTGTAGACCGAATAGGTATTCGGGGTCGTCTCGACCACCAGGCTGTTGAGGTTGAAGCAATTGCCGCCATCAACAACCCGGGCGGTGGCGAGGCCGCCCGGCACCGGCAACGGGATCGCGCGGCCGCTCCAGCCGCCGGCGAGCGTCACGCGGCTGGCGTCGCGCGAGAGCAGGTCACTGACCTTGGTCAGCGCCAGCGTCTCCGCGGCGAGGCCATAGGCGCGGGCCTGGTCCGTCGCGATGGCATTGCCGCCAAGCTTTGTCGCAAGGCGCAGCTTTTCCAATGCGGTACCGGCCAGCACCGCGATCACCGCGACGAGCAGCAGCACCGTGAGCAGCGCCGCGCCGCGTTCGGAGGCGCGCTCAGCTCCCATCGGGTGCCTTCCGCTTGCCATAGCCGGCGCCGACCAGGAACATCTGGCGGAACTCGACTCCGTCGTCGCGCAGCACGCGCATCTCCATTGCCTGGGGCAAGGCGTAGATCGGCGTGCCCTGCCAGCGGTCGCTCCAGGCGCCGTTGATGCGATAGCGCAGCGACACCTGGCGGACGTGCGTGAGCATCACCGCTGCGGGAAGCGGTTGCGCCCCGTCGAGCATCGGATACGCTACACGTTCGAGCGCGCCATTGGCGAGGCGATATTCGACCTTCTGCTCGCCCGGACGCGGCGCGGCGTCGAGGTTGCTCCAGCCGGCGCGGACGAGGCGGAGCATCGGCGTGCTGCCCGATCCGGCCTCGCCAGAAAAGGCGGGCAGAAGATCGCCTGCCTCGTTGCGCGTCTGGCGTTCGGTCGCCTGGGCGAGATCGCCCGCCAGCGCCGAGGAGAGGCGGTTGAGCGCCTGGACGTCGTCGAGTTTCCGGTCGGTCGCCGCCTGCGCGCGCACGCTGAACGACAACAGCGCCACGCCCGCCGCCGCGAGCAGGCCGAAGATCATCAGCGAGATCATGACCTCGACAAGCGTGAAGCCGTGTTCGGCGGAACGCCTCACGGGCGTGAAGCCGTGTTCAGCAGCGCGTTTCATGAGGCAGCGCCTCCGATCGTCGCGACGCGCACCACGGTGAGGTGACCCTGGCGGCTGCCCGCGGCGTCGGCGACTTGCACGTCGATACGCAGGATGCGCGCGTCAGCGGTCGCGCGCGTTTCGCGGGTCCAGGTCCAGGCTTTGCCGCCATTCTGCTCGACACCTTTGGCGATACCGACCGTGGGCGGCTTGGCGTCGGTCATCGCCTCGATCGCGACATTGCGCGCAACCATCTGCGCGGTCAGCGTCGAATCGAGGATCGAGGTGCCGCGGATCGTCGCGCCCTCAAGCCGGATCAGGGCAAGCGCGGCCAGGCTGAACACCGCCAGCGCGACCATCATCTCGATGAGCGTGAAGCCGTGTTCGGCGGAACGCCAACGAAGAATGAACCCCCGGACTTTCATCAGCCGCCGACCTTGACCGAGCCGTCGGGGGCGATGCGGACGGATACTTCCTCCGCGTCGCGCTTCAGCCGAACGTCGAGCGGGCGATCGGCGAGGCCGGTCGTGTCGAACATGATGCGCTGGCGCCCGCCGGTATCGGTCACCACGGCGCGCGTGCCCTTGCCCCAGCTGGTTACGCGCAGCGGCTTTTCGGCCACGGGTACCCATTTGCCGTGCGTGCGCTCGTCGAAGCCATAGCCGCCGCCGGACACCCACACGCTCACCGGGCGCGCGCCGACAACCGCCGATTGCTGCGCCGCGCGCGTCCGTGCCGCGAAGCGCGTCGCCTCGTCGAGCAGCCGCCCACGCGGATCGGGCAGCGCCCAGACCACCGCAGCCGAGGCCAGTCCGATGATCGTGATGACGATCATCAGTTCGATCAGCGTGAAGCCGTGTTCGGCGGAACGCCGACACGGCTCGAAGCCGCGATCGTTGCGGTGGGGCCGCAGTTCAAAGGCGGTCGGTCGCGACAATTACTGCCAGCTGCCGATATCGGCGTCGGCGCCCTCGCCGCCTTCCTTGTTGTCGGCACCGAGCGTCCAGATGTCGGCGTCGCCATGCTGGCCCGGCGAGGCGTAGAGATAGGGGCGCCCCCAAGGATCGTCCGGCAGGCGCTTGATATAGCCGCCGCGCTGATACTTGGCGGGATCAGCGCCGTCGGGCGCGGTGAGGAGCGCCTGAAGCCCCTGCGAAGTGCTCGGATAGACGTCGTTGTGCAGCTTGTAGGTGTCGAGCGCACCCTCGATCGTCGAGATATCCGTCCTGGCCTTGATGACCTTGGCCTTCTCGCCGCTCGGGATGACGTTGATCGCGACGATCGTCGCGAGCAGGCCGAGGATCACGATCACGACCATCAGCTCAACGAGCGTGAAACCGTGTTCGGCGGAACGCCGAACGGGCGTGAAGCCCTCTTCCTGACGGCGCTTGCGGTTGGCGGGTTTGCGGGGGGTGTTCATGGCAGTCCTCATCATGGCTTCACTGGCCGGCGAGCGTGTTGAGCTGCAGGATCGGCAGCAGGATGGAAAGAACGATGGTCGCGACGATTCCGCCCATCAGCACGATGATCGCGGGTTCCAGCAGCGACAACGCGGTGGCCGTGAAGCGGTCGAACTCGCGTTCGAGATAATCCGCCGCGCGCTCGAGCATGTCGTCGAGCTGCCCCGCCGTCTCGCCCGACGCGGCGAGATAGGTCAGCAATGGCGGGAACACCCCGGCGCGGCGCATCGCCGCCGACAGACTGCCGCCGCCGCGGATCGATTCGACGATCTCGTCGGACGCGAGCTTCAGCCGGCGATTGTGGATCGTGCCCGCGGTCAAGGTCAGGCCCTCGAGCAAAGGCAAGCGGCTGGCGACCATCGTCGCCAGCGTGCGCGCCATGCGGGCAGCGTGTAGATCGCGGATCAGGCGGCCAAGCAGCGGCAGCCGGAGCACCCAGCTGTCGAAGGCGAGCCTGATCCCCGCATCCTTGAGCGCCCACCACGCCCCGAAGGCAATGAGCGCGATCGCGATGAGGATCGCCCACCAATAGCCGACGAGCACCGCGGAGATGCCGATGACGATCTTGGTCAGCAGCGGCAGCTCCTGCCCGACCGTGTCGAACTGCTCGACCACCTGCGGCACGACGAACATCATCAGCGCGGTGACCACCCCCATCGCAACCACCGCGAGCACGGCGGGATAGGCAAGCGTGGTGATGATCTTGCCGTTGATCTCGGCCTGGCGCTCGAGCAGGACCGAGAGGCGTTCGAGGATGATCGGCAGCGAGCCGGAGCGTTCGCCGGCCGAAACCATCGCGCGATAAAGCGGCGGGAAGCTCTTGGGCTCGCGGCCCATTGCCTCGGCGAGGCGGCGCCCCTCCACCACGCCGGCATGGACTTGCGAGACGATCGTGCGCACCGTTTCCTGCTCGGTCTGGCGGGTGATGGTGCGGAGCGATTCCTCCAGCGGCGAGACACGGTTGAGCGTCGCCAGCTGGCGGGTGAACAGGGAAAGCTGCTTCGCGCTCATCTTCCTCGCGCCGAAGCGCAGATCGGCGAGCAGCGGCTTGCCGCGCGGGGCCGCCCCGGATCCGGCCTCCACCTTCACGACATAGAGGCGTTTTCGATCCAGCAGGACACGCGCGTCGTCGATCGACTCGGCGGCGATATGCCCCCGAGTCTCACGGCCGCGCGTGTCGATGGCCAGATAGTCGAAATCAGCCATTCGTCGGCGCGTCCACCACCAGCGGTGCCTCGACATCGGCCATGTCGCGGCGCGAGACGCGGACTGCTTCCTCGGGCGTGGTCAGGCCCTCGCGCACCAGCTGGCGTGCGGCCGACCCGAGATTGGGCGAATGAAGGAAGGCGTGGCGCGCAATGATCGCCTCGTCGCCGCCGTCATTGATCAGGCGGCGGATCGTCTCGTCGACGCGGATCGCTTCGAACACGCCGATCCGGCCCTTGAAGCCCGATCCCTGACAATGCTCGCACCCGACCGGCTCATAGACCACGGCGCCGACGTCGAAGCCGAGCAGCGCCGAGACCGATCCGCTGGCCTGGACCGGACGGCGGCAATGCTCGCACAGCTTGCGCACGAGGCGCTGGGCGATGACCGCGCGCAAGGTGGAGGCGAGCAGGAACGGCTCGACCTTCATGTCGCGCATACGGGTGATCGCGCCGACCGCGTCATTGGTGTGGACAGTCGAGAGCACGAGATGGCCTGTGAGCGAGGCCTGGACGGCGATCTCGGCGGTCTCGCGGTCGCGGATTTCGCCGACCATCACCACGTCGGGATCCTGGCGCAGGATCGCGCGCAGGCCGGCAGCGAAGGTCAGGCCGACTTTGGGGTTGACCTGAGTCTGGCCGATGCCGTCCATGGCATATTCGACCGGATCCTCGACCGTCAGGATGTTGCGGCTGCCGTCGTTGAGCAGGCGGAGCGCGGCGTAAAGCGTGGTCGTCTTGCCCGAGCCGGTGGGGCCAGTGACCAGGATGATGCCGTTGGGCTCCGACAGCGCGCCCTTCAGCATAGTGTTGATCGCATTGGTCATGCCGAGCACGTCGAGCGTGATCCCGGCATTCTCCTTGTCGAGGATTCGCAGCACCACGCGCTCGCCGGCGCGGCTCGGCAGAGTCGAGACGCGGACGTCGAGCAGCTTGCCGCCGAGCGTCAGGCCGATACGGCCGTCCTGCGGGATGCGGCGTTCGGCAATGTCGAGGCGCGCCATGACCTTGACGCGGCTGACCACCACCGGCGCGACGTGCGGCGGCATGCGCAGGGTCTCGCGCAGCACGCCATCGATGCGCATGCGCACCACCAGGCCGGTTTCGTAGGGCTCGATATGGATATCCGACACACCGTGGCGCGCGGCATCGGCGATGATGCCGTTGATCAGGCGGATCGCCGGCGCATCGTCGGCGGTGTCGAGCAGGTCGTCTGCGGTCGGCAGGTCGCCGGCGAGCAGATCGAGCTCGTCGCCCAGCCCGAGCGTGCCGGCGGCCACCGCCGCCGCCTGGCCGTCCATCGCATAGCGATCGGACAGTAGTCGGTCGAAATCCTCGGGCGTCACGAAGCTGACATCGAACGGGCGGGCGAGATGGCGGCGCAGCTCGAGCAGGACCTTGGGGTCCGACCCCTCGCGCATGGCGATCGACAGGTGGCTGCCCTCCCCGATGTCCAGCGCGACACCGAAGCGCCGGGCGAAGCCATAGGGAATCGCGATCATGCGATCGGGCAGCGCACTGCCTTCAGCCAGCACCAGCGGTTCCACCGCATCCTCCGCATTGCCTGGAGCGATCTGCATCACTTGTCCCTCGGCCGGATGACTTTAGTCGAATTGCGCATCACCGGCACGGCGACCCGCGGATCCTCGATCCCGCCCGGCGTACCCGCCGCCGGCAGGGGTGCTGCGGCCCCCATATAGTCGCGTACCAGCTGATCGATGCTGGGCTCGGACTCAGGATTCTGCCCGGCCTGCTGGAGGCGCAGATAGCCATAGCGCCGCTCGGCCACTCTGCGGCTATCCTCGGGCGTGCGCAGCACGGTCGGGCGAATGAAGATCATCAGATTGGTCTTGGTGCGCTGCTTCGCCTTGGAGCGGAACAACTGGCCGATGCCGGGCAAATCGCCCAGGAACGGCACCTTCTCGATCGTGCGCCGCTCGTCGTCGCTGAGCAGGCCGCCAATGATCGCGATCTGACCGTCATCGACGGTCAGGGTGGTTTCGACCTCGCGCTTGTTGAGAATGAGGTCGCTATTATCGCTCGACACCGGGCCGGCGATGCTGCTGACCTGCTGGTGCAGGAACAGCTTGATCGCGCCGGACGAATTGACCTGCGGCCGCACCTCGAGCTGGATGCCGACATTCTCGCGCTGGACGGTGCGGAACGCATTGTCGAAATTGGTCGAGAGCGCCTGGCCGGTCGTGATCGGGATCTCCTGGCCGACCAGGATGCGGGCGGGCTGGTTGTCGAGCGTGGTCAGCGACGGCGCCTGGAGCAGGTTCGACGTGGTGTCGGATTTCACCGCACTGATAATCGTGCCGAAGATCGCGTCCTTGCCGATGTTGAACGCACCGCCGCCAAAGCCGCCCGAGGCGCCGAGGATCGAGTTCAGCGCAGACTGCGCGAGCGAATCGCCCACCGCGCTGCCGTTGGTGGTGACGGTGGTGGTGCCGTTGACCGTGGTGGTGCTTGTGGCGAGCGAACGCGCGCCGATTGCACCGGCGATGGTCAGCAGGTTGGGCGCCGAGTTGCTGTATGCCGTGGCGAAGGTCGGAACCCCGCTGCCCGGCAGACCGGCGAGCAGGAACTGGACGCCCAGCTTGCTGGCGGTCGCGTCGGAGACTTCGGCGACGATCGCCTCGACCAGCACCTGCTCGCGCCGCGTGTCGAGCTGTCGCACGACCTCAGCAAGCTGACGCTGCACTTCGGCGGGCGCGGCAATGACGATGGCATTGGCGCCGGTGAAGCGAGTCACCACTGCCGCGGTACGGCCGCCCTCGGCGACGATCGCAGGCTGGCCGGTTCCGCCGCCGGCGGCAGCCGGGGCCGCCTGCTGCACGGGCGCGGGCGTGTTCGAGGTCTGGCTGTCGTTATTGCCCGTGCCGCCGAAATTGGAGCGCGACAATGTGTTGCTCTGCGTCGGCTGAGTCGGCGTCTGGCCGACCAGCTGCTGCAGCACGGGCAGGAGCTGCTCGGCATCGGCATTTTCGAGGAAGACGACCTTGATCTCGGTGCCGTTCTTGGCACGCCGGTCGAGATCCTCGGCTACTACTGCCAGCCGCGCCACCGACGACGGGTCGCCGCGCAGCGCCACCGAGTTCGAGCCGACGATCGCCACGACGCTGACGCTCTGGCCGCTGCCCGGCGCCGTACCCTGCCCGCCGGATCCCACCAGCGCCTGGAGCGCGGTCGCGATCTCCCGCGCGCCGGCATTCTTGAGCGCGATCACCCGCGTCGAATTATTGTCGGTGTCGATCCGGCGCAGCACTTCGCGCACGCGACGCACATTGTCGGCGAAATCAACGATCACGATCGAATTGCCGCCGCGGTTGGCCGTCACCGACCCCTGAGCGCTGACCAGCGCCCGGACGGTGTCGACCGCCGACGCCGCATCGATCGCGCGGAGTCGGACGATCTCCGTGACCAGGCTGTTGCGCGCGGCGCCGCTCGAGCCGATCCGGCTCGGCTGGGAGGCCGAATTGTCGCTTGGCTGGATGCGGAACGCGCCGTTCGAGGTCGGCACCGCGACCAGGCCATTGGCACGGAGCGTCGAGAGGAACACCTCGAAATATTCGGAGCGCGACAGCGGCCGGTCAGTGACGACGGTCACCTTGCCCTGGACCCGGGCATCGATGATGAAGGTCCGCCCGGTGACTCGCGCCGCATCGGCGATGAAGGCGCGGATATCGGCATCGCGCACGTTCATCGTCGTCTGCGCGGTTACCGTGCCGACCAGCACGCCCGCGAGGACGGGTGCAAGAAGTAGCTTTTTCATTGGCCCGCGATCGTAAGGGTGAGGGAAAGTGTGTCGTTGCCGCGCTCGACCGTGACGGGGATGGTGCCGCCCTTGCCGATCTGCGTGCCGAGTTGCTCGATATCGCCCTGCCCCGTCACCGCGCGACCATTGATCGCGGTGATGACGTCGCCTTCGCGCAGACCGGCCTGACGGAAGGCGGCGCCCGAGCCCTGCGGGCGCACGACGAGACCACTGATCTTGCCGCCATCGACGCGGGGGATGAAACCGATATCCGCGCGCAGCTGGGCCGGCGTGAGGCCGGCTTTGGGGCCGGGTGCATTGGGCAGGCCGGGCAGATTCGGCGGGTTCGGCAGCAGGGACGGCGTGGCGCCCGACGGCGGCGGCGGAGCGACGGGTTCGACCGCGCCGCTCTGGTCGAGGAACAGATCCTCCGCGGCGCCGCCGCGATCGATCGTGACGTGATCGAACGCAACGGCCTTCAGCTTCACGCCCGGGCTGATCTCGTCGCCCACCGCGAAGCTCTGCTGCACGCCGTCGGGACCGGCGATGATCGCAGAACCACCGCCCATCGCCTCGTTCACGCGCGTGCCGAACAGGCTGAGCTGGAGCGAGGTCACCACCACGGTCTTGTTGTCGGCGCCGCCGCTCAGCCGGAAGAATGGATCGAAACCCTGCAGCAGCGCGGTCGGCGAACCGGTAAAGCCAAGCCGCACCGGTTGCCACGGGCCGAGCGCCCCGACGGGCGTGACCAGCACCCAGATCAGCCGGGCGCATTGCACCGCCAGCAGCGCGAGCAGCAGCAGCTCAAGCGCCGTATAGACAGTGGTGCGGGGCAACCGCCGCAGCAGCGCGCGTGCCCGCGCATCCAGAACCAAACGCATGCGGAAAATCCCCGATCGCGCACCTGCTAGGCGGCGATTGTTACAGTCGTAGGTCGCCCCTGTGAACCTTCCGAGACACGACATGTATAGCTTGTCATACTGGAAAAGACCCGGGCTTTTTGGCATCAGCGCCACCATGGCCGATGCCCCGGAAACCACCGCCCTGCCCAGCCCTTTTGGTTCGGGCCTGCCGTCCGAAGGCCTGACCGCGCATCTCACCGGACAACCCGGCGTACAGCGCGTGCCGAGCCCGAAGCTGAATCTGTTCCTGCGTCGCCGCTTCCTCGATCCCGCGACCTGCGCTGCGGTGATCGACCGAATCGACTCCGTACGCCGGCCGTCGACTATCTCCGATCCCAATGGCGATGCGGCCTTCCGCACCAGCGAAACCGGCGATCTCGACCCGCTGGATCCCGTGGTGGCAGAGGTCGAGGCGAGGATCATCGCCTTTACCGGCCTCGATCCCGTGTTCGGCGAGCCGATGCAGGGCCAGCGTTATGCCGTCGGCCAGGAATTCAAGGGCCATACCGATTATTTCGAGCCGTCCGGCATCGACTATCAGCGCTATTGCGGGGTCGCCGGCAATCGCACCTGGACGGTGATGATCTACCTCAACGAGCCCGAGGCCGGCGGCGCGACCCGGTTCAAGGCGATCGACAAGATCGTCCAGCCGGAAACGGGCAAGCTGCTGACCTGGAACAACCGGCGCCCGGACGGCAGCCTGAACCCGGCGACGATCCATCAAGGCATGAAAGTGCGCAGCGGCGTGAAATATGTGATCACGAAATGGTTTCGGGAAAAGCCCTGGGGCTGGGCGTAACGGAGGTCCGTCAGGCGGGGCGTCATTCGGCGCCGATCCGCGCGACCGGCGATCACAGAAAAACCCCGGCCGCGCGGCGGCGCGGCCGGGGTCAGTTTCCCCTTTTCTGGCGTGATCAGAAGTTGATGCCGATCCCCAGCGAGAATTTCGCGCCGACATCGTAGCGGTTGTAATAGATCCGGTTGTCACCGAGCTCCTGGAACTCCTGATATTTGGTGCCCAGGATGTTGCGCGCGGTGAACTTCAGCTCCGTATCGAGCCCGAACAGCTTCACACCCTGACGCGCGACGAAGTCGAAATCGACGCCCGGCTGTTCGTAGATGTCCGGCTGGCCCGAGGGGCCGCGGCTCGTCACGCGCTTGCTGGCATAGTTCACGAGGAAGGTGAACTGAGACAGCTTTTCCTTGTCCTCGATGCCGAGCTGCAGATTGACGAGGTGCTCCGATTGGCCAGTCATCGGCGCGCCATCGCGGAAGAAACTGGCGGCGGCGAGCGGCACGCCGTTCACGACCGCGAGATCACCCGCCTGGACCTTCAGCTTCGACTTCGAATAGGTATAGTTCGCGATCGCCACCAGGCGGCGGCTGGCGAAGAAATTGCCGCCGAACCAGTCAGCCATGTCGAAATGCTTCTGCGCCTCGAACTCGGCGCCGTAGAGAGTCGCCTCGGGAGCATTGGCGAAGCTGGTGTTGACCGACCCGTCCGAGTTGAAGGACGAGAAGGCCTCGATCGGGCGATCGATCTTCTTGTAGAAGCCGCCGAGCATGATGCGCTGGTCGCGTGCGAAGAACCATTCGTAGCGCGCCTCGGCATTGGTCAGCTTGCTGTCGACCAGCGACGGGTTGCCGCGGAACTGACGGTTCGAGTCAGTGTCGAGATAGATTTGCGACACGAGTTCGCGGAATTGCGGCCGGGCAATCGTCTTCGACGCGCTCGCGCGCACCTGCATGTTGTTGGCGACTTCCCAGGTCAGGGTAGCAGCCGGCAGCCAGTAATCGTTCTTCAGGTTAGTCTCGACGATCGCGGTGCTGACCGTGCCGAACAGGTTGATCGGCAGCACCGTCTGTTTCGCCGTCTCGTAGCGGACGCCGACGTCGAACTTCAGCCCGGGAATGACCTCGGCCTTGATCTGGCCATAGCCTGCATGGGTGCGCAGTTTGGCCTCGAACGCCGCCGTGCCGGCCGAACCGGAGGTTTCGAGCAGGACGATATCGAACGACTGGATCGTATAGTCGGACAGCAGGTAGTCCGGGCGCAGCTGGCGCACGCTGATCGGCAGGTTCGAACCACGATAGGTGAAGTCGCGGCGAGTCGAGGTGCGGTCGGTATCCGAATAGGCATAGCCGACCGTCGCGGTGATCTCCGGCGTGAACTTGTACGACAGGTCGGCGCCGCCCGAGTAGAGATTCTCGTTGAGGTCGCTGAACGATACCGTCGCGGTACCTTCCTGGTTGTTGCCGCCCAGATCGTTGACGTACTTGTTGCCCGTCGGATCCGACGTCAGCGGCTGGTTGGTCCGGACATAGGTGAAGCTGCGCTCGTACGGCGCCTCACGCTGGGTGTTCGCATAGCCGCCGCGCAGATCGAGGCTGAGATTGTCGAAGCGGAACTCGCCGGTCAGCTGGGTATCGATCAGCTGACGCTCGTACCAGCCGGTGTCCTGAACCATCAGGTCGCGATTGGCCGAGATGAAGCGGTTGCCGACGCCGAGCCGACCCTGCTTCAGGGTGTCGCGGATATAGAGGTTGGTCCAGCGGACCTTGTTCTCGTCAAATTCGAGGCCAAGGCCGAGCAGGCCGCTCACCACGACGCGATTGTCGGTGATCACGCGGTTGAAGTTGTTGTCGGGCACCGACAGGTCGGCAGCACCGGCGGTCTGCTGCAGCGACTGGCGGGTGCGCCAGGTATTGGCGATGCTGGCCGACGCGATCACGCCGAGCAGCGTATCGCCCAGATTGATCGAGGCGCCGCCCGACAGATCGCCCGAAAAGTTGACCGGGATATTGTCGTTGCGTTGCAGGACGGTTGTCCGCGCATTCGCGAGGCTGGAGGCAAGCAGGCCGATCTGCTCGACCGAAAAGTCCGGGCCGACGGTGATCAGCTTGCCGCTGTCCAGCGCGTTCTGGAAGTTGGTCGGGAGCGTGCGCGTCCCATTGTCGAAGCCGGTCCAGTCGAGACGGCTGCCCGCATAGGTGTAGCCGAGCTGCCCGGTGGTCACCGTATCGCCGCTGACCGAGGCACCGACCGACAGAAAGGCCTCGCGCGGGATCGCCTTGGTCGTCAGGTTGACGACACCACCGCCGAATTCGCCGGGGAAATTGGCCGAATAGCTCTTCTGCACATAGGAGGAGGCGATCACGCTGGTCGGGAAGATGTCCAGCGGAACGACGCGCTTGAGCGGCTCGGGGCTGGGCAGCGGGGAGCCGTTGAGCAGGGCGAGCGAATAGCGGTCGCCGAGACCGCGCACATAGACATAGCCGTTGCCGACCACGCTGAGGCCGGTGACGCGAGTCAGCGCGCCGGCGATGTCGCCCTCGCCCGTCCGCGCGATGTCGGCGCTGGACAGCACCGAAGCGACCTGCGGGGTAGCGCGCACGACGTTGGGCACGTTGCGGCCCACGACGACGATGTCGGGGCCGGTATCGTCACCGCCGCCGGGAATGGAAACATCGGCCTGCTCTTCCTGCTGCGGCGCCGGATCGGCGGCCGTTGCGGGATCAGCGGCAGGAGTCGTGCTTTGCGTCGCGCCAAGTGCCGTCTGAGCGAAAGCGGCCGGGGACACCAGAGCGGTGGAAACGAGGAGCAAGCTCGCCAGGCTAAGCGGCTTCGACATGTATTATCCCCCGGGTAGGTTTACTTGAGAAATGACGGGGCGACGCAACCGCGCCGCCCCGTTTGACCGATCGGCGATCAGCTGGTCGGCAGGGTGGTGCAGGCCTGGCTCGTCGCGCCGAAGTTCAGCGTCGAGGAGTTGCAGGTCCAGCCGGCATACCAGGTGTCGGTCGAGTCCTTGACCGCGCCGACATAGCCCGGCGAGGTGAAGAAGCTGCCGAGCGTCGCCGCCGCGAAGGCCGGACGAGCGGTTTCGTTGGCACCGTTGATGAAGCCGCTGGTCAGGCTCGGCGTGTAGGTCGAGCTGTTGTTGGTGCCGGCCTCAAATGCGGTACGAACCTGTGCATCGGTCACGCCGCTGTTCCCGAGGAACGGATTGGCTGCGCACTGCATGTTGATCGAGTGGAACACCGGCGGGCCGGCTTCGTCGAGGGCCGCATCGGCGGCACGGAGCGTGTTCGCACGGCTGATGCGCAGGCAGGCCAGGCTCGGGCTGACGACGACGCCGTTGACCATCGTGTAGTCGGTGCTGCCGCGCAACAGGATCGCCGCGAGGTCGGCACCGGTGGTCGAACGCTGGATGAAAGTGAAGTTCGCGAGGCGCGTGTTCTGCCGCGGCGTATTCTCTTCCAGCGTGTTGTCCGAGTCAGCCTCGATCATCGCATCGCCGAGACCAGTGCGCTGGGCGGCGATCACGAACTGGATGAAGCCCTTGTAGCCGACATCGGTGTCGAGATTGTCGTCCTCGTTGCCGGTCAGCACCAGATATTTCAGGTTCGGACGGCCGCCGAAGATCTCGATGCCGTCGTCCGAGCTGTTATGGACCTGGATATGGTCGAGCACGGTGTCGCTGCCGACGCCCGACGGGGTCAGGCCCTGGAGTTCCGACGCCGCCGAGAGGATGAAGCCCGAATAGCGGATCTGGACATATTGCATGCGGCCGCTGTTGTCGGCCGGGGTCGCGCCGCCATAGAGCGCGTTGCTGGTGCCTTCGGTGTCACGCTCGCAGGCGGTGGTGCCCGGCGTGGCCAGCGGTGCAAGGCAGTCAGTGATCGGCGCGCGGCCGAGCAGGACGACGCCGCCCCACAGCTGCGACGTATCGTCGGTCGCCGAACCGGTCACGTTGCCGCGGCCGGTGAAGATGATTGGGCGCGTCGCCGAACCGACCGCGTCGATGCGGTTGCCGCGGTTGACCGCCAGGAAGGACACGCCGGTCGCGCCGAAGATCACCACGCCCGGATCGATCGTCAGCGTGACGTTGTTGCCGGTGCTCGCCGCACCCTGATCGGTGCCGACATCGACACGGCCAGGCAGCGAGTAGATCACGCCGGTGGTGCGGGCGATCTGGGTGTTGGCGGTGAAGCGGGCCGGGAACGCGCAGTTGCGATATTCGCCGGTCGGGCCGGAAATGGTGCCGGCATTGATCAGCTGATCCGGGCCCGGGATGGCCGGGCAGGCAGCGGCCGGAGTCACCAGCACGGGGCCGGTCGGCGTCGGGGTCGGGGTCGGCGCGGGAGCCGGGGTGGGAGCCGGAACGACAATCACGCCTTCGCCTGGCGAAGCGATGTCGCTCGCGCCGCAACCCGAAAGGGCTGCCGCCGCGCAGCTGGTCAAAAGAATGAGGCTAACGCGCTTGAAGCTGGCCATAAGGTCTCCGTTCGATCTGTGGGTGAGAGCGGGCACGCTCTCCGGATCGACTCGGTGTTCCCCCTGTCGACCACGAGCCCCCGCTAGGGACGGCCCGTGACTCCTCGGTGCGGATTCGAAGACTCAACGGCTACAATCTCGTGTCAGATTGATGACTGATATTGCAGATAGATGACGCGCCAGAGAGCGCGACGCCAAAAACCCGCCGGTCGCCAACGACCGGCGGGTTTGAAAAACTGGTGGGCGCGACAGGGATTGAACCTGTGACCCCACCCGTGTGAAGGGTGTGCTCTACCGCTGAGCTACGCGCCCATCGCGACTCCCGGAAAGGGCCGCAATGTCTTCGCCGGCGTTGCCGCCAACGGAATAGGGCGGCGTCGCCGCCGCCCCTGATATCATCGCCTTAGAAAAGGGGCCGCGGCTTGTCCAGCCCCGGCGCCTATATCATTCGTCGATCAGTTGACCGAATCCTTCAGGCCCTTGCCCGCCTTGAACTTGGGCTGCGACGACGCCTTGATCGTCATCGGCTCACCGGTGCGCGGGTTACGGCCCGTCGACGCCTTGCGCTTGCTGACGGAGAAGGTGCCGAAACCAACCAGACGGACCTCGTCACCCTTTTTCAGTGCAGCCGAAATCGCATCGAACACTGCCTCGACCGCCTTGCTGGCATCGCCCTTGCCCAGTCCGGACGCGTCGGCGACCGATCCGATCAATTCCTGCTTGTTCATGCCGAAAGAACCCCCGTCTTGAAAAATGATACATTGAAATGAGTCGCGGCGCATAGCCGGTGGTACAGTAAGGCGGCTCAATCCGGGGCTGTCAAAGCAAAACGACCTAAAATTTCGCCTAAAGGGGCGAAATTCAGGCCGTTTCGCTTGACAGCTTGATTAATGATGGAGTTCGCCGCCGATCGGCGCCACGCCGGCCGGAGGCTGGGCGGCTAGGTCATCCGCCTCGGTCCAGTCGATCGCCGTCAGCGGACCGGTCAGCGCAAGCCGCAGCACCTCGTCGACATGCGCGACGGGGATGATGGTCAGCCCTTCGCGAATGTTCGCCGGGATCTCGGCCAGGTCCTTCTCATTCTCCTGCGGAATCAGCACGGTGGTGATGCCGCCGCGCAAGGCCGCGAGCAGCTTCTCCTTGAGCCCGCCGATCGGCAGCACCCGGCCGCGCAGGGTCACCTCGCCCGTCATCGCCACGTCGCGCCGCACCGGCACGCCGGTCAACGTGGAGATGATCGCGGTGACGATGCCGATACCCGCCGACGGTCCGTCCTTGGGAACGGCGCCCTCGGGCAGATGGATGTGCACGTCCTTGCGGGCGAACACGCTCGGCTTGATGCCGTAGCTGGGCGACCGCGCCTTGATGAAGCTGAACGCGGTCTCGATCGACTCCTTCATCACGTCGCCGAGCTTGCCGGTGACCTTGGCGGAACCCTTGCCGGGCACGGTCACGCTCTCGATCGTCAGCAGTTCGCCGCCGACTTCGGTCCAGGCGAGACCCGTCACCGCGCCGACCTGATTCTCCTCCTCGCCCAGGCCGTGGCGATATTTCTTCACACCGGCGAAGTCGGCGAGATTGTCGGGCGTGATCGTCACGCTCGTCGTCTTGCCTTCAAGAATCTGGCGCAGCGCCTTGCGGGCGAGCTTGGCGATCTCACGCTCGAGCGTGCGCACGCCGGCTTCGCGCGTATAATATTGGATCAGCGCGCGCAGCCCCTCGGTGGTGAGCGTGAACTCGCCGTCCTTCAGGCCGTGCGCCTCGACCTGCTTGGCGACCAGGTGCCGCTCCGCGATCTCGACCTTCTCGTCCTCAGTATAGCCCTCGAGCCGGATGATCTCCATGCGGTCGAGCAAGGGCTGCGGCAGGTTGAGCGTGTTGGCGGTCGTCACGAACATGACGTCCGACAGGTCGATATCGATCTCGAGATAATGATCCTGGAACTTCGAATTCTGCTCCGGGTCGAGCACCTCGAGCAAAGCCGAGGCGGGATCGCCGCGGAAATCCTGGCCGAGCTTGTCGATCTCGTCGAGCAGGAACAGCGGGTTGGACGTGCCGGCCTTTTTCAGGTTGGTCACGATCTTGCCCGGTAGCGAGCCGATATAGGTCCGCCGGTGGCCGCGAATCTCGGCTTCGTCACGCACGCCGCCGAGCGACTGGCGGATGAACTCACGCCCGGTCGCCTTGGCGATCGATTTGCCGAGCGAGGTCTTGCCCACGCCCGGCGGGCCGACGAGGCACAGGATCGGCCCCTTCAGCTTGTTCGTGCGTGCCTGGACCGCGAGATATTCGATGATACGGTCCTTGACCTTCTCCAGCGCATAATGATCCTCGTCGAGGATCGCCTGAGCGGCCGAGATGTCCTTCTTTATCTTGGACTTCTTGCTCCAGGGCAGGCCGAGCAGCACGTCGAGATAATTGCGGACGACGGTCGCCTCGGCGGACATCGGCGCCATCGTCTTCATCTTCTTGAGCTCGGCGGTCGCCTTGGTGCGGGCTTCCTTGGAGAGCTTGAGCGTCGCGATCTTCTGGGTCAGCTCGGCGATCTCGTCGCCCTCGCCTTCCTCGCCCTCATTGCCCAGCTCGCGCTGAATCGCCTTAAGCTGCTCGTTGAGATAATATTCGCGCTGCGTCTTCTCCATCTGGCGCTTGACGCGGCTCTTGATCTTCTTCTCGACCTGCAGGACGCCAAGCTCGCCTTCCATGAAGGCAAAGGCCATTTCCAGGCGGCGCGAGGGATCGGATTCGACCAGCAGCGACTGCTTGTCGGAAACCTTCACCGAGATATTCGCGGCGACCGCGTCGGCCAGGCGCGACGCATCCTCGATCTCGCCGAGTTGCACCGCCGTCTCGGCCGGCAGCTTGCGGTTGAGCTTGGCGTAATTCTCGAACTGGTCGACCACCGAACGCATCAGCGCGGAGACTTCGTTGCCCTCGGCAACGGCCTCCTCGACCGTCGCGACGGTCGCGGTCAGATAGGTGTCGGTCGCCGACAAGGTGTCGAGCGAGGCGCGAACCTTGCCCTCCACCAGCACGCGCACGGTGCCGTCCGGGAGCTTCAGCAGCTGGAGCACGGTGGCGGTGACGCCGATGTCGTAGAGGTCCTCGCGCTCTGGATCGTCCTCGGCGGGATCGAGCTGGGCGACGAGGAAGATTTCCTTGTCGGCAGCCATCGCTGCTTCAAGGGCCGCGACCGACTTGTCGCGACCAACGAACAACGGCACGATCATGTGCGGGAAGACGACGATATCGCGAAGCGGCAGGACTGGGTAGGATTGGGTCATGGATACTCCGGCAGCGCCTGAACGAGGCGCCAGTTCTCCCTTATATGGTGCTGTTGACCAATCCATCAATCGCCGAACGTTTTTAGCGGCCATATCGACTGTGCTTACCGAATGCTGAGGTACGAAATTCCCATGCTCCTGAAACCTGCCCTGGCGCTCGCCGCGCTGTCGCTCACCGCCGCGACCGCCCTCCCGAAAAAAGGCGAGCCGCCGATCACCGAGCAGACTCAACGATCGGGCGGTGTCATCGACCCCGACCAGGCCAGGCTGAAGTTCGACCATGCCGACCTGAAGTTCGAGGTGCTGCCGGCGACGCAGGAACTGCATGGACTCGCCACATTGACCTTCACCGCCAGGGCACCGCTGACGCGGCTGCTGATCGACCTCGACAAGAATATCGCGCCGAGCGCCGTCGCGATCGACGGTACGCCGCTCCCGCGGAGCGATTTCTCCGACCCGGACGGCCGGCTGACGATCACGCTGCCGAAAACCATCGCCGCTGGCGAGCAGGTCATCGCGACGATCACCTATGGCGGCACACCACATGTCGCGGTGAACGCGCCCTGGGACGACGGCATGGTCTGGGCGAAGACGCCGGACGGCCGCACCTGGTTCGCGACCACCGCGGAAGGTTATGGCTGCGACCTGTTCTGGCCCTGTCTCGACTTCCCCACCGGCGAGCCCGAGAACGTCACCTTGCACATCACCGTGCCCAAGGGACTGAAGGCGCCGTCCAACGGCAAGCTGATCGGGGTCGATACGCTGCCGGACGGGCGCACCACCTGGAACTGGAGCGTGCGCCAGCCCAACACCTATGGCATCGCGCTGAACGTCGGACCGTATGAGGAGATCTCGGGCATCTACAAGAGCCGCTACGGCAACGAAATCCCGATGTTCTATTGGTATCTGCCGGGCGAGGAGGCGAAGGCGAAGGCCTTGTTCGCCGAATTCGCCCCCACGCTCGACTTCTTCGAGAGCGAGATTGGCCCCTACCCGTTCGGCGACGAGAAGCTCGGCGTGGTCGAGACGCCGCACAAGGGCATGGAGCACCAGACGATCAATGCCTATGGCAATGAATATGCCAAGGCGCCGGAAGGGTTCGACTGGCTGTTCCACCATGAATTCGCCCATGAATATTTCGGCAACCAGCTGACGGCGGCGAACTGGGACGATTACTGGCTGCACGAGGGCTATGGCTCGTACATGCAGCCCTATTACGGGCTGTGGCGCGAGGGCAGCGCGCGCTATGCGACGATGCTCGACGATCAACGCAACAAGATCGCCAACCTCCAGCCGCTCATCTCCGGCAAAGTCCGCACCGAGGAGGAGGTCTATGAGAACGCCAAGGGTGGTCCGGCCCAGGACATTTATTACAAGGGATCGTGGATGCTCCACACCCTGCGCAACCTGATCGGCGATGCGGCATTTCGCGACGTGACCCGGCTCGCCGTCTATGGCCGGATCGACCCGAAGCCGGGCAATTTCTCGCCGCGCTTCGGATCGTCGCTGGAATATGAGGGCTTCGTCAAGCAGGTGACCGGCGAGGACTATGGCTGGTTCTTCGATGTCTATCTGCGCAAGGCCGCGCTCCCCGAGCTGGTCGAGACCCGCGACGGCGGCATGCTGAACTTGAGCTGGAAGGCGCCCGACGGCCTCCCCTTCCCCATGCCGGTCGAGGTGCAGATCGATGACGAGGTCGAGCGGCTGGCGATGACCGGGGGCAAGGACAGTATCGCGGTCGCGCCCGGCGCGCATGTCGTGATCGACCCGGCTGCCCGAATCCTCAAACGCTCCAGGGCGCTGGAGGAATACAAGGCGTGGAAGGCAGCGCCGGGGAAAGCTAAATATTAGGAGGAGTGCGATGACCCTGTTCCCCATCGATCCGGTCGGACTACCCGGCCTCGCGGCGCTGGCCCTTGGCTTCCTTGCCTTCTTCACGGCGCTGATGGCTGCGCGGTACCGGGCGACCAGGGTGCCCAAGGTGGCCGATGCGAGCAGCAACCGGGCGTCCTGGATCTGGATCGCCGTGCAGGGCCTGGGCATCGCCATCGCCGGTTATGGCCGGATCGACGTATCGCTCGACCCGATGTCGGCCAGGGCGATCATCGAGGGGGTCGCGGTATTCGTGCTGATGCTCGGCGCGGTCGGCCTGTTCCACGCCTCGTCGCGGACGATGGGCAAGAACTGGAGCCTGGTCGCGCGCACCCGCGAGGATCATCAGCTGGTGCAGACCGGCCCCTTCGCGGTGGTGCGCCACCCCATCTATGTCGCGCTGTTCCTGTTCATGATCGCGATGGCCGTCGCTTATGGCCACACCCGCAACCTGATGATCGCGGTGCCGGTCTATGCCATCGCAACCTGGCTGCGCGTGCGGCATGAGGAACGGCTGCTGCGCGGCCAGTTCGGCGCGGACTACGACGCCTATGCGGCGCGGGTGAAGCGATTCGTGCCGGGGGTTTTCTGACGGAGAAGCTGACCTTCGCGAGGGACGGTGCCGAGCGCTTCCCCTCCGCGGCGGCCCCATCGTTGCCGGAGATCGAGGCGATCGTCACGACTCTCGATCCCGACCGCGCCGGCATCCGGCTGCACGGTATCGAGGGGTTACGCGGCGTCCTCGATCCCGCCGGCCCGATCGCCAGGATCGCCGCCGATGCGATTGGCGCCGGCGCGCGCCCGGTTCGCGCGATCCTGTTCGACAAGACCGCCGCCACCAACTGGGCGCTGGGCTGGCATCAGGACCGGACGATCGTCGTAGCCGAGCGGCGCGACGTCGCCGGTTTCGGGCCGTGGACGGTCAAGGCCGGGCTGCTTCATGTCGCGCCACCGTTCGAGCTGCTGGCGGGCATGGTGACGTTGCGGGTTCATCTCGACCCCGTCGGTCCGGATAATGCGCCACTGCTCGTCGCGCCGGGATCGCATCGCTTTGGGCGGGTGGCGGAAGACGACATCGATGCCGTAGTGGCCGAGTGCGGGATTGCCGAATGCCTCGCGGACGATGGCGATGTCTGGCTGTATGCCACGCCAATCCTTCATGCGTCCGATGCGGCCGTTCACCCCCGGCGACGGCGGGTTCTGCAGGTGGACTATGCCCCGGAGACGCTGCCGGGGGGACTTGCATGGCTGGGCATTTAACCCCGCCCAGCATGGCGGTTTACGCAAGGTAGCTAGAGCCCTGCCCAATCCATTTTAGGTCCAAAGTCAGTGCAAATCGATGGCTTCACGACGGCCGTCCCATTTTTAGTGAAACGTTTCACTAAATAGTCACATCACCATGCGAGAGGCGCCCCATCAGACCTTCAGGGGGAACGCCGACCATGCCCGATCTATTCCTTTCCGCTCCGCTCTCGCCCCGCCGCCTGTTGCTTGGCGTGACGCTGGCCGCGCTCGCCGCCGGGCAGGCGCAGGCGCAGGCGCAGGACGCGACGTCTCCGCCCGTGCCGGCCGCCAGGGAACAGGACGACATCGTCGTGACCGCGGCGCGTGTGGGCGCCGGCGAAAGTCGCGCCGTGCTGGTGCTCGGGCGCGACGATATCGACGGCCGTCCGTTCGGCGCCGACATCACCCAGAGCCTCAACAAGATCCCCGGCGTCCAGGCGACGACCGGCGATGCGCGCGGCGGCAGCTTCTCGTTCGAATTCGCCATGCGCGGGCTTAACAAGGAACAGGTCGGCTTCACCCTCGACGGCATTCCCACGGGCGACGCGCGTTTCAACGGTGGCTCGCCGCCCCAGCGCTTCATCGAAACGAGCAATATCCGCCGCATCACCGTATCGCAGAGCGCCGGCGATCTCGGCGCGCCCTCGCGCTTCGCGCTGGGCGGCTTTGTCGACTTCACCACCGACGATCCGTCGCTGCGCCCAAGCGCCGCGTTCGAGGCGGGCTATGGGTCCTATGATTTCTGGCGCAGCTATTTCCGCGTCGATACCGGCGAGATCGCGCCCGGCCTGTCCGCCTATGCCAGCTATTCCAATCAGGCGAACGATGTCTGGACCGGCCCGGCCAACCGCCATTCGCACCGCGAGCATGCCGAATTCAAGGCCGTGAAGACCTTCGAGGGCGGATCCTTCATCAAGGCGCGCGTGAGCTGGAACGACCAGCAGGATAATGATTTCAACATCATCTCGCTCGCCGAATTCCGTGCCGCTCCACGCTCGGACCAGGCCACCGACAGGCTGAGCGGCATTCCGGCGATCGACGTCAACTATGGCGGCGCACTTGGCGGCACGCGCCAGGATCTGCTCGCTTATGCCAATATGGGGCTTCAGGTCAGCGACAAGGTGCTGCTGACGGTCAATCCCTATTACCAGACATTGCGCGGTGAATCCTTCCGCTATCAGGATCGTGCCCGCGCCCTTGCCAGCGGCGATCCCTATGCGGTGACCGGCTATAATGCGAGCGGCGGCGCGATCCGCCCGGCGCTCACGACCCTGCGCAACAGCAACGTCGTGGGCGGGCCCGCCGACATGCGGGTCACGCCGCGTGATCGCGACCGCTATGGCGCCACTGCCGAACTCCGCCTCGACGATCTGATCGCCGGCAACCGCGTCCGCGTTGGCGGCTGGTGGGAAGGCGGCGAGTCGAGCGAGGAGCGGCGATTTTATCGCCTGATCGATCCCGCTTCGGGCATCACCTATGACCGCAGCGCGCTCAACTATGTCGAATATCGGCGCTGGACGAGCATCGAGACGACGATGCTCTACGCCCAGGATTCGGTTGCGCTGGTGCCGGGCCTGCTGCGCGTCGAACTGGGCGCCAACTGGATCAACGTGAAATACAAGGCGCGCTCGCCGCTCGAATACAAGGCCGAGCTCGACTTTTCGCAGCATTCGGACATCAACCCGAAGGTTGGCTTCACCCTGACCCCGATACGCGGAATCGAGGTCTATGGCGGTTATGCCCGGAACTTCGCCGGCATTCCCGAGGATGCGTTCCTCGGTTCCACCGCCGTGATCAGTCCAGGCGCGCTCGACCCGATCCAGTCGGAGAATATCGATCTCGGGGTGCGCTACACGACGGATCGCCTCGCGCTCTCGCTTCAGGCCTATTCCGTCGATCTCGCCAACAATATCGGCATCGTCCCCAACGATCCCGGCGCGACTGAGCCGGACGAGATCATCCGCGGGAATGTCGCGACTCGCGCCGCCAACATCGCCGGGCAGCGCACGCGCGGCATCGAAGCGACCGCGCTGGGCAATTTCGGCCCGGTCGATTTCTATACGAGCTATTCCTACCAGGACGCCAGGCACGACGATTTGCCGGTCGGTTCTCCCCAACGAGCGGCGCTTGCCGCAGTGGGCGTGATCGCGGGCGAGCGGGTGCGCAATATCCCGCGCCACAGTGCCTATGGCGAGATCGGCGTGACGCCGATCGAAGGCGCGCGCATCCAGGCCAATCTGCGATATGTCGGCGATCGCGTCGGCGGACACCTGGTGGCCGCGACGACCTTTCGCGAAGTCGGCGTGGAGACCATCCCGAGCTATGCCGTGGCAGGCGCCGGCGCGAGCTACACGCTGCGCGATACAGGGCCGTTCCGCGCGGTCACGCTGCAGTTCAACGTCGATAACCTGTTCGACAAGGCGTATATCGGATCGGTTTCCAGCTCCACCGCGACCCAGCCCGAATTCAGCCTGCCGGCGATCACGCTCGACCGCTATTTCCTCGGCGCGCCACGCACCTATACGCTGTCGTTCCGCGTCAAGTTCTGATGGGACGCCTCGCGTGCTGCGCCGCCTTGCCGGCAATGGCCCTGCTGGTCCTGGCCACGCAGGGAGGCGCGCAGGAGTGCCCGGCGGCGCTGGCGGCGGCCGCCGTCCGGCTGGTCGATACGATCGAGCTCGACCCGCATCGTTTCGACACGGGTTTCGGGGGTATCTCGGGGGTCGATTATGACGCCCGGCGGCGGCGCTGGCTGCTGCTGAGCGACGACCGTTCCGATCATGCGCCCGCTCGCTTCTACACGGCACGGCTCGCCCGCGCCGCGCATGGCCACTGGCGCGTGACCGATCGAGAGAGCGTGGCGCTGAGGGATGCACGGGGCGCGGTCTTTCCGTCGGCGGGGCAAGGGCGCGAAGCCGTCGATCCGGAGGCAGTCCGGGTCGCCCCCGATGGCCGCCGGCTGATCTGGTCGAGCGAAGGCGATATCAACCATGGTTATGGCCCCGTGATACGCTGGATGGACCGACAGGGGCGAACACAGGGCCAGGCGGCATTGCCGGCCAACCTCGCGCCCGACCCGACCGGGCGATCCGGGCCGCGCGACAATCGGACGATCGAGGGCCTGGACTTCACCCCGGACGGTGCCCTGTGGCTCGCCATGGAGGCACCGCTGATCGAGGATGGCCTGCCCGCCGGGGACGGTCGCAGCGCGCTGGTTCGCTTCATCAGGCTGGAGGCGGGCGCACCGAGGCGGCAATTCGCCTATCGCCTCGATGCGGTTCCGCCTCGCGCAACGGGCAAGGATGCGGACAATGGCATTTCCGAGATCCTCGCGCTCAACGATCGGCGCATGCTGGTGCTCGAACGCTCGGGCGCGCCCGTCGGCGGCGGGCGTTACCGTTTCCATTGCCGGCTCTATCTCGCGGACTTCACGGTCGCGACGGACGTCGCGGCGGTCGCGCGCCTCGAACGGGCGGCGATCACGGTCGCGGCCAAGCGACTGCTGATCGACTTCGACGATCTTCCCGGCGATATGGGCAATCTGGAAGGCATGGCCTGGTGGCCTTCGCCGAGGCGCGACCGGATCGTGCTGGTCAACGACAACAATTTCGTCGAGGATGCGCCGACGCGGCTGATAATTCTCGCGCTCAACCCCGCGCTGCCGGCACCGGCGCCCTGACCAGCGTGACGGTTGCTGGTGGCGGCATGCGACCCTATGCCGGTCGGCAGCTTCCCGAGTGCGCCCCATCCCATGCCTGACGTTCCTTCCAGCCGGCGACCGACGCTCAAGGACCTGGCCCGCGAAGCCGGGGTCTCGCTGGCAAGCGCTTCCTACGCCGTCAACGGCAACGGATCGGTCGGCGAGCAAACCCGCGCGCACATTCTCGCGGTGGCGCAGCGCATCGGCTATCGCCAGAACGTCGCCGCGCGGGCGATGAAGACGGGCCGATCGGGCACCCTGGCGCTGTTGCTGCCCGACCTGGCGAATCCGTTCTTCCCGGCACTGGCGCAAGCCATGTTCCGTGCGGCGCGGAGCCGTGGCCATGCAATGTTCCTGATCGATACCGAGGGCAATGAAGCGCTCGAACATGCTGCGCTCGCCAAGGCGACCGACCTGGGCGTGGACGGCCTGGTCTGGTTCCCGATCCGCGACAAGGATACGTCGCAAGGCGTGCTCGCGCATACCCCGACGGTCGTTCTCGATCGGACGCTGCCCGGCTATGCCACGGTCGGAGTCGACTATCTCGGTGCCGGCCGGATCGCCGCCCGGCATTTGCTCGACGCCGGGCATCGCCGGATCGGGATCATCTCGGGCCCGACCGACATCGCCAGCATGCGTGACCGCTGCGACGGCGCGGAGGCGCTGATCCGCGCCGAGGGCATGCTCGCCTTTCGGGTGCGCAATGCCTTTTCGGTCGACCTGGAGCCCGAGGCGCGCGCGGCGATCACGACGGGGCGCGCCACCGCCGTCTTCGCGGCCGCCGACGTCATCGCGATCGGCGCGCTGCGCCATGCGCAGGCAAGCGGCTTGCGTGTTCCGGAAGACCTTTCCGTCCTCGGCTTCGACGATATCCCGCTCGCGGAACAGAGCCTCCCATCGCTTTCGACGATCGAGTTGCCGGTCGAGGAAATGGCGGAACGCGCGCTCTCCATGCTGGTCGAACGGATCCCCGCGCCGCGGCCGCATGATGCGGAGATCTTCATGATCGGGACCGGTCTCGTGCCTCGGGCGTCGGTCGCGTTCCTGACATAGGGCGGAATGCATTGCCGCCGGATCGGCGACTGAAATCCCGCCCCGCTCTTGCGTTCCGGGCGCTATAGGCAGACCGTCGTGACTCCCGACGACCGCCCTTCGCCACGAAAGGCCGGCAGGACGAGGAGAGCGTGAGTGGACGAGATCCGCAGAGGCGCGAGAGCGATCGCGCTTGTTGGCCCCGCCGGCGCGGGCAAGACCAGCCTTGGCGAAGCCCTGTTGTTCGCCGCCGGCGCCGTCCCGAGGCTGGGCGCGGTCGATGCCGGCAGCTGTGTCGGCGATGCCAGCCCCGAGGCGCGGGCAAGGGGCGGATCGACCGAACTCAACCTGCTGCGCTTCGACTGGATGGGCGACCGCTATCTGATCGCCGATGCGCCCGGCTCTCCCGCCTTCGCGACCGACATGGAGATGGCGCTGGCCGCCGCCGATCTGGCGCTGGTGGTGATCGATCCCGATCCGGCGCGGGCGCCGTTGATCGAGCCCACGCTGCGGCGGCTGGAAGCGATCGGCATCCCGCACGCGCTGTTCGTCAACAAGATCGACCAGGCGCGGGGCAGCATCGAGGATTTGCTGACCGCACTGCAGCCGATGAGCGCCGCCGCGCTGGTCGCGCGCCAGATCCCGATCCGCGCCGGCGAGCGCACCGCCGGGTTCGTCGATCTCGCGCTCGAACGCGCCTATCATTACCAACCGGGCAAACGCTCCGAGCAGGTCCCCCTCGCCGCGCATCTCAGGCAGGATGAGGCGGCGGCGCGTTTCCATATGCTCGAGCAGCTTGCCGATCATGACGATGTGCTGCTCGAACAGCTGCTATCGGACGAGGTGCCGAGCCTCGAGACGATCTTTGGCGACCTGGCGCGGGAGACCGCCGCGGGGCTGGTCGTGCCGGTGCTGTTCGGTTCGGCGCTCAACGGCTTCGGCATCCGCCGGTTGCTCAAGATGCTGCGCCACGACACGCCGACCGCCGCGCGGACCGCGGAGCGGATCGGCATCGCCGGTCCGGCGGTGCAGGTGCTCAAGATCTCGCACGGCAGCACGATCGGCCGACTGGCGATCGCGCGGGTGTTCGGCGGGCCGCTGAGCGAAGGCGCCGAACTGGTCGGGGGCGATGGCGAGGCGATGCGTGCGGGCGCGCTGTTCGCGCTTCAGGGTGGCGCGGCGACGCGGATCCAGCGCGCCGAGCCGGGCGAGATCGTCGGCATCGCCAAGGCCGATGCGGCGAGGGCCGGCGACCTGATCGGTATCGCCGCGCGTCCCGGGGCGGTAGCCGCCGCCTCCCCGGTGGCGACCGCGAACCATGCGCTGGCCATCGCGGTCAAGGATCACAAGGACGAGGTCCGCCTGTCCACGTCGCTGAACAAGCTGGCCGAGGAAGATCCCGGGCTGCGCTGGGGCCAGGACGAGGGATCGCGCGAGACGCTGCTGCGAGGAATCAACGACGAGCATCTCGCGGTCGCGCTCGACCGGCTGAAGCGGCGCTACGGCGTGGCGATCTCGGCGCGGCCGCCCGCGGTTGCCTATCGCGAGACCATCAGGAAAGCCGCCAGCCAGCGCGGCCGGCACAAAAAACAGTCGGGCGGGCATGGCCAATATGGCGATGTGGTGATCGAGATCGCGCCGCTGGAGCGCGGACAGGGTTTCCGCTTCGACGACCGCATCACCGGCGGCGCGATCCCACGGCAATGGATCCCCGCGGTCGAGCAGGGCGTGCGCGATGCGATGGCGAAAGGACCGCTCGGCGTCGAGGTGGTGGATGTCGCGGTCGCGCTGGTCGACGGGTCGTTCCATGCGGTCGACAGCTCCGAGTTGGCGTTCCGCACCGCGGGGCGGATCGCCATGGCGGAAGCGCTCGCCGCCGCGTCGCCCTATCTGCTCGAACCGATCGCGCAGGTGACGATTCACGCGCCGGGCAGCGCCAGCTCGCGCATCACCTCGGCGGTCGCCAGCCGGCGCGGACAGATGCTCGGCATGACGCCGCTGGCGGGCTGGTCGCGCTGGGACGTAATCGAGGTGCTGCTGCCCGATGCCGAGCTGCACGATCTCGATGCCGAACTCCGATCGCTGAGCCAGGGCATGGCGCGCTACACGGCGCATTTCGACCACCTGGCCCCGGTCGCGGGCAAGGTCGCCGAGGACATCGTGCAGCGGATCCAGCAACCGGCCTGATCCTTCCCGCTCTTGCGCCGCTGCGCGAATTGCGGCCAACTCCCCGACGGGGGAACGCACATGACCGATCACGCCACGGATTCGCTCTGGAACCGCGATCTCGCGCCGACGGACGCGACGCAGCGAACCTGGCGCTGGTATCATTTCGCGGCCCTTTGGATCGGCATGATCGTCGCGGTGCCCAGCTGGATGCTCGCCTCCGGCCTGATCGAGCAAGGCATGTCGGCGGGCCAGGCCGCGCTGACCGTACTGCTCGGCAATGTCGTGGTGCTCGTCCCCCTGCTGCTGATCGGCCATGCCGGCGCGCGTTACGGCATCCCCTATGCGGTGCTGGCGCGGGCGTCGTTTGGCACCAGGGGCGCCCGCCTGCCCGCGGTGGCGCGAGCGCTGGTCGCGTGCGGCTGGTTCGGCATCCAGACCTGGATCGGCGGCGAGGCGCTGCTGACCCTGCTCGGCGTGTTCGTCGGGCAGAGCCTGAAGGGGCCGGTCGTGCCCGTGCTCGACATCGGCGTCGGGCAGATGCTGTCCTTCGCGACCTTCTGGGCGCTGCAGCTGTTCTTCGTCAGCAAGGGGCTGACGACGATCCGGCGGCTCGAGACCTGGACCGCCCCGATCAAGATCCTGGTGTGCGTCGCGCTCGTCTGGTGGGCGGTGGACAAGGCCGGCGGACTCGGTCCGATCTTCGCCAGCCCCTCCGCCTTCGTGCCCGGCGGCGCGCGCGACGGGCAGTTCTGGCTGGTGTTCTGGCCATCGCTCACCGCGATGGTCGGCTTCTGGGGGACGCTCGCGCTCAACATCCCCGACTTCACCCGCTTCGCGAAGAGCCAGCGCGACCAGATGATCGGCCAGTCGATCGGCCTGCCGCCGGGCATGGGGCTGATCGCGCTGGCCAGCGTCATCACCACCTCGGCGACGGTGGTGATTTACGGCCATGCGATCTGGGACCCGGTCGCGCTGTCGGGCACGCTGGCCGGGCCGCTGGTGCTGCTCGGGCTGATCGTCATCGCGATCGACACCATCTCGTGCAACATCGCCGCGAACCTGGTGTGCGCCGCCTATGATTTCTCGTCGCTCGCGCCTGGGAAGATCTCCTATCGCACGGGAGGTCTCATTACCGCAGTGATTGGCGTGCTGATCATGCCGTGGAAGCTGCTCGCGACGACCGGCGGCTACATCTTCGTCTGGCTGACCGGGTACAGCGCGCTGCTCGGCCCGATCGCCGGCATCCTGATCGCCGATTACTGGCTGATCCGGCGGACCCGGCTCGATATCGACGACCTGTACCGCGAGGGCGGACGCTATGCCTATGCCGGCGGGTGGAACGGCCGCGCCCTCATCGCCTTCGCGGCGGGCGTGCTGCCCAATCTGCCGGGTTTCCTCGCGACCGTGGTGCCGGGAACGTTCGGCTGGCTCGGCGGCTTCTGGACCGGGCTTTATGCATATGCCTGGTTCACCGGGCTGTTCCTGGCGCTCGGGACCTATGCAATGCTGATGCGCCATGCACGAACCAATAGTGAAGTGATGACTTGACTGTTACGCGAGCTTCGCCATAGTGAAGCCATCACTTCACTATGGAGTCGTGACATCATGGACACATTGCCCGTCCTTCCCAGCACCTTCGTGATCGAGCGCAGCTATTCTGTTCCCAGGGAGCGCGTGTTCGCCGCGCTCAGCCAGGAAAATCGGAAGCGCCGCTGGTACGCCGATCGCGAAGGCGCCATATTCGAGATGGACTTCCGCGTTGGCGGCCGCTCCGTCTCCCGCTCGCGCATGGGCCCCGATACGCCGTTCGAGGGCGTGGAACTCGCCAACGAGGAATATTTCCACAACATCGTCCCCGACCAGCGCATCGTCAGCGCCGCCACCATGACGATCGGCGGCAAGCCCATCTCGGTCGCGCTACTGACGATCGAACTCGTCGCGACCGACAGCGGCACCGACCTGATCTGCACGCATCAGGCCGTGTTCCTCGAAGGCGCGGACGGCCCCGAGATGCGCGAGCATGGGTGGAACGCCTTGTTCGACCGGCTTGGGGCGATATTGCCGGAGGCGTGACGATTCCCGACACCAAGCCGGCGGCCAGTGTCGAGCGCGTGCTGCGCGCGCTTGCCGACCCGTCGCGACTGGCGATCGTCGAGCGGCTGACCGCGGGGCCCTTGTCCGTCTCCACCTTGGCTGCTCCGCTCGGCATCACCCTGACCGCGGTGGCTCAGCATCTCCAGGTGCTCGAGGAATGCGGGCTGGTCCGCACCGAGAAGGTCGGGCGCGTGCGGAGCTGCCAGCTGGTGCCCGGCGGCTTCTCGATCCTCGAACAATGGATCCGCGATCGACGTTCACCGGTGGAGCGGCGGCTGGACCGGCTCGGCGACTTCCTGGCGGAGTCCTGATTCGCTCCAACAATGCCCCTGTTCGGGCGATGTTTTTTTCTTCCGCTGTTATGTTGGAGTTTCGGCTCGATTTTCCGGAGCCGGATCAACTGCTTGCGCTGCGTTTTCCCTGTTACGCAGTAACAGCGGATAACAGACGACAAAACGCGCTGTTCTTTCCGCTGATCGGCGGCTGGAATCGTCCAACATTTCACCATGTGAAAGAGCGGGGCGGATGCTTGCAGCATTCTGCCCAGCTCGTTGCTGCAATGGTCGAGGATAAAGTTGAATCGATCAATCCGAGCCGAACCGCGCCCATAGTTTCGGATAGCGCTTTTTGAGGGCTGCAGGGTCCTCGGTGAACGGTGTGCCCGACGGGTCCGAGCTGTACGTCTGAGCCTTGCGCGGCATCGCCTCGGCGCTGCGGCCGGTCTTGTTCGCCCAGGCCTCGTCGGCGACATAGCGGAATTCCTCGAATTCGAATTCGCCGTCATGATCGTCCGGTATGATGTCGGCGAGGGAGTCCGGGTCCGCGCTGACCTTTTCGAACGCGGTCTTGCCTCGCGAAATCAGCCAGCGGCGGAAATATTCAAAGCCGTCATCGGACATGCCGCCTTCCACGACGAAGCCGGCGCCCCATAGGTCCCAGCGATAGGATCGGCGCATCAGTTCGTCGAAGATGTCGGCGAAGGCCTCGATCTCCTGCGGCGTCAGGCGGTCGAGCGCCGCGCGCAAAGCAGTCGCCTGGCTCTGCGGATCCGGCTCATTGCGCGCCGATTCGCTGACGATCTGCCAGAATCGTGCTTCGTTCATCTCGCTGGGCCTTCTTTCCTGCTGGGCATTGGCCGGCGGTGCGGAGAGCATGGCAGTAACCGACGAGAGAGCGAGGGCAAGGATGGCGAGTGCTCGCATGGATCAATCCGCCGGCCGCATCATCGACCAGAAGCGCGGGCCGCCTTTGGGCACGGCCCATTCGCCGATCACGTCAAAGCCGAGTCCGCGATAGAAGCCGATATATTTCTCACTCGGTGTCTCGAGATAGGCCGGCAATCCGCTGTCCGCGACACGTTCCAATCCCAATCGGATCGTGGCGCCGCCAAGGCCCTTGCCTTGCGATGCGGGATCGCAACCGGCGATGTGGAGATACCAATAGTCACCGGCGGGAAAATGCGCGTCGATCGCGTTGGACACCGCCAGCGCCCGGCCCAGTGCGGTGCCGAACAAGGTCAATAGCGGCAAGGCCTGGAGCAGCAGATCGAGCAGGGTCGTCCGATTGTGGCCGGGCGCGCGCCACAGGGTCGCAGCCTCACCACCCGTAGTGACGAGACGCATGCCGTGCGCGTCCTCGTCGAAAAGCAGGGCGAACATGCGGGGCAACCGTCTGGCGCGCTCCGCAGGGTCGGGGAAGATGAAGCTGGTGGCGGGGTCGTCGGCGAAGGCGCGGGCGAGCATGGCCGCGATGGCGGTGCGGTCGCTGGCGGCGGCGACTCGGATAGTTGGGTTGGCGTGTTCAGGCATGCCGTTATGAGGCGCCTATACCCTTCTCCCCTTGTGGGAGAAGGTGGCGCGAAGCGCCGGATGAGGGGGAGTGAGGTTCAAAACCGCAACTACGCGTGTCCCCCTCACCCTTCCCATCGCAAGAGCGATGGGCCCCTTCCCTCTCCCACAAGGGGAGAGGGAGAAGAAGACAGGCATCGCGATTTGAGATGCCTGCCTCGTTATCAAGCGGCGCCGGCGCCCGCCTTGTCCTTCTTGGCATAGACGCGGATCGGTTCCTTGCGGCCTTCGATCACGTCCTTGTCGATCATCACCTCATCGACCCCGTCCATTCCCGGCAGGTCGAACATGGTGTCGAGCAGGATGCCCTCGAGGATCGAACGCAGCCCGCGCGCACCGGTCTTGCGGTCGATCGCCTTTCTGGCGACCTGGACCAGCGCGTCGTCGGTGAAGCCGAGCTTCACTTCCTCCATGTCGAACAGCTTCTGGTACTGTTTGACCAGGGCGTTCTTCGGCTCGGTAAGGATCGTCACCAGCGCCGGCACGTCGAGATCCTCGAGCGTGGCGATCACCGGCAGACGGCCGACGAATTCGGGGATCAGGCCGAACTTCAGCAGATCCTCGGGCTCGACCGACTTCAGGGTCTCACCGGTGCGGCGCTCCTCAGGCGAAGCGACATAGGCGCCGAACCCGATCGACTTGCCCTGCAGGCGATCGCCGATGATCTTTTCGAGGCCGCTGAACGCGCCGCCGCAGATGAACAGGATGTTCGTCGTGTCGACCTGCAGGAATTCCTGCTGCGGATGCTTGCGGCCGCCCTGGGGCGGGACGGAGGCCGTGGTGCCCTCCATCAGCTTGAGCAGCGCCTGCTGCACGCCCTCACCCGACACGTCGCGCGTGATCGAGGGATTCTCGGCCTTGCGGCTGATCTTGTCGATCTCGTCGATGTASACGATGCCGCGCTGSGCSCGCTCGACATTRTAGTCGGAGGCCTGGAGCAGCTTCAGGATGATGTTCTCGACATCCTCGCCGACATAGCCCGCCTCGGTCAGCGTGGTGGCATCGGCCATGGTGAAGGGCACATCGAGGATTCGCGCGAGCGTCTGGGCGAGCAAGGTCTTGCCGCAGCCGGTCGGCCCGACGAGCAGGATGTTCGACTTGGCAAGCTCGACATCCGCGCCCTTCTGGCCGTGGTTGAGGCGCTTGTAGTGATTGTGCACGGCGACCGAGAGGACTCGCTTGGCGCGCTTCTGCCCGATGACATAGTCGTCGAGCACGTCGCAGATCTCCTGCGGCGTGGGCACGCCCCCGTCCTTCTTGGAGACGAGCGCGGACTTGGTTTCCTCGCGAATGATGTCGTTGCAGAGCTCGACACACTCATCGCAGATGAACACGGTAGGCCCGGCAATCAGCTTGCGTACCTCGTGCTGCGACTTGCCACAGAACGAGCAATACAGCGTGCTCTTCGAGTCGCCACCGCTGAGCTTCGTCATAAACCAGATACCTTCATTCGATTACGCAAACCCGTCGCAGCCGCGAGGGCGTTCAAGCCGCTTTCACTATCGTCCGGCGAAACAGCCTAATGATAGTTCCGCGCCGACGATAGCCAATATGTTCACGCAGGAAACAGGAAACAACCCATTGCGATCAGCGCAGGGGCTTCTCTGACGCATCCGACGGCCACAGGTCCTTCGGCAATGTCCTCGCCACGCGATCGAACGCGGCGTGCACGTCGGGGCGTGCACGCAGTAAATTCCAGTCGGCAGACCATATCGAGGGAGGCCCGAGCCGGAAGACGCCGTCCGGCTGAAGCCAGGCGATCGCATCGGGCTGCTGCTCCGGATCAGCGAGCATCGAGATGATCAGCGCCGCCGCCTTGTCCGGCTCGCCGATACAGAACAGGCCCTCGATGGTGCTGATCGGGGCATCGCGCCCATGGGCCTCTAGCTGGGCGATGATGTCGGACTGGTCGATCCCAGGGCGCAGCGCCCGATCGGAACATATCTTCCCGCGGCGCAGAAACTGCCGCGCTGCCGGAGTGGCCGATGTTTCCGCCAATGGAATCACCTGGTCCAACAGGGGGGCAGCCGTCGTGAAGCGGCCCGTTCGAACGAGCATGTCCACCCGCGTGATCATCGCATTGATGATCCAGAAATTGCGCGCGACATCCCGGTTGGTGACCGAGGCGAAACGCGCATCCGATTCGGCCTGGCGATTGCGGATATACAATGAATAGGCGTGATCGACGACGACCCAGCTATCCGCCTCGTTCAACGACTGCAGCGCTTCCGGCGTGGCGCCGAAACTGACGCCGATGGCATCGGCATTGTCGAATTGGCCCGCGGAGAAATACGCGTCGAGCACGCTCCGTTGGGCTTCCGGATCGTCGGGCGACTGCGCCAGCACAGCCTTGGTCTCCGCGATGTTCGCGGCTTCGGCCGCGCGCATATGCGGCCCGACACGCGTCGAGAGTGCCGGCCATAACGGTGCAAACCGGCGATCGGTCAGGAGAAAGGTGAGCGCATCCCGATCATGCACATCGGCGACCAGTGCGATCGCACGATCGACCTGCCCCCTGGCGATGGCGACACCCGCCGCCGTCCGCTGGAACGCGGTACGAATATCCATCGAGGTGGCAGAAAATCCATGTTCCGCCAGGAACAGCGTTGCGTCGTCCGCCTCCCTGGCCAGCCCGCCACGGCGGATACGCCCGACAAGCGTAGACGTATAGCCAGCATCCAGCAGGCCGATCTTGTCGGGGAATTGCGTGATGAACCGGCTCAGGACTTCCGATCCGAGTTGCGGGCTGATCATGTGCCCGAGCAGGCCAACTGCGAACGCCGCTTGCTCCGGATCATCGGGCGCCGCCGTTTCCAGGCGCGCAAGCGAATCGCGCAAGCCTGCGGTATCGTTCCCCCAGGAAAACGTGATCGCCCTCAGTCTCAGCAGGCCGATCACGGCGTCGCGATCTAGCGATGGCGTGGCTAGCGCCCTGGCGATTCTGTCGCGCGCCAGGTTTGCATCCTTGTGCGCTATAGCGTCGTCGATGGCATCGAGCGTCGCCTGATCAGGCGTCTTGCCGAGCGCTCGGTCGTCAGTCTGCTCGACTAGCCGGTCGTCACTCTGCGCGCCGCCCGAATGACGCGCCATCGCCCCGGCAACCGAAGAACCCGTCGCCAGCGCCAGGGCGAACATCGCCACGACGCCGGCGACATGGCCGGTCCGCATCAGGATGCGGGCAGAATCGGGGTAGCGCTATCGTCCGCAATCGCCGGACGCTTGTCGAACACCTCGTCGATCAGGCCGAATTCCTTGGCCTCATCCGCCGACAGGAACTTGTCGCGATCCATCGCGCGCTCGATCTCGCCGATCGGCTTGCCGGTGTAATGCGCATAGAGCTCATTCATCCGGTGCCGGATACGCAGGATCTCGCGTGCCTGGATCTCGATGTCGCTGGCCATGCCCTGCGCACCGCCCGAAGGCTGATGGATCATGATGCGCGCGTTGGTGAGCGCGACACGCATGCCCGGCTCGCCGGCGGCCAGAAGGAAGCTGCCCATCGAGGCGGCCTGGCCCATGCAGACCGTGCCGACGCGCGGCCGGATATACTGCATGGTATCATGGATCGCCATGCCCGCCGTGACGACGCCACCCGGCGAGTTGATGTACATGAAGATATCCTTCTTGGGGTTCTCCGACTCCAGGAAGAGAAGCTGGGCGCTGATCACCGAGGCCATATGGTCTTCGACGCCGCCGGTCACGAAGATGATCCGCTCGCGCAGCAGCCGCGAATAGATGTCGAAGCTGCGCTCGCCGCGGTTCGACTGTTCGATCACGATCGGAACCAGGCCAGCCTGCGGCGCCTGGGTGGTGAAACCATTGGAAGTGAGCGGGCGCATGAAGTCGCCGGTCTCGAACGGGTTATGCATAGTGTGCCTTTGAATCCTTATGCCCCAGTAGATGCCTTACATCGGCGCTGGCGGAAACGAGTTCAACCCCCGTACCCGCCGCTCCGCCGATCCTCACCGCCCGGCGCGCGGTGCCCCAGATAGGCGAGGCGCCGAACCTCGCGCCGGCCGCGCACCACCGTATCGAGGATCAGCCCCGTGAACAGGTTGAGCGAGGCGAGGATCACCAGCCCGGTCACGAGGATCGCGGTGGGGAAGCGCGGCACGAGATGCGTATGCATATAGGTGATGATCAGCGGAATCGCGAGGATTACCGCCAGCCCCGCCAGCAGCGCGCCGATGCTGCCGAAGAACAGCACCGGCCGCTCGATCCGGTAGAGCTGGACGATCGTGCGCAGGATGCGGAACCCGTCGCCATAGGTGCTGAGCTTCGATTCGGAGCCTTCGGGCCGCGCGAAATAGGGCGTCTCGATCTCGGCGACCGGCATTTTCAGTTCGAGCGCGTGCACGCTGATCTCGGTCTCGATCTCGAAACCGGCGGACAGCACGGGAAAGCTCTTCACGAAGCGGCGCGAAAAGGCGCGGTAGCCCGACAGGATATCGGTGAAGCTGCGCCCGAACAGCCGCGCGAGCATGCCGGTGAGCAGCGCATTGCCCATCTTGTGACCACGCCGGTACGCCGCATCCGCCTGCGTAACGCGGGCGCCCACGACCATGTCGAGCTGTTCCTCGAGCACGCGGGCCACCAGTGCCGGCGCCGAGGCCGCATCATAGGTCGCGTCGCCGTCGGCCATTACATAGATGTCGGCATCCACGTCAGCGAACATCCGCCTGACGACATTGCCCTTGCCCTGGATGCGTTCGGTGCGGACGATCGCCCCCGCGGCGCGCGCCACCTCGACCGTGCGATCCCGGCTGTTATTGTCATAGACGTAGATGGTCGCGTCGGGCAGCGCGGCGCGGAAACCGGCCACCGTCTGCGCGATGGCGGCTTCCTCATTGTAGCAGGGCAGCAGGACAGCAATGCGGGACGTCATGCCGCAGCCATAGGGACGAATTCGTCCGGGTTCGACCATTTTGTCGTTTGACGATCTCCCCCGGGCACCGGATGATCGCCACCGGGAGCATCGGGGGGAATATCAATGGAAATTCGGGACCTGCGGCCGCTGACGGCGGTCGTTGCGGCCATGGTGGTGATCGACGCCCTGTGGACTCCGGTCGTGTTGCTCTGGGCGTATCTGCTGCCGGGAAGTTTCCAGGCGCTGATCATGCCGATCGCCACGGAAGTCGATATGTCCGCGCTCGTCTTCAAGATCGTCACGATGATCGTGTTCGCTTTCTGGATCTATCGGGCAGGACGCAACCTGATCGCAGCGAATATCGACGATCTCGAGTTCACGCCGGCCTCGCGGATCTGGTGGTTCGCCGTGCCGATCGCCAGCCTGTTCAAGCCGTTCCAGGGCATGCGCGAATTGTGGAACGCCAGTCGCGGTGTGGTGCCGTACGATACCAATGACAGCCTCGTCGCCGGCTGGTGGGCGGCGTGGCTGGTGACCAACCTCTCGGGGTGGTTTCTCGCCGCCTCTACTCGGGAAGGGGGCGACAACACCATCATTCTTGGCGTGAGCAGCGTGATCGATATCGCCCTGGCCGTCCCCGCGATCCTGTTGATTCGCGGCATCACGCAGGGTCAGCGCGGGCTCGACGGATCCAATCTGGAAGAAGTCTTCGCCTGAGAGGTCTTAAAGGTTGCGGGACGTCGCCGCATCTCGCGGCGACGCCCCACAGATAGATCAGGCCTTCTTGGCGGGCGCCTTCTTGGCCGCCGGCTTCTTGGCCGGTGCGGCGTCCTCGGCCGGGGCCTCTTCCGCCGCCGGCTTGGCCGCCTTCTTGGCAGCCGGCTTCTTCACCGGCTCTTCGGCCGCTTCGGGAGCAGGCTCGGCCTTTTTGGCGGCAGCCTTCTTCGCGGGCTTGGCTTCCTCGGCGGGGGCCTCGTCTGCTGCCTCGTCGGGAGCGGCCTTCTTCGCGGCAGCCTTCTTCTTCGGCTTGTGATCATGATCATGGTCGTGGTCATGATCGTGATGATGCGTGCCGCTGGCGAAGCCGTCCTCGGACTCGATCGCCTCTTCCAGCTCTTCGCGCGTCACTTCGCGGTCGCTGATGTCGGCCTTTTCGAACAGCCAGTCGACGACCTTGTCCTCATAGAGCGGGGCGCGCAGCTGAGCGGCGGCCATCGGCTCCGAGCGGACATATTCGATGAAGCGGGTGCGGTCCTCGGGGCCATATTGCGACGCGGCCTGCGCGATCAGGCGGTTCATTTCCTGCTGGCTGACCTCGACGCCGTTCGCCTGGCCGATCTCCGACAGGAGCAGACCGAGGCGCACCCGGCGCTCGGCGATGGCGCGATAATCGTCGCGCTCGGATTCCATCTCGGCGATCGCGGCTTCCGGATCGGCCTCGTGCGTGGCCTCATGCTCGAGCTGCTGCCAGATCTGGGCGAACTCGGCCTCGACCATCGACGGCGGAACCGGGAAATCATGGCCCTCGGCGAGCTGATCGAGCAGCTTGCGCTTCATGTGCGTGCGGGTGAGCTGATTCAGCTCCTGCTCGATCTGGCCCTTGAGCAGCTCCTTGAGCTGATCCAGGTCCTTCAGGCCGAGCGAGACGGCGAGCTCGTCATCGATCTTGGTCTCGCCGGCGGTCTTCACCGCAGTGATCTTCAGGTCGAAGGTCGCTGCCTTGTCGGCCAGGTCCTTGGCCTGATAATCGGCGGGGAAGGTCACGTTGATCTGGCGCTCGTCGCCGGTCTTCACGCCGACGACCTGATCCTCGAAGCCAGGGATCAGACGGCCCGAGCCAAGCTCGACCGACATGTCGGTGCCGGTGCCGCCGTCGAAGGCGACGCCGTCGACCTTGCCGACGAAGTCCATGACGACCAGGTCGCCCTCTTTCGCCTTGTAAGTCGGCTTGGCATCGTCCCAGCGCTTCTGCTGGTCAGCGAACTTCTGGAGCTGCGTCTGGAGCGCCGCATCGTCGGCGGGCACGGTCAGCCGCTCGAGCTTCAGATGGTCGATCGACGGGGTCGGGACGTCCGGGAGCACTTCGAGCTCGACCTTGACCTCGGCGTCCTGGCCGAGCTCATAGCCTTCATCGAGGCTGACCGCAGGCTGAGTCGCGGGGCGCAGCTTCTGCTCGGTGAGGAGGGTCTGGACGCCTTCCTGGATCGAGGTGTTGAGCGCGTCCTGCAGCAGCGCGGGGCCGTGCATCTTGCGGACCAGATTGGCAGGCACCTTGCCGGGGCGGAAGCCGGGCATGCGCACCTGGGGCGCGACACGCTTCAGTTCGGCATCGACCTTCGAATCGATGTCCTTCGCCGTGATCTTCAGCGTGTAGGCGCGCTTCAGGCCCTCGTTCAACGTCTCGACAGTCTGCATTTCAACACTTGCCTTTTTTAGCTCTGGGCCTTTTCAGGGGATCTGGGTCGCGGCACCCCTCGCCCAGCGCGACGAGACTGGTGCGGGCGAAGGGACTCGAACCCCCACATCTTGCGATACCTGGACCTAAACCAGGCGCGTCTACCAGTTCCGCCACGCCCGCATGGGACACCGCCGGTCGGCGGCGTCTATAGCAACTCGCACGGGCGTAGCAACCCGGCGCGGTGCAAGCGCGTTATGTAGTCGAGGAGAATGCCAATGGCCACTACCCCGCCACAAGAATTGCCGCCCGAGCCGAGCCAGCCGGCGCAGCCCGAGGCACCGCCGCCCGAGGTTGGGCCCAATGCCCCCGACATCGACGTGCCCGCGCCGCAGCCGGACAGCGATCCGGGCTTTACGCCCGGCCAGCCGGTCGGCGCCACCGATTACCGTTGAGAGGATGATCCCATGACCGATCGAGACCCGCACCCCGACAGCCCGCCCGAGGCGGACAATGACAACCGCAGCGACATCGAGCAGATCGTCGATGCCCGCAAGGACGCGGTCGAACGCGGCGAGGGCGGACGCGAGCCGGACGCCTTCACCTCGTCCGGCATTCCGGATGGCATCGGCGGCACCGGCGGCGTGACGAAGAACCAGGACGACACGCAGTAGAGCGCCTCAGCGACTTCCGCCCGCCATCGTCGCTTTGGCGAGGATGGCGCGATAGGCGGGCAAGTCGCGCTCATAATAGAATACGTCCGGGGCTTCGAACGTGATCATGTACAGTTTCCCGCCGACGATCGCGGCCGAAGCCTCGCCCTTGCGTCGCACTTCCTCGTTCAGCCGGCTGAACGTGAACGAAAAATGGATCCCCTTCTGGCCGAGGAAGGTGACGGGTTCGACAGAATCGATCTTCATCAGCTGCGTGCTGAGCGCGATGCTGTAGCTGTTCTCGAACAAGACCGGCAAATCGGTGAGCAGCATGGTCGAGGAGAAGCGCGGCAAGGGCTTTGCACGCTTGTCCACCTCGCGGAAGAGCGTGCGGTCATTCTCGATGCCGCCATAGAAGGTCACGTCGTTGAGGCCGTCGCCGTCGAGCGTCCAGGTTTCCGAATTTCTTCCAGGACGGGCACCCATCTTGTTCCATTCACGATCCGGCGTGATGGTGAGGAGGGATTTCGCGACGGCCACACTGGTGCCCTGGGCAACCAGCTTGTTGCCGGCGAGCGCGGGTGCGGTCGAGAATAGCGCCGACGCAACCACTGCCGACAGGATCTTGTGCCTCATGTCATCATTCTCACTGTAGAAGGGTAGAAATCATCGCTCGATCCGGAGCGTCAGGTTTCATGTCGAGATATTTCCTCAACGTCTCGGCGCCTGCGGGGTCGCGACTTCGCAGCTGCGCCAGCCCCATGCCGCGATATGCCTCGGCATTCGCGGGATCCTGCTGAAGCGCATCGCGGTAGAATCCTATCGCCGACACCAGGTCGCGCGGATTTCCGCGGGCGCGATAAAGCTCGCCGCGAGAAAACAGCAGATCCGCCGTCCATTGCGACCCCGCCAATTCTCCGATGAGATAGTCGGTTCCTTCGAAGTCGTTCAGCTTGAGCTGGTCCGCAAGGAATTCCCGACGCCAGACGGCCGTCGCACCGCGGAAGCGCACCACATCGTCCTCTCCCGCCTTGCCCGTCGCCAGCGCAATTTCCCGCAAATAGGTGGCGCGTTCCAGCGTCGTGGGATGCGTGGCGAAGAAGGCGACTCGATCATATCGCGTGCTGCGCTGCTTGCGGCCGCGGGCCGTGGCATCCGCTTCGTCCATTAAGCGGTCCCAGATATCGGCAAAGCAGCGCGGGTCGTAGGCTGACGCCTTCAAATAGGCCATCGACAGGAGATCGGCCTCACGTTCCTGATCCCGGTTGTTGGCCAGCACCGCCCCATAGGCAGCGATCTGGATCGATTGATACGCGCGTACGCCGCTATACGTGGTTGCTGCGGCAGCGCCGACGCCGGCCCACGCTATGATATCCCCCGCCGTTCGCTGTCGCTTGAAGCTGATCAGGCTGTGCCGCAGCTCGAAATGGGCGAACTCATGGCCAAGAACAGCGGCCAGTTCCGCCTCGTCACGGACGCGCAACAAGAGCCCCGTGTTGACGATAAGCGTCCCGTTCGGCGCCATCGTCGCGTTGAAATCAGCGTCGCGCACGACATAGATGCGCGCACTTTCGCACCTGTCGCTGCCGACGGTGCGACAGACGACATCGCGCAGATATTTATTGAGCCCCGGATCATTGATGACCGCCTTGGAATCGCGCAGGTCCCGCTCGGCCTCGTCGGCGAGCATCCAGACGCCGCGCTCATCCACGCTCTGGGGCTGATAGGCTCCGGTATAGGGCGGCAAGGTCGGTATGGTGTCTTTGGCATATGCCGGGCACACCCCGAGAAAACAGGTTGCCGCCAGAAAAAGGCGAAGAACTCGCACTTATTTTGCCGCGACCGCAAGCTGCGGCGCGCTACCCGGGAAATCTTCCAGAAGCTGGGCCACGCGCTTTTGCGCGCCTTCCGGCGTCCGTACGTCACCACCCATCGCCAGATCGGCATTCAGCCAGACGAGGTCACCGGTCCGCAGATCGACGAGCCCGGCAAAGCCCTTATGCTCACCCGATTTCACCGAAACATAGGCCATCGCGGCGAAAAGCTGCAAAATCTTGCGGCCGGTAGAGCCATATTGGTCTTCAGTATAAATGAAGAGCGCGTAATCCGCACCGGTGTCCCTGGCTATTTCAGCAACGCCCGGCCCCATAGTCCATTCGAAGGACCCTTTCCGCTTCTTCGTGGGAAGTCGGTTCCCCGGGAAAAACTGATAGTTGATGACTGAATCGGCCAGCACCGAAAACAGGGATTGATAGTCTGCCATGGTCTCGGCTTGCCGGCCGATCGGTTCTTCGGCGCGGATTACGGCGTTGCCGAGTTTACCTTGAGCAACGTCCAGCGCGGCCCCGAGATTTTCCTTGGCCTGAGCGGTCCAGTCCGCATTGGGTTCGAACATGCCGCCAGTAGACTGGGCGCCAACCTTGATGGTTGGACGTATCAGAAGGATTTTGGCGGATTTTTCCTTGAGAACGAAGCCCTCCTTCGTTCCCGACTTTTCCTGCGCCTGTGCCGAAGGCATTCCTACGGCACACAACAACACGGCCAAGGCGGCCGCCACTACACCACGCAACATTGCATCCCCCCGGTGCCGCATTCTTCCCCGAAGTGCGGCTACCGGTATTTTTCATATCGCTCAGGGCGACGCAAGGCGGTATTTGCGCCTGACTTCCTCCACAATGGTGGAAAGTATCGCTATCCCAGCGCTTTCTTCAGCAGATCATTGACCACGCCGGGATTGGCCTTGCCGCCCATCGCCTTCATCGTCTGGCCTACGAAGAAGCCGAACAATTTATCCTTGCCCGAGCGATATTCGGCGACCTTGTCCTCGTTCGCGGCCATCACTTCGGCGATGACCTTCTCGATCGCGCCGGTGTCGCTGGTCTGTTTGAGGCCGCGTTCCTCGACGATCGCGCCGGCGCCCTGCCCCGTCTCCAGCATGATCTCGAACACCTGCTTGGCGAGCGTGCCCGACAGGGTGCCGTCAGCGACCAGGCCCAGCAGCTCGCCGGCCTGGGCCGGGCTGACCGGCGACTCCTCGATGTCCTTGCCGATGCGGTTGAGCGCGCCGAACAACTCCGACGTCACCCAGTTCGCCGCGGCGACCGGCTTCGCACCCGTCTCCAGCAAGGCGTCGAACCAGCGTGCCGCCTCGACCTCCGCCGTCAGCACGGCAGCGGCATAAGGCGTGATGCCCAGCGCTTCGTAGCGGCGGCGCTTGGCGTCGGGCAGCTCGGGCAGGCTCGCACGGCATTCCTCGAGGAAGGCGTCGTCGAGTTCGAGCGGCAACAGGTCGGGATCGGGGAAGTAGCGGTAATCGTGCGCATCCTCCTTGGAGCGCATCGACCGGGTCACATTCTTGTCGGGGTCGTAAAGCCGCGTTTCCTGGACGATGCGTTCGCCAGCCTCCAGCGCGGTGACCTGGCGGAGCGCTTCCTGCTCGACCACGGCCATGACGAAGCGGACCGAGTTGACGTTCTTCGTCTCGGTGCGGGTGCCGAGCGGATCGCCGGGCTTGCGCACGCTGACGTTCACGTCGGCGCGCATCGAGCCTTCTTCCATATTGCCGTCGCACGAGCCGACATAACGCAGGATCGAGCGGAGCTTGCGCAGATAGGCCCCGGCCTCGGCTGGCGAGGTCATGTCCGGGCGGCTGACGATCTCCATCAGCGCCACGCCAGACCGGTTGAGGTCGACATAGCTCTGGGTCGGATGCTGATCGTGCATCAGCTTGCCTGCATCCTGCTCGACATGGATGCGCTCGACCCCGATGCGCTTGGTCGCGTCGTCCGGGTTCTTGTCGTCGAGGCTGATATGGATCGCGCCCTCGCCCACCAGCGGATGGTAGAGCTGGCTGATCTGATAACCCTGCGGCAGATCGGCGTAGAAGTAGTTCTTGCGGTCGAAGCGCGACCATTTGTTGATCTGCGCGTCGATCGCCATGCCGGTGCGCACCGCCTGGCGAATGCATTCCCGGTTGGGCACGGGCAGCATGCCGGGCATCGCGGCATCGACCAGCGACACCTGGGTGTTGGGCTCGGCACCGAACGCCGTCGCCGCGCCCGAGAAGAGCTTGGCGTTGGAGGTCACCTGGGCATGGACTTCGAGGCCGACCACGACCTCCCAATCGCCGGTGGCGCCACGGATGCGGTATGCGGCTTCAGTCATTTCATTCGCTTTCGTCCTGGTCGGGCCATCGCCGCCGTCGCGGCTCGGGCTCCCGACAAAGAAACTTGATCAATCGCCAGCCAAAATGGAGCGCCGGTTCGAACAGTAATTCGACCAGCAGCCCCATCCTACCACCACGCCTCCGGCCGCGCGACGAAGCCGGCGCGTTCTTCCAGCGCCAGCCCTGCGTTCAGCACGCCCTGCTCGTCGAGCGGCTTGCCGATGATCTGCAGGCCGAGCGGCAATCCCGCCTTGTCGAGGCCGCCGGGCACCGACATCGCCGGCAGGCCGGCAAGCGAGCTGGGCACGGTGAACACGTCGTTCAAGTACATCGCGATCGGATCGGTCTTTTCGCCAAGCGCGAACGCCGCGGACGGCGCGGTCGGCGTGAGCAGCAGGTCGCAGCTTTCCCAGGCGCGCTCGAAATCGCGCGCGATGAGCGTGCGGACCTTCTGCGCCTGGGTGTAATAGGCGTCGTAGAAGCCGGCCGAGAGCACATAGGTGCCGATCATGATCCGGCGCTTCACCTCGTCGCCGAAACCGGCGGCGCGGGTTGCCGCATACATGTCCTGCAGGTTGGCGCCCTCGGGCAGGTCGCGCAGGCCATAGCGCACGCCGTCATAGCGGGCGAGGTTGGATGAGGCCTCCGCCGGCGCGATGATGTAATAGGCCGGGAGCGCATAAATCGTATGCGGCAGCGAAACCTCGACGATCTCCGCGCCGGCGTCCCGCGCCCAGTCGATACCCTGCTGCCACAGCGCCTCGATCTCGGCCGGCATGCTGTCGACGCGATATTCCTTGGGGATGCCGATGCGCTTGCCGACGAGGCTGGATGACAGGCCCGCCTCCCATTTCGGCACTTCCAGGTCGAGCGAGGTCGAATCCTTCGGATCGAACCCGGTCATCGCCTCCAGCATGATCGCGCAGTCGCGCACGTCGCGSGCSATCGGKCCGGCCTGGTCGAGCGACGARGCGAACGCCACCACGCCCCAGCGCGAGCAGCGGCCATAGGTCGGCTTGATGCCGRMGRTRCCGGTGAAGGCGGCSGGCTGGCGGATCGAGCCRCCGGTGTCGGTGCCGGTCGCCGCCGGGCAGAGCCGCGCCGCGATCGCCGCCGAGCTGCCGCCGGAAGAACCGCCCGGCGCGAGCGCCGCGTTGCCGCCGTCCGCACGCCGCCAGGGCGAAATGACGTTGCCGAAATAGCTGGTCTCGTTGGACGAGCCCATGGCGAACTGGTCCATGTTGAGCTTGCCCAGCATGCCCGCGCCCGCATCCCACAGCTTGCCGGAGACGGTGGACTCGTAGGGCGGCGTGAAGCCCTCAAGGATATGGCTCGCCGCGGTGGAGGCCACGCCCTTGGTGCAGAACAGGTCCTTCATGCCGATCGGCACGCCGGCCAGCGGCTTGAGCGTCTCGCCCGCCGCGCGGGCCGCGTCGGCCGCCTCGGCGGCGGCGATGGCATGATCGGGCGTTTCAACCAGAAAAGCGTTGAGCGCCTTGGCCTGGCTCACCTTGGCGACGAACGCGTCGGCCACTTCGCGCGCCGAGAAGGTGCCCTCTCGCACGCCGTCGCGGATCGCGGCGACGCCCAGATCAGTCAGCTCGGTCATTCGATCACCTTCGGCACGGCAAAAAAGCCATGCTCCGCCGCGGGCGCATTGGACAGCACCGCATCACGCACATTGCCGTCAGTGACGACATCGTCGCGCAGGCGCAGATGGTTGGGGATGACGGCGGTCATCGGCTCGACCGACGAGGTGTCGACCTCGCCGAGCTGCTCGATCCAGCCCATGATGTTGTCGAGCTCCGGCGCGATGCGCGCGGCCTCTTCCTCGGTGATCGCGATGCGGGCAAGGCTCGCGATCTTCTTCACGGTTGCGATATCTACGGACATGGCCGCGCGGCTAGCAGAGCGCGGCCAAGGCGCGCAACCAAAAGGCGCCGTACGCGATCAGGTTGTTCCGCCAGCCTCGCGCCGCCGAAGCCGATTGCAAGCGCCGCGATCCTGCGGCACGGGCCCTCCATGGCCCGCAAATTCCTCTATCTGATCGCCGTGCTGATCGTGCTCGCAATCGCCGGCCTGTTCGTCTTCCGGCTGTATGGCATCGAGATGACGCGGTGGACCTTCGTGCCGAAGGCCGTGTTCGAGGCCCAACCCGCGGTCGCGCCGAACGCCTATGCCGATGCGAAGATGTGGTTCGCGCGGCCGGACAAGCGCGGCAATCCCGCGCTATGGACACCTGCTGGGTATCAGCCGGCCGCAGCGCCCGAGGCAGCGATATTCTTCATCCACCCGACCTCCTTCCTCAACGGCCAGCGCTGGAACGCGCCGCTCGACGATGTGGACGCCAATGCCCGGGCCGAGCTGTTCCTGCGCGCCCAGGCCACCGCCTTCAACGAGGCCGGCGCGATCTGGGCGCCGCGCTACCGCCAGGCGACCTTCGGCGCGTTCCTGACGACCAAGGCCGAGGCGCAAAAGGCGCTGGATCTCGCTTATGGCGATGTCGCCGCCGCCTTCGACCAGTTCCTGAAAGAGGCGGGCGACCGCCCGATCATCCTTGCCGGCCACAGCCAGGGCGCGCTCCATCTGACCCGGCTGCTGCATGAGCGGATCGCCGGCACGCCGCTCGCGAAGCGGATCGTCGCGGCTTATGTGGTTGGCTGGCCGGTCTCGAAGGCCGCCGACCTGGCGCGCATGGGCCTGCCGGAATGCGCCGCGGCCAACCAGGCCGGCTGCATCCTTTCCTGGCAGAGCTTCGCCGAGCCGGCCGATCCGGCGCTGATCCTCGACGCCTATGACGCGACCAGCGGCTTCACCGGCGCGCCGCGCCGGGGCACCGCGATGGTCTGCACCAACCCGATCACCGGCACGGCCAATGCAGCCGCGCCGGCGACCGCCAATCTCGGCACCCTGGTGCCCGACAAGGATCTGGGTGCCGCGACGATCCAGGCGGGCCAGGTCCCGGCGCAGTGCGAAGGACGCGGGCTGCTGATGATCGGCACGCCGCCCGACCTCGGCAGCTATGTGCTGCCGGGCAACAATTACCATGTGTACGATTACAGCCTGTTCTGGGCCAATGTCCGCGCCGATGCCGCGCGGCGGCTGGCGGCGTTCAAGGCGCGAAAATGACTGATATTCCTCCACTCGTCATGCTGAACTTGTTTCAGCATCCATACGCGTTCACTTGCCCCACCGGCGCCGCTCTTGAGGCAGCTGGCCGCGCACGGATCCTGAGACGAGTTCAGGGTGACGGTTTGGGGTATGCCCTTTCATGATCACCACCGACCGCGCCGTCTTCCGCGAGGCGCTGCCGACGGGCGGGCGCCTGATCGGGCTGGACGTCGGCACCAAGACGATCGGCACAGCGCTGTGCGATGCGGGGTGGAGCTTCGCCAGCCCGGCCTTGCTGATCCGCCGCACCAAGTTCCAGAAGGACAAGACGGCGCTCGCCGCGCTGATCGTCGAGCAGCAGGTCAAGGGCATCGTCATCGGCCTGCCGCTCAACCTGACCGACGGCAGCGAGAGCCCGCGCAGCCAGTCGAGCCGCGCCTTTGCCCGTAACATGGAGGATCTCGGCCTGCCGATCTTCCTCCAGGACGAACGCTGGTCGACTCAGGCGGTTACCCGCACCCTGATCGAGCAGGATGCCAGCCGTGCGAAACGGGCGGAACTGGTCGACAAGATGGCGGCGGCGTACATCCTGCAGGGCGCGATCGACGCGCTGGTGAGCGGCTAGAATCCGACCTACCCAACCGTCACCCCGGACTTGTTCCGGGGACCATCGCGCAACGAATACCGTCAGCGCGGGAGGGGAAATGGATGCCGGAACAAGTCCGGCATGACGGAGGTATTCAATGCACCTTTTCTCAATCGCTAGGGTTCATTCTCACCGTTCCGTTTCGACGGGTGAAGCCCCTGGACGGGCGCGCCGACCACGCGCAGTCGTTCCTCGATCGCGCGGCGCAACACCTCGCGCGGCGACTTGAAATAGGCCCGCGGGCTCGTGCCCATGAACGCCTTGAAATCGCGGTTGAAATGGGCCTGGTCGTAATAGGCGGGATCGATCAGCTCGGTCAGCGGCTGATCCAGCGCATTACGCACCGCGCCCAGGGTCCGCAGGAACCTCTGGCGGCGCAGCAGGCGCTTGGGGGTGAAGCCGAACACGCGCAGGCACAGCCGGCTGAGCTTGGCCGGCTGAACATCGAGCTGATCGGCGAATTCGGCGACATCGGCCGCCGAGCCGGAGACGAGCACGTCATGCGCCCTGAGCGCGAGCGGGTTCTGTTTGCCGCCATGCCGCGAGCGGCGAATGAGCGTGCGGTCGAGCAGCGCCACCCGACACGCATCGTCGGGACAGGCGCGAAGCGTGGCCGCCAGTTCCACACCATCGATGCCGAATCCGTCGCCGAGCGGCACCACCTTGTTCGCGACCGCGCCCGCATTACCGCCGATCAGCCTGACCCATCCCAATGGCGTCAGCCCGACGCCGAGCAGCCCGCCGGCGGGACTCGAAAACTGGCGGGTGCGATCAGTCGGGCCGAACAGCGCCGGCGCGAAGGCCGGAACCATCGCGCCGGTGGCGAGATCCTGAATCTCCCATTCGCCCCACAGCACGAACCGGACATTCGCCCATTCGGGATGAAGGAAATCGCAGAGCGGCAACGTCGATTCGACGATGACATAGGCAGTGATCAGATCACGAAGTTCAGGCGCCGGCAGATGGAACCGCACATCGGACACAAGCCGGCCAAAAGCCGCCCCCGCATCGTCATTCGTCACTCGTTTCCCCACCGACCCGCGACCCGGATGTACCATGATCCTACACGGCAAGTGCCTGAGGTCGAGACACATTCAGCCGTGCGTTGGTGCATTACATGTTAACCAGCCAAGCGCGCGTCGAGTCCTCCGGATGACCTTGTGCGATGCGCCGTCGATACTCGACTGGACGCAAACAATCGGCTCGACGGATATTTACGCTGATCGGGTCTGCAATTTGCGCGATCCTCCCGCGCAGGTCATCAAACAACCTATAATGTCCGACAGGTAGGCGCTGAGCCCGGAGCAGGCATTTTCGGGCCCGTGTAAGATCGGAAATAGTGACGCACCACATCTCCGAAACTGCTCGATATTGTCGCGGCCCCGCCGTCGACGACGGCGATTGTTCTGCCATCGGACCCCGCCACCCCTGCTGAGTAAATCTGCTTTATCATCTGACCATCTTTCCAGATGATCACGCCGATGCGCAAATCTCCACCAGAGTTCCGACCAAACTCATAGCGGATCGATCGAGTCGATAATGCATGGGAGAAATCCGACATGGTGCGCGTCCCTCGGCTCAACTCGATATGACACGCATAGGATTTCAGCGTATTTTGGTTAATCCGAACCGGTGATTCCAGATCCGGCCTGATGACGAGGATTTCGATCCTGTCCGCCCGGCGCAACGCCTCCGAAATAGCGGCTGATGTGTCAGATACGGCCCACACCGTTCCCGGCAATATGACGCAAGCCATTGATATTACTATAGCAATTGCGGATTTGCCCATGGTCAGACTGCCTTGATGGTAATGCGGAGCGCGCCCCCTTGGACGGCAAACAATTACCGCCTTATGCGGCAAAGAGCGGCAGCTATCTCGTTCGCGAACCGATGGTTAGTTAAACGGCGGCGGAATTCTTGGTATCAATATCCTTCGGCGCAGCGAGCAGGCAAGCGCAGATCACCTAAACCGAGTGCTCGCGGGACGATCGATAGATCGCGTGGAATTCATGTCGTGCGTACCAAGCCGAACTGGATTCACCACCAAATGGATGGTTTCGCGGAGTGGGCCAGCCTCCAAGTGGAAACTCTCAATATTTCATTGCCTTGGGGCGTGATCGAATGACGATCCTGCCATAATATGCGGGTCTCTGGACGTTTCTTTCCAGGCCCCTGTCCGCGTGGCGCCATCTTGCGCCCTGCCCCACCCCTCGCTACCGAACCCCTTTAATGCCAGCATCAGATCACCGCCCCGCGACCCTCATCCAGGGCAGCGCCGTCTTTCCGCACCGGCACCTGACCGGGATCGACGGATTGCAGCCGCACGAGATCATGTTCCTGCTCGACGAATCGGAGCAGTGGGTCGAGGCGAACCGCAGCCGCGCCAAGAGCGACAAAAGGCTCGAAGGTCTCACCCAGATCAACGCTTTTTTCGAGAACAGCACGCGCACGCTGCTGTCGTTCGAGATCGCGGGCAAAAGGCTCGGCGCGGACGTGGTCAACATGCATGCCGCCCAGTCCTCGGTGAAGAAGGGCGAGACGCTGATCGACACGGCGATGACGCTCAACGCGATGCGCGCCGATGTGATCGTCATCCGCCATATGAGCTCGGGCGCGGTGCGGCTGATCGCCGACAAGGTCGATTGCCCGGTGCTCAATGCCGGCGACGGCAGCCACGAACATCCGACTCAGGCACTGCTCGACGCATTGACGATCCGCCGCCGTCGCGGGTCTGTCGCGGGGCAGCGCGTGGTGATCTGCGGCGACGTGCTGCACAGCCGGGTCGCGCGCTCCAACATCCTTTCGCTGACCGCGCTCGCCGCCGAGGTGCGGGTCTGCGCGCCCTCGACCCTGATGCCCGCCGCGATCGAGCGGATGGGCGTAACGCCCTTCACCGATTTCGACGCGGCGCTCGACGGGGCCGACGTCGTGATGATGCTGCGCCTGCAAACCGAGCGCATGTCGGGCGGCTTCGTGCCATCCACCCGCGAATATCATATGCGCTACGGCCTGACGCTGGAGCGGCTCGCGCGCGCCAGACCCGATGCGCTGGTGATGCACCCCGGCCCGATGAACCGCGGCGTCGAGATCGATTCGAACGTCGCCGACCATGTCGAGCGATCGGCGATCACCGAACAGGTCGAGATGGGCGTGGCGGTGCGCATGGCGTGCCTGGATGTGCTGACGAGGCGAGCGCGGAAAGTGGAGGGCTGGGCATGATCCGCGCCTTCTCCAACGCCGTGCTGGTGAGCGCACAGGCGGACGGCCCCACGACATTGGTGATCGACGCCGAGAAGATCGTCTCGATCGGCGGCCACGCGCCCGCGGGCGCCGACCTCACCGATTGCGCCACGCTTGGCCGCTCCGTGCTCGTCGCTCCTGCGATCATCGATCTCGGCGTCTTCGCGGTCGACAAGGCCGCCTGCCGCGCGGGCGGCATCGTGCGGGTCGGGCTGATGCCCGATCAGTCGCCGGTGCTCGACGACCCCGGCATCATCCAGCGCGCCGCCGACATGGGCAAGCCCGACATCTGGGTCCACCCGATCGCCGCCGCGACGCGCGGCCTGGCCGGCACCGACCTCGCCGAAATGGCGATCGCCCGCGATGCCGGCGCCCGCGCGGTCGCGACCGGCCGGCGCTGGATCGCGGATTCAGGCGTGATGCGCCGGGTGCTTGCCTATGCGCACGACTGCGACCTGACGGTGATCACGCATGCCGAGGATGCCGGGCTGGTCGGCGCGGCGGCTGCGACCGAAGGCGAGACCGCGACCCGCCTGGGCCTGCCTTCCGCGCCCGCTTCCGCCGAAGCGCTGGCCATCGCGCGCGACCTGATCCTGGCCGAGGAAACCGGCGCCCGGCTGCATTTCCGCCAGGTGACCACCGCTGCCGGCTTCGACCTGGTCCGCCGTGCCAAGGCGCGCGGCCTGCCGGTGAGCTGCGGCATCACGCCCGCGCACCTGTTCCTGTCCGACAATGCGATGAGCGATTTCCGGACCTTCGCGCATCTCTCCCCCGCCCTGCGCAGCGAGAGCGACCGCCAGGCAGCGCTCGCGGCGGTGGCCGACGGCACGATCGACCTGTTGTGCTCGAGCCACGATCCGCGCGGGCCCGAGGAGAAGCGCCTGCCCTTCGCCGATTCCTCGGCGGGCATGGCCGGTGCGGAGACCCTGCTGGCACTATCGCTCGGGCTGGTGCGGGACGGCGTGATCGGGATCGACCGGCTGTTCGCGCTGCTGGCGGCCAATCCGGCGAAGGTTCTGGGGCTTGAAGCGGGCACGCTTACGCAAGGCGCGCCTGCCGATTTCATGCTGCTCGACTGGGAAGCGCCGTGGCAGATCGACACCGATCGCATGGTCGCCAAGGCCGGCAACACGCCGTTCGACAAGCTGCCCGTGCAGGGCAAGGTGCTGCGCCTGTTCAAGGGCGGCAGCGAGCTTCGCTAGAGCGGCGAGCCCTGAATCGAACCACCTCCGTTCGTCCTGAGTAGCCATTGAGCTTGTCGAAATGGCGTATCGAAGGACAGGCCTTACGCGCTTCAACTGTCCTTCGACCAGCCGGCCGTTCATCGGGATCGGGCGGCTCATGTTGAAATAATTCGGCGAGGTCGCCATCACCGTTTCGTGGATCGCCGCGAACTGTTCGGGCGTCCCATTGCCCTTGATCCGCACGTCATAGTCGATCGTCCGGTATCCGGCGGGCACCGAGTCGCTCAGCCCGAGGAAGCCGCGCAGGTCGAGCTCGCCCCGCGTCTCGATCTCGAGCTGGTCGAGCTCGATCCCGGCGATCGAAGCGCCGGCGACATAGCCGACCATCATGCACGCGTTGACCGCCGCCATCAGCAGTTCCTGCGGGTTCGGCGCGATGTTGGTGCCGAGCAATTCGGCCGGCTCGTCCGCCACGATGCGGAAATCGCGGGCGATCCGCTCGCCGCCCAGGGTGATTTCCTCGACCGTCGTTTCGCTGCGGGTCTGCCCCATCCAGCGGCTGGTGACGTGGAAGCCGGCCTTGGCCCGGGCGGGCTCCGCCTGGATCGCCTCGACGACCTCGCCCAGCGCGGTCAGATCGATGTCGTTGATGTTCTTGTTCGAAACCATGTCCAGCATGGGAATTCTCCTTGGTTGACGATCAGTTGAATTGCGGCGCGGCGGCATTCACCAGCGCGAGCGCGGCGGGCGAAATTGCCTGAAGCGTGCCGACGAACTGTGGATGCGCCATGCCCGAACCGAGATAGGTCCAGCGCGCGGCCTGGTGCTGCTGCGCGATCAGCGCCATGCGGTCGGCGACCGGGCGGCCCGTTGCCTGCTCCAGCGCGGCGACGTTGAACGCCGCCTGCTGCCCGAGCCCGCCGTCGATAAAGGCGACGATCTCGAGATATTCGCCCGCCGCGGCGACGATCGCGCCATCGTTGCGGCCATCGGCCAGCGCCTCCACCATCAGGGTGTCGACCTTGGCGTGCTGGCATTCCTCCATCCAGTGATGCCGCAACAGGCTCTTGAACAGCGGATCGAGCCCGGCATCGTCGCGGACGCTGTCCAGATAATGGTTCTGCGTCATCCACTCGATGTGCAGGATGGCCAGCGCCACCGCGAGCGGATCGTGCCGCAGCACCTCCGCCGCGATCGCCTCGGCCGGGCCGATCACCTGGCAGGGCGCGCCGAATCCGGCCGCATAGGCTTCCTGGAATCGGCGGAAGAGCTGGATATGCTTCGCCTCCTCGCCAGCGAACTGGAGCAGCGCGCGGACGCGGTAATCGTCCGCATCGAGCAGCGGCCGGACATGATCGAGCACGAACGGGAGGATGAACTCCTCGATCACGCCGAACAGGCTTAGATATTGATGGCCGCTGATCTGGTTGAGCAGCGTGCGCGCCGCCGCGTCCAGGCCGGGCGCGGTGTCGGTACGTGCCAGGGCTTCAGGCATGAACCGGGCGGTGAAGTCGAGCCGGTCGTCCGGCCCGAGCACGTCGTCGAGGCGCCAGCCGGCGCGCTCCGAGGAGGCAAGCACCTCCGCGTAGGTAAAGTCGCGATACATGGAAAATCTCCGTGAAGGGTCAGGCGACGCCGAACGGCGTGAGCGCCAGCGCCAGCGTGAAGCCGCCGCAGATCAAGGTGCCGCAGGTGACGAACAGCAATTTCGTCACGTCGGGCGGGGGAATGATGTTCACTGTCTTTTCTACTCCTGGATGCGGGCGGGGGGTGCCCGAAAATGCGACCAGGTTCTTATCGTTGACGGTGAATTAGGCCGGTTCGGCCCTGAGCTGAATGATCGCGCGACCGAAACAATTGATCGAAACGCCGGAAAAGACGACAATCCGGCGATGGATGTACTGGCCGACATATTGTCGTCGATGCGCCTGAGCGGCGGCGTCGTGATCGACGCCGAGCTCGGCGGGCCGTCCTGCCTTGTCTCCCAGTTCACCAAGGAACATTGCGCGGCCTATTTTGCCGAACCGGCGCATGTGATCGCTTATCATTATGTCCGGTCGGGCCGGATCTGGGTGGAGGTCCCGGGCGAGCCGCCGGTGGAGGCCGAGGCCGGATGCGTCATCCTGCTGCCGCGCAACGACAAGCATCTGCTCTATTCCGAACCAGGGCTGTCGCCCGTTGCGTCCGAGGATCTGATCGAGCCGGGGCCGAGCGGGGAGCCCGCGCGAATCCGCGTCGCGGGCAAGGGCGAGCAGACCATGCTCTATTGCGGCTTTCTGGGCAGCCGCTCGCCCGAGAATGCGCTGATCCAGAGCCTGCCCAGCATGATGCTGATTCACGCCGGCGACCCTTCCACCAAGGACTGGCTCGAAAGCTCGCTCCGCTTCGCCGCGGAGCAATATGCCGGAGCGCCGCCGATGGTCGTCGCGCGCCTGACCGAGCTGCTGTTCGGCGAAGCGGTGCGCCGTTACATCGAGGGCCTGCCCGAGGGAGAGGGCGGATGGCTCACCGGCCTGCGCGATCCCGGCGTCGCCAGGGCGCTGTCGATCATCCACAATCGTTATGCCGAGGCGCTCGACGTGACCGGCATGGCGCGCGAGGTCGGCATGTCGCGCTCCGCCTTTGCCGATCGCTTCACCGCGCTGATCGGCGAGGCGCCGATGCGCTATTGCGCGCGCTGGCGCATGCGGGTCGCAGCGAACATGCTGCGCGACGGCAGGGCAAGCAGCACCAACATCGCCTATGATGTCGGCTTCAATTCGGAGGCAGCCTTTACCCGCGCCTTCAAGCGCGAATATGGCGATCCGCCCGGCGCGTGGCGACGCCGGCTGGCCCGGCCCGATGCTGCCGGCGACAGCGACCTGGCGGCGCCATCCGCCGCCGCGAAGGCGGACGAGAGGATCGCCGTCTGCACCTCGCCCGACGGCACGCGCATCGGCTGGTCGGACATGGGCGAAGGCTTCCCGCTGCTCCAGCCCGCGGTGTGGTTCCACCAGATCGAGGAGGATCGTGCCTCGGTCGCCTGGCAGCATTGGGTCAGCGAGGCACGCCGAGGCCGGCGGCTGATCCGCAGCGACCTGCGTGGCGTGGGCCGGTCGGACCGCGATCCGCCGCGCTGGACGTTCGACGCGCTGCTCGAGGATTTCGCGGCGGTTGTCGACGCATCGGGGGTGGACCGGTTCGACCTGTTCGGCCTGTCGCACGGCTCACTAGTCGCGCTCGCTTATGCCGCGCGCCACCCGGCACGTGTGCGCCGCATGATACTGTATGGCGGCTATGCCGCGGGCTTCGAGGTGCGCGGCGATCCCGAGGAGATCAAGCGGCGCAAGTCCTTGCTCGACATGGGCCGCATCTACCGCGACGGCGGTCGCGACGTGTTCGGGCGCATGCTCGGGGCGCTCTACTGGCCCGATGCGCGCGGCGCGATGATCGACTGGTTCAACGATCGGCTCGGCACGATCATGGGCCTGAACGAATCGCTGCAGGATGTCTTCCGCTCGTTCGACCTGCGCGGCGAGCTCGGCGCCATCACCGCCGAGACGTTGATCGCGCACAGCCGGGGCGACCGCATCATCCCGCACGCCTGCGCCGAGGAAATGGCGCGATTGATCCCGGGCGCGCGGCTGCTGTCCTGCGACAGCGAGAACCATATGCTGCTGGCGGACGAGCCGGCATGGCCGGTCTTTATGCAGAGCCTGCGCGGATTTCCCGGCGCAGCTGGGAACGGCGTGACGCCGGCCTGAGGCTCAGCGCGAAGCGATCTGCCGGCCGGCGGGGCGCACCCAGGACGCGACCTGATCGCCGGCCTGGACGCGGACGAAGCAGGTGCCGCCCCTGGCCTTGAAGCGCTGGCACAGCGCGTCGGCCTCGGCGCGGGCGAAGCCACCGACCGATAGGCGGTAGAGGCTCCCGGCACCCGATGTGATGCTCACGCCCGACGGCGTCTGCCCGGCAAAGGTCGCATTGCCGCGGACTGCCCGTCCCCAGGCGTCCTTCGCCACGGCGGCGTTCTGATATGCGCCGAGCTGGACGAAATAATTGCCCTTCGCCGGCGCACGCGTCACCGCTGCCACGACCGGCTTCGCCTTCACGCTCGCGATCCGAACGGGCCGCGAGGCGAGCGTGGCCGCCGGGAGGCGCTGAACGACTTCCTCGCGCGGGCCGAACACGACATTGGCAAAGGCGGGTTTGGCCGCCGGGGCGGCGTCGACGGGCGCCGCGGCGACGGCTACATCGGCCGCAGGCGATGCGGGCACGTCTTGAGCTGCCTGAGGCGCCTTGTCCGCCTGGCCGGGCATGAACGCGTCGACCGGGGCCGTGGCGGCCAGCGCGGTGCCCGGCACCGAACGGTTGAGCGCGAGCGCCACCGGCTGGCCGGGATCCATCACCGCCCTGACGCCGAGCAGCGCGGCGACCTGGTCATAGGCCGATGTCGGGCGCGCGAATGCGGCCCATTGCAGCATGCGCTGATCGATCTGGTCGGGTGCGAGATCGAAGGACGCCATCGTCTTCGCTTCCTGCCAGCGGCCGGCCAGCGCAAGGCTGAGCGCGAAATTCTGCCGTGTCTTGGAATCGGCGCCGGGCGAGCGCACCGCGGCGTTCAGCACGTCGACCGCGCCGGCGGGATCGCCGGCCAGCGCCATTGCCAGCCCGCGGTCGCTGACCGGGATGATGTCCTTGTGGGTGTCGAGCGTCTGACGCGCCGTGCCCCAGTCGCCCGTGGCGATCTGCGCCAGCGCGAGGTTGAGCGACAGCTTGCCGTTGCCGGGATCGAGCATCACCGCGTCGGCAAAGGCCTGGCGCGCGGAATCGAACCGGCCGGCGCGCAAATAGCTTTCGGCCAGCAGCGCGCGAAAGCTCGCGACCTGCGGGCGCAACCCGACGGCCGCTTCGGCATGGAACACCGCCTGCCCGGTCTTGCCCCGGTTCAGCGCCGCGCGCGCCTTGCCCGCTTCCGACGCCGCCTTGCGCTCGGCACGCGATTCGTCGCGCGCGCTGGCGAAGGCGATGCCGCCATGCGAAGTGATGCCGGCCAGCGCGCCGCAGCCGACAAGCGCGGTGAGCCCAAGAGTGACGATCGCCCGGGTCTTCATCGGAACTCCCCCAAATTCAATTCAGCGTGTCGCGCGGGGCGGCAGCTGGCTGGCCAGCTCTTCCACCTCGGGCAGGGATTGCAGGAACGAGTCCAGCGCCTGAGTCACCAGGACCTGAGCGGAGCAATTGTGCAGCGCGCTCGCGAGGCGCAGGCGCAGATGCCGGCTATGGTCGAGCCGCAGCGTGAAGGCGGCCTTGCCGGCCTTGGCCTGCGCCTCATGCCCGATCCGCGCGACGACGGCCGCCGACACGGCAACGGGCGCCGGCACTGGTTTGGCGACGCGGATCGCGAGCAGCGAGGCCGACTCGAATTCGGGCTCGGGCTCGGCTTCCGGGTCGGGACTCTGAGCTGCCTCAGGCTCGTCACGCACAACCTCATGAGTCGGTTCGGACTCGTGAGAGCCAAGCTCGCTCTCTGGCCACCGCGCGACCTGTGGTGCCTCGAATTCCTCCTGCAGCGCCTCGCGCTGACGCAGCACGGGCGGCACGATGGCGGGCGGGGCATAGGCATCGGCGCCATGACCCTCCGGCTCTCCCATGTCGTTCCAGCCGAGATCGTCGTGCGGCGCCGGAATGGCGCCGAAGCCACCAAAACCCTGGGGGCGCATCGCGGGACGTGCCTGGCCCTTGCGGGCGAGCAACGTCGAGGAGAGCGAAGCGAACGGCTTGGACTGCCCTAACATCGTCATCCTCTCACCCCACCACGCGGCGGCCGAAACCGCCTGCTGCCGGACGCTGCGACGCATAGCCATTCTGCGTCGTCGGCGCCGAGAAGACGGTGCGGCGGAAATTCCGCTCCAGCCGATCCGAGATATAGGTCCAGAGCTGCTGGATCTCCTGGCTCGACCGGCCGTTGCCATCGACTTCCATGACCGTGCGGCCGTCGATCATCGATGCAGCGAAATCCGTGCGGTGATGGACGGTGATCGGCGCGACCGTGCCGTGCTGCGACAGCGCGACGGCGGCTTCGGAAGTGATCTTGGCCTTGGGCGTCGCGCCGTTGACCACGAACAGCAACGGCTTGCCGGCGCGCTCGCACAGATCGACCGTGGCGCCGACGGCGCGCAGATCGTGCGGCGACGGGCGGGTCGGGATGACGATCAGCTCGGCCACCGCGATCACGCTCTGGATCGCCATGGTGATCGCCGGCGGCGTGTCGATCATCGCCAGGCGGAAGCCCTGCTGACGCAGCACCTCCAGATCGGCGGCAAGCCGCGCGACGGTGGTCTGGGCAAAGGCCGGAAATTCGCTGTGCCGTTCGTTCCACCAATCGGACAGGGACCCCTGGGGATCGATATCGATCAGCACGACCGGGCCAGCGCCCGCCAGTTGCGCCTGAACGGCCAGATGCCCCGACAAAGTGGTCTTGCCGGATCCGCCTTTTTGCGATGCCATCGCGAGAACGCGCATGTGCCCCATCAACTCCCACTGTTCGAGGGGGAGGAATGCCACCGCAGACGTCAAGAAGCAGTTAACGGGCCATAGGGGTTGTCGCGGGGCCGGCCAGTAGCGTCAATCGCCGAGGCAACGCTGGCCGGAGCCGCGCCCTTGGAAGCGGTGGCAGCCGGCTCAGGTCGCCGTGAAACGCCACCCGACGATCAATCCATCGGCGATCCATTGGCCGAGCATGCCGCCCGCCCGGGCGATCCCGTCGCTTTCGCCCCAGGACGCCACCATGCGATCGCATAAACCGGCGAACGGCAAGCCGGCACGCGCCCAGAGGAGCGCTTGACGCTCCACTTGATCGATCGCGCGGAAATGCGACACATGGTCCTGCCGCCAGACCAGAATCGCGCCCGGTTCTGCCAGCAGCACGGCTGCGGGCGGCGCCTCGCCTTCGGCCAGCGCCGACCAGATCGCCGGGGCGTTGCTGGTCAGCTCGCCGAGATCGAGCGTCGGCGTGAAGGCGAGCACTGCCCGGTCCCAGTCGATATCGGCGAGGTCCCCGCGCGTCAGCGGCGTGGCGTCGTGGGCGACAAAGGCTTCGCCGAGCGCATTCTCGATCCAGGCGAGCTCGGTCACCTCGGGGTCGTCGGGGTAGAGCGACGCGAGGGTCGCCGGGAAATCGCCGGGATAGGCGTCGAGCGTCCAGCTGCTCGGCGGCACGCGGTCGATATGGGTGGCGACCGCTGCGTCGAATGCCTCGGCGCCGATCCAGTCACGTGTCCGCGCAAAGCTGTCGGCCAAGCAGGCGACGAGCTGAGCGCGGTAGTTATTCTGATGGACGCGTAGCCCCGGCGCGACACCCGTGCCGAGGCGGGCCGCGGCCGGTTCGTCTTCGCTGACGAGCCAGGCGCGCATGTCGCGCTGCAGGTCTAGCAGGCTCATGCCGCTGCCTGCAGCGCCCGGCCGCCGATGCGCCGCGCGATGGCCAGCTCCGCGAGCAGTTCCTCGAGCGGCGGAATGGCGTCGTCGCGCTCGATCATCGTCGCCACCGGACCCAGTCGCGGCAGGATATAGGCGTAGAGATCCCAGACCGAGGGCGGCACCGGCCGGTCGTGCGTGTCGATCAACAACGCCGCGCCCTGGCTATGGCCGGCGAGATGGATCTGGCGGACGCGGCCTGCGGGGATTCCATCGAGATACGCGATCGGATCGAACCCGTGATTGGTCGCGCTGACGAAGACATTGTTGACGTCGAGCAGCAGCCCGCAGCCAGTCCTCGCGCACAGCGCATCAAGGAACTGCCACTCGGTCATGTCGGCGCCGGGAAAATCGATATAGGTCGACGGATTCTCGATCAGCATGGGGCGGCCCAGCGTGTCCTGCGCGCGGGCGATATTGGCCGCGACGAGGTCGAGCGCTTCGTCCGTATAGGGCAAAGGCAACAGGTCGTGGGAATTGAACCCCTCGATCCGCGACCAGCTCAGATGATCGGAGACGAACAACGGCTCGATCTCTTCCACCAGCTGCCGCAGCCGCGCGAGATAGGCCCCGTCCAGCCCGTCGGCCGACCCGACCGACATCGACACGCCGTGCAGCGCGACCGGATAGCGCTCGCGGACGTCGCGAAGGATTTGCCGGGGCCGGCCCCCCGGGACCATGAAATTCTCCGAGATCACCTCGACGAAATCGACGCCGATACGGTGATCGAGAAAGTCGGCATAATGCGGCTTGCGCAGGCCCAGGCCATAGCCGGAGAAAGGGGAGATCATGAAGGGTCTTCCAGTAATATCGCCTTGTCTTCTTCCCCGGCGAAGATTGCCGGGTTGAACATGCCCCGCATGTTCAAGGATCGTCCGGGGGACGATCCGACCCGGCACTCTTCGCCGGGGAAGCAATGTTTTTGGGGACGTCAGAGAGAAAGCCGGCCCGACGGGGCTGACACCGCCGGGCCGTCGCGCGATCAGTTGGGCGCGGTCAGGCTGCCGCCGGCGGCCTTGCACTGCTTGGACGAGAGTTCCTTGAAGCCCATGCCCTTGCAGTCATTCTGGCCCTTGCAGTCGTTCTTCGCCGTCTTGCAGTCGGATGTGCCCTTGCAGGTGTTGATGCCGTAACAATGGACCTTGGCGGCGGCTCCCTTGGCCACGGCAACGGTGGGAGCGGCGGCGCTGATGGCAACGACGGCGGCGGCTGCGGCGAAGCTGACGCCGGTGCGAAGGATGGTCATGATGGTCTCCGAATGGGGAATGCCGGATTGGCTTCCGTCATTCGGGCGGGTCGCGTGGCGGGTTACAGCGCTGGGAAATTTACCCCAAAAATCTACCAGCGCAGCAGGCGCGGCCCAAGTAGCGCGCCGATCGCCGTGGCGAGCAGGATACCGAGCGAATACCAGGTCAGCACGAAGATCGCCGACACCTCGGGGCAATGGAGGCAATAGACCGTCGCGGCGAAGGCGCCCGCCGACAGCCCCGCCGCGGCGCCAGCCGCGCGCAGCCGGGTCGGGGCAAGCCGCCGGAACGACCAGAGCAGCCCGACGAAGATCGGCATCGCCAGCGCGACGACACGCCACGGGCATTGCATCCAGCTATAGCTGAGCCACATCCGCAGCCAGTCGCCGGGCGGCGTCCGGATCAGCTCCATTGCGCCCAGGCCGGCGAGCAGCACCGCCGGGATCGCGACGAGCCACAGGCCGCGCAGCCGCGTGGTCTCGGGTCTGGCGAGCTGGATCGTCACTGCAAGCGCGGCGATCGACAGCGAGATGGTGTAGGCCCATTTCATCCAGAAGGCGAAGCCGTGCATCGCGGTGCCGAGATCGGGCCGAATGCCCATCCACGCCACAACCAGACCGAGCGACACCAACATTCCTCCGCCCAGGCCGAGCAGCACGCGCCGGCCGACCGCGCCGCGGCGAACCGGGGCGACGTCGCTCGACAACGCGGTGATGAGGTCGTCGGTATTCATCGCCGGCCTCCCTGGATGCGCGCCATCAGCGTCTTGAGGCCACGATGAACCGAGACCTTCACGTCGGATTCGCCGATCCCGTCGGCCTCGGCCGCTTCGGCGATGCTCAGCCCGTCGAGCCGCGTCGCGCGGATCATCCGCGCCTGCTTGGCCGGCAAGGTCTCGAGCAGGTCGGCCACGTCCAAGCGAGCGCTCGACGCATCCTCGAACCCTTCCGCGACCAGGATGTCCTCCAGCCCGTCGATCGGCTGGAAGCGGCGGTGGCGGCGGAAATGGTCGATCATCTTGTAGCGCGCGATGGCGAACAGCCAGGCGGTGAAGGCGCGGTCCCGGTCATAAGTGGCGCGGCGCGTGTGCACCGCAATCAGCGTTTCCTGCACCAGATCCTCGATATCGTCGTCGCCGCCGGATCGACGCCGATAGAAGCCGCGCAGCAGGGGCACGAGCAGGCGCAGCAGCGCAGCGTGATCGCCGGCATTGCCGTCGAGCCCGCTGATCATCAATCCGCGCAATTCTGCCTCGCTTGCCCGCATTCGCGCTCCCTCGGGAAGAATTCGGGGCGTCCGCGTGATTGGTTACAGCATCGCGGCCGATCGTCGAAAAAATTGTTCAAAGGCGAAATATGTAACCGCGGTCGCGCCGCCGCCGAACTGGCAGGGTGACCCGGGGATTCCAGCCTCCTCTACCCGGGCACCGCGCGGCGCCGCCCTTCCCCCGGCGGCGCCGCGCGCCCCGGAGGCCCCCGAATCGAAGGAAAAGACCATGCGTTCGACCCACGCCACCATCGCCGCCACGCTCGCCCTCGCCATCACCGGCGCGACTCTCGCCACCGCCGCCTCGGCCCAGACCAAGCCCGCGATGGAGAAATGTTACGGCGTCTCGCTCGCCGGCAAGAACGACTGCAAGGCCGGCGCCGGTACGAGCTGCGCAGGTACCTCGAAGGTCAATTATCAGGGCGACGCATGGAAGCTGGTCAAGGCCGGCACCTGCACCACGATCAAGACCCCCAAGGGCGCGGGCTCGCTGACCCCCAGGGCGTAAGCCGCATCCGCCGGGGCACGACACGATCGCGCCCCGGCCACCTCCCAATGGAGCCCATCATGGTCCCAATCATCTCGCTTTACCGGCGCACCGTCGACCGTGCCTCGGCGCTGCTGCCCGATGCCCTGCTGCTGCTCGTCGCGCGGCTCGGCATCGCTTCGGTCTTTTTCCTGTCGGGCAGGACCAAAGTGGAGGGCCTGCTGACCATCACCGACAGCACCTTTGAGCTGTTCCGTACCGAATATGCCCTGCCGCTGATCCCGCCCGACATCGCCGCGGTGGCGGCGACCGTGTCGGAGCATCTCTTCTCGATCCTGCTGATACTGGGGCTTGCGACGCGCTTCTCGGCGCTGGCGCTGTTCCTGATGACGCTAACCATCGAGATCTTCGTCTATCCCGATGCGTGGTCCACGCATCTCAGCTGGGCGGCGATCCTGCTGCCGCTGATCGCGCGCGGCGGCGGCGCGTGGTCGATCGATCGGTTACTGTCAGCGCGATTCGTCCGCCCGTAAGACCGGCGGACTAGGTCAGGCCCCGACCCAGTCCTTCCGGGCGATTCCCTGCGCATAGAGCATAGCGGTCAGATCATTATGGTCGATCCGCGCGGCGGCTGCGGCGGCGACGATCGGCTTGGCGTGATAGGCGACGCCCAGCCCTGCCCGTTTGATCATTGCCAGATCGTTGGCGCCGTCACCCACCGCGAGCGTGGCTTCGGGCGGCAGGCCAAGCTCGGCGGTCGCGTCCAGCAAGGTGCGCTCCTTCGTGTCGGAGCCGACGATCGGCTTGGTCACCAGACCCGACAGCGCCCCGTCGACGATCTCCAGCCGGTTGGCGATGGCGCGGTCGAAGCCGATCATCTCCGCGACCGGCTCGGCGAAGCGGGTGAAGCCGCCCGACACGAGGATCGTCATCGCGCCGCGCGCCTTCATCGTGCGGATCAGCGCCACCGCACCGGGCATGATCGTTACGCGCTCGGCGAGGCATCGGGCGATGACACCCTCGTCCAGTCCCTTGAGCAGCGCCACGCGCGCATCCAGCGCCGATTCGAAATCCAGCTCGCCGCGCATCGCCGCCTCGGTGACGGCGGCGATCTGCGGCTTGATGCCGGCATAATCGGCCAGTTCGTCGATGCATTCGACGGTGATCATGGTCGAATCCATGTCGGCGACGAGCAGCTTCTTCTCGCGCCCCTCGGCCAGTTGCACGACCACGTCCATATCCGGGAACACGCCCTCCAGCGCGGTGCGCGCTGCCTCTGGCGCGAGCCCGAACATGATGTCGGCGGCATATCCCTCGTCCAGCCAGACATGCGCCGCGGGCAGGCAACCCGCCGCGTCGAGCCGGTGCTGCGCGGCGGAAATATCGTCCCCGCTGAGTTTTCCCGCTGCTATCAGCGTTGCGATGAACATGACGTCTCCCCTGCCTCGTAAGCCGCGCGTGGCGCTCATTGCAGGGCCGACCGCCAGCGGCAAGTCCGCGCTCGCCATGGCGATCGCACAAAAGCATGGCGGCGTGGTGATCAACGCCGATTCAGCCCAGGTCTATGCCGATCTGCGCATATTGTCGGCGCGGCCGAGCGTGGAGGAAGAAGCCCGCGTGCCGCACCGGCTGTTCGGCCATGTCGATGGCGCCGACATCTATTCCGCCGCGCGCTGGGCGATCGAGGCCAAGGCGGAGATCGACCGGGCGCATGCGGCGGGCCAGTTGCCGGTGCTGGCCGGCGGGACCGGGCTGTATATGCGTACCCTGCTCGACGGCATCGCCCCTGTGCCGCCGATCGATCCGGCGATCCGCGGCGAGGTGCGCGCGCTGCCCGTCGCCCGGGCCTATGCGCAGCTTGGGGAACTGGATCCGCCCGCCGCCGCCCGGCTTGCGCCCGCCGACACCACTCGGGTCGCGCGCGCGCTCGAGGTCGTTCGCTCCACCGGCAGGACGCTGGCGACATGGCAGCAGGAAAAGACCGGCGGGATCGGCCATGCGATCGAGCTGATGCCGATGGTCATGCTGCCTGATCGCGACTGGCTGCTCGCGCGCTGCGACGTGCGGCTGCAGGCGATGTTCACGGAAGGTGGGATCGAGGAAGCACGCGCGGTGCTCGCCCGGACCGATATCCTGCCCTCAGCGCCCGTCCGCCTGGCGATCGGCGTGCCGGAGATCGGCGCGATGCTGGCCGGCGCCATGACGCCCGATCAGGCGCTGGCGGCGGCGCAACTGGCGACGCGCCAATATGCCAAACGACAATTTACGTGGTTTCGGAACCAACCTCCCGCTATGTGGCCCCGCGTGGCAGCGACAGAAACATGCGTGCTGCTGGACGATTTTGAAACTAGATTTCCACAAGAAGCTTGACGCACAAATTTTCGATCATTAACGGCGCCTTTCGCGAAGCAATGTTGCGTCGCACTGGGTCATAAGAGGCAGATACGATATGACGACCGAGAAGAGCGGAGCCGATATCCTGGTCGAGGCGCTGTGCGATCTCGGCGTGGAGGTCGTGTTCGGCTATCCCGGCGGCGCCGTCCTGCCGATCTATGACGCGCTGTTCCGCAGCAAGCGGATCAAGCACATCCTGGTCCGGCACGAACAGGCCGCGACTCACGCCGCGGAGGGCTATGCCCGCTCGACCGGCAAGCCTGGCGTCGTGCTCGTCACCTCGGGCCCCGGCGCGACCAATGCCGTCACCGGCATCACTGACGCGCTGATGGATTCGATCCCGATGGTCGTCATCACCGGCCAGGTCCCGACCGCGCTGATCGGCACCGACGCGTTCCAGGAAGCCGATACCGTCGGCATCACGCGCCACTGCTCCAAGCATAATTATCTGGTGAAGGACCCGGCGCAGCTCGGCGACGTCATCCATGAGGCATTCCACATCGCCACCTCGGGCCGCCCCGGCCCCGTCGTCGTGGATATTCCCAAGGACGTTCAGGTCGCCAGCGCCCGCTACGTCAAGCCGGGCCCGATCAAGCACAAGACCTATCGCCCGCAGGTGAAGGCCGACCAGGCGCTGATCGAGCAGGCGGTCGACATGCTCGCCGCGGCGGAACGGCCGATCCTCTACACCGGCGGCGGCATCATCAATGCCGGCCCGGCAGCGAGCCAGTTGCTGCGTGAACTGGCGCGGATCACCGGCGCGCCGGTCACCTCGACCCTGATGGGGCTTGGCGCCTTCCCCGCCACCTCCGACCAGTGGCTCGGCATGCTCGGCATGCACGGCACTTATGAAGCGAACTGGGCGATGAACCAGGCGGACCTGATCCTCTGCCTCGGCGCGCGCTTCGACGACCGGGTCACCGGCCGGCTCGACGCCTTCAGCCCGAACAGCCGCAAGGTGCATATCGATATCGACCGGTCGTCGGTGAACAAGAATGTCCGCGTCGATCTGCCGATCATCGCCGATGTCGGCCATGCGCTTGAGGACATGGTCCGCGTCTACAAGGCGCGGCGCCATCCCAAGCCCGACCTGTCCGACTGGTGGCAGCGCATCGCCGGCTGGCGTGCGGTGAAGAGCCTCGACTTCGTCGACAGCGCCACTGAGATCATGCCGCAGCGCGCGATCAAGGCTTTGTGGGAGGCGACGCACAAAAAATCGCCGATCATCACCACCGAGGTGGGCCAGCACCAGATGTGGGCCGCGCAGCATTTCGATTTCGAGGCGCCGAACAAATGGCTCACCTCGGGCGGGCTCGGCACGATGGGCTATGGCCTGCCCGCCGCGATCGGCGCGCAGCTCGGCAACCCCAATGCGCTGGTCATCGACATCGCCGGCGAAGCCTCGATCCAGATGAACATCCAGGAGCTCGGCACGGCCACCCAATACCGGCTGCCGGTCAAGATCTTCATCCTCAACAACGAATATATGGGCATGGTCCGGCAATGGCAGGAACTAACCTATTCCAGCCGCTATTCCGAGAGTTACAGCGATTCCCTGCCGGACTTCGTGAAGCTGGCCGAAGCCTATGGCTGGAAGGGCATCCGCATCGAGCACCCCGACCAGCTCGAGGCCGGCATCGCCGAGATGCTCGCGCATGACGGGCCGGTGATGGTGGACTGCATGGTGGCGAAGCTCGCCAACTGCTTCCCGATGATCCCCTCGGGCGCTGCCCATACCGACATGATTCTCCAGGCCGCCGAAGTCTCGGGCGAGATGGACGACGAGGCGAAGGCACTGGTCTGATGCACATCAAGGAAGAAACCGCGAAACGCCACACGCTGGCGATCATGGTCGATAACGAGCCGGGCATCCTCGCCCGGATCGCCGGCCTGTTCACCGCGCGCGGCTATAATATCGAAAGCCTGACCGTGTCGGACGTCACCGCCGACAAGGCGGTCAGCCGCATCACCATCGTCACCTCGGCGTCCGATCATGTGATGGAGCAGATCCTCGCCCAGCTCGACCGGCTGGTGCCTGTGCATTCGGTGACCGATCTCTCCGCGCTGGGCCCGCATGTCGAGCGCGAGCTGGCGCTGGTCAAGGTCCGCGGCACGGGCGACCACCGGATCGAGGCACTGCGCCTCGCCGATGTCTACCGCGCCCGCGTGGTCGACGCGACCACGTCGAGCTTCGTGTTCGAGGTGACGGGCGGACCGGAGAAGATCGACACCTTCATCACGCTGATGCGCGAAGTCGGCCTGATCGAGGTCGCCCGCACCGGCATCGTCGCCATCGCGCGGGGGAAAGAAGCCGCGTAACCGCCAATGTTTCGTCACCCCGGACTTGTTCCGGGGTCCATCCATCCACCAGCGACGCCGTCACTGGTTGCACGATGGATGCCGGAACAAGTCCGGCATGACGGCAGATTTTTTTGAATAAGGGAGCAACTATCCATGCGTGTCTATTATGATCGCGACGCCGATCTGAACCTGATCACCGACAAGAAGATCGCGATCGTCGGTTATGGCAGCCAGGGCCATGCCCATGCCCAGAATTTGCGCGATTCCGGCGTGAAGGAGATCGCGATCGCACTCCGCCCCGGTTCGGCGACCGCGAAAAAGGCCGAAGGTGCCGGCTTCAAGGTGATGACCAATGCCGAGGCCGCCGCCTGGGCCGACATCACCATGATCCTCGCCCCCGACGAGCACCAAGCCGCGATCTACGCCGATGATCTGCACGCGAACCTGAAAAAGGGTTCGGCGATCGCCTTCGCGCACGGCCTCAACGTGCATTTCGSSCTGATCGAGCCGCGCGAGGATCTCGACGTGATCATGATCGCGCCCAAGGGCCCGGGCCATACCGTGCGCAGCGAATATGTCCGCGGTGGCGGCGTGCCCTGCCTGATCGCGATCGACCAGGACAAGAGCGGCAACGCGCACGACATCGCGCTGGCCTATGCGTCGGGCGTCGGCGGCGGCCGTTCGGGCATCATCGAGACCAATTTCCGCGAGGAATGCGAGACTGACCTGTTCGGCGAGCAGGCCGTGTTGTGCGGCGGCCTCACCCATCTCATCCAGGCCGGGTTCGAGACCCTGGTCGAGGCTGGCTACGCCCCGGAAATGGCCTATTTCGAGTGCCTTCACGAAGTGAAGCTGATCGTCGACCTGATGTATGAGGGCGGCATCGCCAACATGCGCTATTCGATCTCGAACACCGCGGAATATGGCGACATCACCACGGGCCCGCGGATCATCACKGACGAGACCAAGGCCGAGATGAAGCGCGTGCTCGCCGACATCCAGGGTGGCCGTTTCGTGAAGAACTTCGTGCTCGACAACCGCGCCGGCCAGCCCGAGCTCAAGGCAGCCCGTAAGGCGGCAGCGGCGCATCCGATCGAAAAGGTCGGCACCGAACTGCGCGCGATGATGCCCTGGATCGGCGCGAACAAGCTGGTGGACAAGGACAAGAACTGAGCGCGCTACAAGCTTTCACCACCCGTTCGTGCCGAGTAGCGACCGAGTAGTAGGCGAAGCCGTATCGAGGGCGCGTATCGAGGTACAGGTTACGCACGAAACGCCTGTCCCTCGATACGCCATCTCGACAGGCTCGATGGCTGCTCGGGACGAACTGATGTGGGGTTAGCCACGTCAAGGGCACTCACAGCCAACGGATCGTTTCCGCTTCGGCGCTTGCATTCATGGGAGGCCGCGTCATCTTGGCGCGGCCCTTTTCTCTCGGAGATTTCCCATGCGCTATGCCTTTGTCGCCGTTCTGGCGCTCGCGACTGCCCCGCTGCTGGCGCAAACCCCGGCCGGCCCTCCCGGTACGCTCGACGCCACGAAAGTCGTCTCCGGCACCTATCAGGTCGAGCCGCGCCACAGCCAGATCCTGTTCACGGTCAACCATTTCGGCTTTACCGAATATACCGGCCAGTTCACCCAGCCGACCGGTACGCTGGTGGTCGACACCGCCAACCCGGGCAACTCGAAGGTCGACGTGACCATCCCGATCGACAAGGTGCTCACCACGCTCCCCGCGCTCGACACGCATCTGAAGACGCCCGACTTCTTCGACGCCGCGAAATTCCCGACCGCCAAGTTCGTCTCGACCAAGGTCACGATCAACGGCACCACCGCGACGATCGCTGGCGACCTGACCCTGAAGGATGTGACCAAGCCAGTCGTGCTCACCGCGCGCTTCGTCGGCGCGGGCAACGCCACCCAGGGCGCCAAGAAACTCAACTTCGGCTTCGCTGCGACCACCAGCATCAAGCGCAGCGATTTCGGAATCACCTTTTTGGTCCCCGCCGTATCCGACAAGGTCGATCTGACCATCAACGCCGGCTTCGTCGCGCAGTGACCGACCCGGCGCCGTCCGCGATTGAGGAAGGCCGGCCGGGCATCGGCCGGGTGGAAGCATTCTCGGACGGCGTCGTCGCCATCATCGTCACCATCATGGTGCTCGAGCTTCATCCCCCGATCTCCGAGGGGATGGACAAGCTCTGGACGCTCTGGCCGGTGTTTCTCGCCTATGTGCTGAGCTATGCCTATGTCGCGATCTACTGGGTCAATCATCACCGCCTGTTCACCCATGCGACTCATGTCACCAACGGGCTGATCTGGTCGAACATCCTGTTGCTGTTCGCGCTCTCGCTGGTGCCCTTCTCCACCTCCTATCTCGGCGAGCATCATTTCAACCGCGAGGCGACCCTGCTCTATCTCGTGACGATGCTGCTGCCGTCGGTCGCCTATATGTGGCTCCAGTCGGTCATCCGGCGCACCGGCAGGCAGGGCCCGGCAGCGGAGGCCTATTATCGCAGCTACGGCCGCAAGGGCCGCTTTGCCGGGCTGCTCTATCTGGCAGGCATCCCCCTCACCTTCCTCTCGCCCTGGCTTGGCGTCACCTGCGCCGCGCTCGTTGCGGTCCTGTGGTTCCTGCCCGAAGGCCCGCTCGACCGTTTGTTCGAAGGACAGGCTGGACATGAGGCGCGGTGACGCGGTAACGCGAGCCATATGACGCTGGCGCTACGCCTTTCGCTGCTTCGACTTACGCGCCCTTAGGCGCGATTTCCGCCGTGCGCCGTTGGCGCGCGCGACCCGCCTAAGGGCCTCAACCGACCCGAACGACGACCGCGAGCAGCGAGATTAGACCCATGTTGCGTGACCCTTCGACCAAATACCGCCCCTTCCCGCAGATCGATCTGCCCAACCGCGAATGGCCGTCGCGAACCATCACCCAGCCGCCACGCTGGCTCTCGACCGATCTGCGCGACGGCAACCAGGCGCTGATCGATCCGATGGACGGGGAGAAGAAGACCCGCTTCTTCGACCTGATCTGCAAGGTCGGCATCAAGGAGATCGAGGTCGGTTTCCCGAGCGCCGGCGCGACCGAGTTCGATTTCATCTCCGGCCTCGTGAAAACCGGCCGCATCCCGGACGACGTGACGATCCAGGTCCTGACGCAGTCCCGCCGCGACCTRATCGAGACGAGTTTCGAATCCCTGCGCGGTGCGCCCAGGGCGATCGTCCATCTCTACAATGCGGTCAGCCCGGCCTGGCGCAAGATCGTGTTCGGCATGAGCCGCGACGAAGTCCGCCAGATCGCAGTCGACGGCGCGAAGATCCTGCGCGACTGCGCCGCCGCCCAGCCGAATACCGACTGGTTTTTCGAATATAGCCCGGAAACCTTCTCCACTGCCGAGCTCGATTTCTCGGTAGAGGTCTGCGAGGCCGTGATGGAGGTGCTGCGCCCCACCCCCGATCACCCGCTGATCCTCAACCTGCCGGCGACGGTCGAGTGCGCCACGCCCAACATCTATGCCGACCAGATCGAATGGTTCGGCAAGAATATCCGCAACCGCGACGGCGTCGTGATCTCCTTGCATCCGCACAATGACCGCGGCACCGGCGTGGCGGCGGCGGAGCTGGGCCTGATGGCCGGCGCCGACCGCGTCGAGGGCTGCCTGCTCGGCAATGGCGAGCGCACCGGCAATTGCGACCTGGTGACGGTCGCGCTCAACATGTACACGCAAGGTATTGATCCAAAGCTGGATTTCTCGGACATCGACGAGATCATCAACACCGTCACTTATTGCAATCAGCTCCCCGTCCATCCGCGCCATCCCTATGCCGGCGAGCTGGTGTTCACTGCCTTTTCCGGCTCACATCAGGATGCGATCAAGAAGGGCTTCGCTGCCCAGGCCGCGCGCAACGACGAGTTCTGGGAAGTCCCCTATCTGCCGATCGACCCGGCCGATCTCGGTCGCAGCTATGAGGCAGTGATCCGGGTCAACTCACAGTCCGGCAAGGGCGGTGTCGCCTGGGTGATCGAGCAGGACAAGGGGCTAAAGCTCCCCAAGCGCCTCCAGGCCGATCTCAGCCGTCACGTCCAGGCCATGGCCGACGAGACGAGCCGGGAGCTGAACGCCGAGGACATCTGGAACGCCTTCCACAAGGCCTATCTCGCCAAGCCCGACGATCGTTTCACCCTGCTCGACTATCATGAGAGTGGCGCGTCGGGGGACCGGCTGTTCGTCGGCCGCGTCGCGATCGGCGGCGAGGAACGCTCGATCTCGGGCCGCGGCAACGGGCTGATCTCGGGCGTCATCGCCGCGCTCGGCGAGACGACCGGCCCGCAGCTCGACGTGGTCGACTATAGCGAGCACGCGATCGGCCACGGGGCGGATGCGCAGGCGGCGGCCTATGTCGAATGCCGCACGTCGGACGGCCGCACGGTGTTCGGCGTGGGCATCGACGCGGATATCGCCACGGCATCGGTCAGGGCGGTGCTCAGCGCGGCCAACGCCGCCTGATCCTTCCTCCCCGTCGATGACGGGGAGGCAACGCCGCTGCTTCACGCCGGCCGTTCGTCCAGCACCGACCATATACCGCGGGCGATCTGGCCCTGCTCGTCGGACGGCAGGATGTTGACGGCGATGGCACCCGGCCCGGTCGCGCCCGGCGCCACCCCTGCCCAGGCAAGGTCGCCGCAGATCGCGGCGCGAATCCGCGCGTCGTTCTCGCCGATTCCTCCGGTGAAGACGATCATTTCGGCACCGCCGAGCGACGCCAGCATCCCGGCGATCTGCTTGGCGACCGAACGGCAGAAGATCGCGATGGCGAGCGCCGCGTCGGGATTGGCGGGCGCTGCCTCGTGCAGCCGGCGCATATCACCCGACAGGCCCGAGATACCGAGCAGCCCCGATTGGCGGTCGATCAGGGTCTCGATCATCTCTCCCCCGACACCATCCTCCCGCAACAGGAACAGCAACACGCCCGGATCGATGTCGCCCGACCGCGTCGCCATCACCACGCCGCCGCTGGGAGTCAGCCCCATGCTGGTATCGATGGAGACGCCCCGCCGCACCGCCGTCACACTGGCGCCGCTGCCCAGATGCGCGATGATCAGCCGCTCGGGGACCCTGTCGCCCAACTGGTGCAGGATTGACTGGCAGGACAGCCCGTGAAACCCGTAGCGACGCACCCCCCGTGCGCGGAGCGTCCTGGGCACCGGCAGTACCGCGGCGATATCCGGCAGCGTCGCATGGAATCCGGTGTCGAAACAGGCGATCTGGGGCTTGCCGGGATAGCGGGCACGGGCGCTCGCGATCAGCGCAAGCGCCGCAGGGACGTGAAGAGGGGCAAAGGCCCGTGCGGCGTCGAGCTGGGCGGTGATCTCGCTGTCGATCTCGACCGGACGGAACAAGGCGGGCCCGCCATGGACGATGCGGTGGCCGATCGCGTCGGGCTGCGCTCCGTTGGAAAGCCCGTCCACCTGCCCGAGCAGGTCGTGATGCGCCGCCCCGCTTTCCGTCTCGCCGGTGGCGACCCTCGTCACCACCCCTTCCACGCGTCGGTACCAGGCGAACTTGATCGAGGACGACCCCGCATTGAGCGTCAGGACGGTGTGCCCGTCCCGTGTCACCGATGCCATTGCCAGTCCCGCACCTCCGGCAGGTCGTCACCCTGCTCCGCAACGTACAGCTTGTGCCGCTCCATCGTCGTCCAATAGCGTGCGGTCTCGGCGGGAACCCGCGCCTTGAGCCGCGGAATGCGCTCGATCGCGTCCAACGCCAGCCGGTAGCGGTCGAGATCGTTGAGCACGACCATGTCGAACGGCGTCGTCGTCGTGCCCTCCTCCTTATAGCCGCGCACATGGATATTGTGGTGGTTGTGCCTGGCATAAGTCAGCTTGTGGATCAGCGACGGATAGCCGTGAAAGGCGAAGATCACTGGCTTGTCAGTGGTGAACAGCGCATCGAACGCGCGATCGTCCAGCCCGTGCGGGTGCTCCGATTGCGCCTGCAGCACCATCAGGTCGACCACGTTGACCACGCGAATGCGAATGTCGGGCACATAGGCGCGCAGCATGGTCACCGCCGCCATCGTTTCCAACGTCGGCACGTCACCGGCACAGGCCATCACCACATCGGGCTCGCCCGCGTCGCTCGCCCATTCCCAGATGCCGGCGCCGGCGGTGCAGTGGCGCACCGCCGCATCGATCCCCAGCCATTGCCATTCGGGCTGCTTGCCCGCGACGATGACGTTCACATAATGCCGGCTGCGCAGGCAATGGTCGGCAACCGAGAGCAGGCTGTTGGCGTCGGGCGGAAGGTAGATTCGCACCACCCCCGCCTTCTTGTTGGCGACATGGTCGATAAAACCGGGGTCCTGGTGCGACAGGCCATTATGGTCCTGTCGCCAGACATGCGAGGTCAGCAGATAGTTGAGCGAAGCGATCGGCCTGCGCCACGGAATGCCGCGCGTCACCTTCAGCCATTTGGCATGCTGGTTGAGCATTGAATCGACGATGTGGACAAAGGCTTCGTAGCACGAGAACAGGCCGTGCCGCCCGGTGAGGAGATAGCCCTCCAGCCAGCCCTGACAGAGATGTTCGCTCAACACCTCCATCACGCGCCCGTCGCGATCCAGATTGGTGTCGTCCGGGCGGATCTCCGCCATCCACGCCTTGCCGGTGACGTCATACACTGCCTGGAGGCGGTTCGACGCGGTCTCGTCCGGCCCGAACAGGCGGAAATTGGACGTGCTCTCGTTGAACGCCATGACATCGCGCAGATAATCGCCCAGCACTGCGGTCGCGGCGGCCCTGGTCGTGCCGGGCGTGTCCACCGCCACCGCATGGTCGCGGAAATCGGGCAGCGACAGCGGCACCATCAGCTCGCCGCCATTGGCGTGCGGGTTCGATCCCATGCGGCGGTGGCCGGTCGGCGCGAGCGAAGCATAATCCTCGAGGAACTTGCCCTGCGCGTCGAACAGCTCCGCCGGCTTGTAGCTCAGCATCCATTGTTCGAGCTGGGTGAGATGCTCCGGATCGGTGAAGTCGGCGATCGGCACCTGATGGGATCGCCAATTGCCCTCGACCGGCTTGCCATCGACGAATTTCGGGCCGGTCCAGCCCTTGGGCGTGCGCAACACGATCATCGGCCAGCGCGGCCGGGCGCCGCCATCATCGCCGGATCGAGCGTCGCGCTGAATCTCGAAAATGCGCGCCATCACGGTATCGAGCGTCGCGGCGAGCAACTGGTGGACGACCATCGGATCGTCCCCCTCGACGAACCAGGGCTCATGGCCATAGCCGCGCAGCAGATCCGTCAGTTCGTCCTGACCGATCCGCGCCAGCACCGTCGGGTTGGCGATCTTGAAGCCGTTCAGGTGCAGGATCGGCAACACCGCGCCGTCCCGGACCGGGTTCAGGAACTTGTTGCTGTGCCAGCTCGTCGCCAGCGCCCCTGTTTCGGCTTCGCCGTCGCCCACCACGCAGGCGACGATCAGGTCCGGATTGTCGAACGCGGCGCCATAAGCATGGGCGAGCGAATAGCCCAGCTCCCCGCCTTCATGAATCGATCCCGGCGTTTCCGGCGCGACATGGCTGGGGATGCCGCCCGGCCAGGAAAATTGCCGGAACAGGCGCTCCATCCCGCCCCTGCTTCGCTCGATCGCCGGGTAGCGTTCGGTATAGGAGCCTTCCAGATAGGTGTTCGCCACCAGCCCCGGGCCGCCATGGCCCGGCCCGATCACGGCGATCATGTTGAGGTCATGCGCCACGATCAGGCGGTTGAGATGGACGTAGAGCAGGTTCAGCCCCGGCGTCGTGCCCCAATGGCCGAGCAACCGCGGCTTCACATCGGCGAGCGTCAGCGGCCGTTCGAGCAAGGCGTTGGCGCGCAGATAGATCTGGCCGACCGACAGGTAATTGGCCGCGCGCCAATAGCCGTCCATCCGTCGCAGCAGCTCCGGCGACAAGGGCTGCTCTTGCGCGCCGGCATCGGCGGCCGGCGCGTCAGATGGGGTCATCATCGTTTCGTCCACCTCAAATGATCGTTGGGCGCAGGTCGCGAGAAAGGGTTTTCCGCGCATCGCTTCGCCAGGCCGGGGGGCGGGGCGACGATGCACGATACACGCCCACGCCCAATCCGCCTATCGTTCCGCAACGGGCTATCGCGCGACGGGCATGGTTCGGCGAAGGGGTCGGAGCCAGGCGTCAGGAATACCGGGGTGGGCAGTTTTCGCGCGCGATCCGTCTGAGCGTGAATTCGATCCGCGCTTGCTTGCCAATCACCGCTGGGGCTTGGTCAGCAACAGCCTGACCGCGTGGGTCTCCGGCGAGCTGCCTCAAGCCATCTCCGGCAACCGGTCCAGATGCTTGTCGAGCGTGATCGGGTAATCGCGCACCCGTACCCCCGTCGCGTTGTAGATCGCATTGGCGATCGCCGCCCCGACCCCGCACAGGCCCAGCTCGCCCACACCCTTCGCCTTCATCGGCGAGGAAATCGGATCGACCTCGTCGAGGAAGATCACCTCCTGGTGCGGGATATCGGCATGGACCGGCACCTCGTAACTGGCGAGGTCGTGGTTGACGAAGAAGCCGAAACGCTTGTCGACCGCCAGTTCCTCCATCAGCGCGGCGCCAACACCCATGGTCATCGCGCCAATCACCTGGCTCCGCGCTGATTTGGGGTTGAGGATACGGCCCGCCGCGCAGACCGCCAGCATGCGCCGAACCCGCGTCTCGCCGGTGAAGCCATCCACCGCCACTTCGACGAAATGGCCGGCAAAGGTCGATTGCTGATATTGCTTGTCGAGCGTGCCATATTCGATGCCGTCCTCGACCACGATCTCGCCGCCTTGCGCCGCTTCGCCCAGCGAGGCGCTGCGCTTGCCCGACCGCACCTTGCCATCGGCGAACGCCGTGGTCGCCGGATCGAAGCCGAGCCGCTGCGCCACCGTCTCGCGCAGCTTCATGCAGGCGGCATAGACGCCGGCGGTGGAATTATTGGCGCCCCATTGCCCGCCCGATCCGGCCGAGACCGGAAAATCGGAATCGCCCAGCTTCACCACCACCTTGTCGAGCCCGATGCCCATCGTCTCCGCTGCGGTCTGCGCCAGGATGGTGTAGGTGCCGGTGCCGATATCGGTCATGTCGGTCTCGATCGTCACCACCCCCTTGCCGTCGAGCCGGACGCGCGCCGCCGACTTCATCAGCAGATTGTTGCGGAAACCCGCGGCCACGCCCATGCCGATCAGCCAGCGCCCTTCCCGCACCGAGGCCGGTTTGGCGTTCCGGCGATCCCAGCCGAATCGCTCCGCCCCGAGGCGCAGGCACTCGACCAGCTGCCGCTGCGAGAATTTCCGCTCCGGTTTTGCCGGATCGACCTGGGTATCGTTGAGCATGCGGAATTGCACCGGATCCATGCCGAGCTTCTCCGCCATCTCGTCCATCGCCATTTCGAGCGCCATCAGGCCGGGCGCCTCCCCCGGCGCGCGCATCGCGTTTCCTTCGGGCAGGTCGAGCTCGGCCAGGCGCATCGCGGTCAGCCGGTTCTCGCCGGCATAGAGCAGTTGCGTCTGCTGCACCGCCGATTCGGGCTTGCCGTCCGGCAGATTGCCCGACGCGCTTTCATGCGCGATCGCGGTGATCCGCCCCTCGCGCGTCGCGCCCAGCCGGATGCGCTGGATCGTCGCCGGCCGGTGGGTGGCGTTGTTGATCATCATCGGGCGAGTCATCGCCAGCTTGACCGGACGCTTCGCTGCCCTTGCACCGAGCGCGGCCAGCACCGCATCGGCGCGCAGGAACAGCTTGCCGCCGAACCCGCCGCCGATGAACGGTGAATCCAGCCGCACATTTTCCTTCGCAATGCCCAGCGTCTTCGCCAGGTCGACCTTGGTCCAGGCGATCATCTGGTTCGACGTCCACAGGGTCAGCTTGTCCCCTTCCCACGCTGCGATCGTTGCGAACGGTTCCATCATCGCATGCGATTCGTCGGGCGTCGTGTAGGTCGCGTCCAGCGTCACCGGCGCGGTGGCGAACGCGCCGTCGAAATTGCCCACGCGCATGATCTTGGCATCGCCGTCGCCGGTATAGGGCGCGGTCGGCGCGAGCGCGGCCAGATCGAAACTGCCCTTCGCCCGCGCGTAATCGACACGCACCAGATTGGCCGCGGTCCGCGCCTGTTCGAACGTCTCGGCAATGACGATCGCTACCGCCTGGTGATAATGCTGCACCTCGGGCCCGCCGAACAGGGAGGCGGTGTTGAAATTGCCCCTGGCCAGCTTCGGCATGTCGAGCGTGGTGACGACCGCCAGCACGCCGGGCGCGGCCTTCRCTTCCTCGGTATCGATCCGGTTGATCCGGCCCTTGGCGATCGCGCTGCCGACGAGATAGCCATAAGCCTGTTTCGCCACCGCATCATGCCGTTCATAGGCATAGGGCGCGGAGCCGGTGGTCTTGAGCGGCCCGTCGATCCGGTCGGTCGGCTTGCCGATCACCTTGAGCTGGTCGATCGGATTGGTGCCCGCGGGCGTGTCGAACTTCATGACCGGCTCCTCGCGTCGCTCATCACCGCCGCGATGGTTCGCTCCACCAGCGGCACCTTGAAGGCGTTGTCATGGGTGGGTTTAGCGCCCGCCAGCAGGTGCGCGGCGACGGCCTTCGCCCCGCGGGGCATCGCCGCCTCGGCCGCCTCGACCCGCCAGGGCTTCGGCGCGATGCCGCCGATCGCGACGCGCCCCGTGCCGTCCGGCCGGATCACCGCCGCCACCGACACCAGCGCAAAGGCATAGGACGCCCGGTCGCGCACCTTGTGGTAGAGATGCGTGCCGCCGATCGGCCTGGGCAGGGTCACGCCCGTGATCAGTTCGCCCCGCTTCAGCACCGTCTCGATATGCGGCGTCTTGCCCGGCAGCTGATGGAAATCGGCGATCGGAATGGTCCGCGCCACCCCCGCCGCGTCGACCGTCTCCACCGTCGCGTCGAGCAGCCGCATCGCCACCGCCATGTCGCCCGGATAGGTGGCGATGYAGGTGTCGCTCGTCCCGATCACGCCGAGCTGCCGGCTGAACCCGCCGATCGCGGCGCAGCCGGACCCCGGCTTGCGTTTGTTGCAGGCTTGGTTGGTGTCGTAGAAATAGGGACAGCGCGTCCGCTGGAGCAGGTTGCCCGCGGTCGTCGCCTTGTTGCGCAGCTGCCCGCTCGCGCCCGCCACGATCGCCCGGGTCAGCACGCCATAATCGCGCCGGATGCGATCGTCCGACGCCAGCATGGTGTTGGTCACCAGCGCGCCGATCCGGACCCCGCCTGCTTCGGTCTTCTCGATCCGGTCGAGCTTCAGCGGTCCGACATCGACGAGATGCTGCGGCGCCTCGATCTCCAGCTTCATCAGGTCGAGCAGATTGGTGCCCCCCGCGATGAACTTGGCGCCGGGCGTCCGTAGGACGGCAGCGGCAGCGGCGGCCGGCGTTTCGGCGCGCTCGTAGCTGAACGGTTTCATGCCGCCCCTCCCGCAACGTCCGCCATCGCTTCGGCAATGTTGGAATAGGCGCCGCACCGGCAGATATTGCCGCTCATCCGCTCGCGCATCTCCATATTGGTGGCTTGCGGCCGCTCGGTCAGACTGGCCGACACATGGCTCGGCACGCCGGCCCTGATCTCGCCGAGCACCGCCACCGCCGAACAGATCTGGCCGGGGGTGCAATAACCGCATTGATAGCCGTCATGCCTGATGAAGGCCGCCTGCATCGGGTGCAGGTCGCCCGGCGTGCCAAGCCCCTCGATCGTGGTGACCTTGTCGCCTTCGTGCATCACCGCCAGGCTCAGGCAGGAATTGATGCGCTTGCCCTCGACCAGCACCGTGCAGGCGCCGCACTGGCCATGGTCGCAGCCTTTCTTGGTGCCGGTCAGCTGCAGATGCTCGCGCAGCGCGTCGAGCAGGGTCGTGCGCGTGTCGAGCTCGAGCTCGCGGCGCTTGCCGTTCACCTCCATCGCCACCGTCATCATCGACGGCGTGGTGCGCGGCGGGACGCCCTGCGCCTCCGCTTTGGGGACGGCAGTGAGCGCGGCGGTGGCGGCGGTCGCCGCCAGAACGCCGCGCCGGGAGATTTCCAGATCGCCAGCCATATCGGGTCGATTCCTTTCCAGCGTCTCGGAAAACAGGAGAGTGTAGCACTTCAGAACTCAACGCACGAAACCGAGTCGCGATGCGCGCGATTGATGCCGTATCCGGCATGCGCCCATGACTCGGTTTCATGAGCGGGCGGACGACTCAGTCGGGCCCGCGATACTGCGCGTCGCTGACGGGCTGGAGCCACTCGGTCGCCTTGCCATCCAGCGTCTCCGCCACCGCGACATGAGTCATCGCGCTGGCCGGCGTCGCGCCGTGCCAATGCGCCACGCCCGGCCCGGTCCAGACGACATCGCCCGGGCCGACCGCGCGCACCGGCTCGCCCTCGGCCTGCACCCAGCCACGCCCAGCAGTGACGATCAGCAATTGCCCGAGCGGATGGCGATGCCAGTGCGTTCGCGCACCCGGCTGGAAGGTGACGGTCGCCCCGCCCACCCGCGCATCGCCGCTGCCCTTGAACGGAGAGCTCACCAGAGCCGATCCGGTGAAATTGGCCGCCGAGCCCGGAACAGGCTGTCCGCCGGGCCGCACCACGCTCAACGCGTCGGCGCGATCGCTCGCCTCTGGCGCTGGGGCGCCTCCGGCAAGCACCTTCCCGGCGACCGCGACCGCCGCCATCGCCCTCGGCCAGCCGGCGTAGAAGGCGAGATGCGTGAGCGCCTCGCCGATCTGGTCGCGCGTCAGCCCGTTCTCCACGCCGCGCCGCAGATGGAAGGCAAGCTGGTCGTCGGCCCCGATCGCCGCGAGCGCCGCGATGGTGACGAGGCTGCGATCGCGCGGACTGAGATCGGTCCGCCGCCAGAGATCGCCGAACAGTACGTCGTTGGTCAGTTCGGCAAGCTTGGGCGCCACCGGCCCGACATTCTCCTCGACCGACCGGGCACGGGCGGCGTCGGATGCCGGCACGGGCAACGGCGCAGCGGCGGCCCGCAAGGTCGCCGGGTCGATGTCCCGCGCGGCAAACGCCTTTTCCACCACCTCGAGCGACGATACCGCATTGGGCCAGCCGGTATAGAAAGCGAGGTGGGTGACCAGCCCGGCAATCTCGGTCGGCCGGACGCCGTTATCGAGCCCGCGGTTGAGATGCCCCGGCATCTGCGCGGTCCTGCCGGTCGCGACCAGCACGGACAGCGTCACCAGGCTGCGATCCCGCGCGGCGAGGCCGGGCCTTTTCCAGACATCGCCGAACAAGATGGCGTCGGTATAATCCGCCAGCGCTGGCGCGATCACCTGCATCGCCCTGGGCGCGACCGAGGCTGGTCGCTGTGCTTCCGCGGGCCCTGCCAGGAGCAGCGCCGCCGTGGTCGCGACGATCGGTTTCATCATGGGTCTCCCTTGCGCGCCGTTACAGCCTACGCGTCCGGGCGCTGCACGATTACCCCATCAAACCGGCATGTCATCATGCAGGAGATTCATGAATGCCCAGCCTCGTATCGTCCTAGAACGCCGCGAGGGGACCGATCCGGAACCGGCGCAGCAACAGGGTCCGCAGATTCCCTGCGTTGGAGATGTCGAACTGATAGTCGATCCGCGTGCCGGCGGGCAGTTCCGGGATATTCTCCGACCAGACCCTGCCCACGCCCGGATTGTGATTATATCCGGGGCCCCAGGAGCCGGTCCAGTTGTTGGTGCGCACCTCGGCCCCGGTCGCCGCGTTTCGGGCGACCGTGTGGACTCGCCACACGGCATTGGCGGTGGGTGAGCTATATTCGAAGCCGAGCAGCGCCTCGATCCGCACTGCGTCGGCCGGCAGGTTCTTGCAGACGATCGACACCGACGCATTGGGCGGCAATGTCCAGCCGGGTGTCGCCCCGTTCAGGGTCGGCACCGCGCCGCCTGACGCCGCGGTCAGCCCGCACCGATGGCCGCTTGAGTCCGACACGCCGCCCAGCGGCGCGATTTCGGTGAAGGACTCGATGGCGATCCCCTGATCGTCAAGCGCGCTGCGCAGCGCGACGACCGGATTGATCAGGCCCAGTCCCTGGCTGTCGGTCCAGGTGGCGGCGCCCAGTCCCGAGGGCCCGGACATGTCCTTCAGTAGCAGGCTGCTGTCAGCGAACGCCTTTTTGACATCGGCCTTGGGCGCGGCCGACAGGATCAGCGCGGCGATCGCGGCGGCCTGCGGCGCGGCGGCGCTGGTGCCGCAAAACATGGGCTGAAAGGCCGGATCCTGGACTGAATTCACCACGCAGTCGGCCGCGGCGAAATCGGGCTTTCGCAGGATCGTGCCCCCCGCATAGGTCAGGCTGCCGGACGCGAGCGGTTGCCCGGCACCGTCATAATAGACCCGGCGCGGCCCGTCCGAGCTGAAGGATTCGACGTCGAGCGTCGGTGCGCCGCGATCATAGCCGTTCGACCGGAACGGTGCCGTCCGCTGCTGCGCCGTCACCGCGGCGATCGTGAAGGCCTTCGCGGCGCCAAGCGCATTGTGCCCGAAGGTCTGTCCGTCCGTGGCATAGGCCAGCCTGCCGCGATTGGTGACGATGCGGACGACGCGCGCGGCGTCGGTTTCCGCCTTCAGGACGGCGAGGCGGTAATGCGGCCTGAGGTCGACCGATATCATCGGCACGTCATCGACCGAGGAGGCGAGCGTCTGCAGCTGCCCCGCCTCGTCGAACGCCGCGAACAGATAGTCGTTGATGGTGTCCGGCGAGTCTCTGACGGGGTCGTTCCAGGTCAGTTGCGCATTGGGAGCGCCCGGATTGGCCTGAGTGACGTTGTCGAACACGACCCCCGGCGCGAACTGATGGAAGCGGTAGGTGACATTGGTGATCTGGTTGGTGGCCGGGTCGAACGACGGTAGCTGGATCGTGCTCGTGCTCGGGCTGAAATCGCCTTCCCAGGTGCCGCTCGTATGCTGGGCGAGATTGCCGCTATTGGCGGCCGACGAGAAGAACAGGATGCCATTGTCCGTCGCGGCGCGGGCGGCCCGGGCGATCTCGCCATCCTGAAACGGCGTCTCGTCGGAATAGGTGATGTCGTCGACGATGATGGTGCAATGGTCGAGCGCGAGCCGCGCCACGTTGATCGCCATGCGCACGCGCGTGTCGCCCATATCAGCAAAGGCGAGCGTGGCGCCCGGGGCAATGCGGTGCACGATCTCCAGCATCGCGGTGCCCTCGCCATGTCCGTGGGGAGTCGGGACGCCCGCGGGCTCGGCCAGCACCTCGACGGCACCGAGCGTGCCGTTCTGCTGGGATTCGGCGAGGTGATCGATACTGTCCGAGATGACGCAGACCTTGATGCCGGTGCCGTCGGCCTTGAAGGTGCCGCGCAGCAACGCCCCTTCATGCGCCGCGTCGCCATCCCAATTGGCGCCCTGGCCCGGCGCGGGGGTCGCCTGGTTGACGGCCGGCGGCCGGGCAAGCGCGATACTGCGCACCTCCGGCCGCGCCGTCACCGCCGCGAGGCTCGACAAGGGCAGCCGCACCGACATGCTATGATATTCGGGAATTTCGGCGATGTCGGTGCCACCCTGGCTGACGATGAAATCATGCAGCGCGGGGGTTATGTCCCCCTTGATCACGACGAGTTCACCGCCGGTGGACGGTTTGCCGCCGGGCAAGGCGGCATAAGCTCTAAGCGGCGCCCCACCGGCCTGAGTCACGACGGGCCCGCGCGCCGCGAGCAGCAGGCCGGAGTCGAGCTTGGCTTCGGCCGGCGTGCGCGGGAGCAGCTGGCGTTGCGCCGACAGCAGCTGCTGCCTCATCGCAGCCGACACGCCGGCGGCATCGGCCGGCTGGCTTGGCGGCTTGGCGGGCGGAGTCTGGCTCCATGCCGCGACCGGCGCCGCCGCGGCCGGCAGAAACCGGATCCAGCGAAGCGTCCGGAGGCAGGCCCTGATGGTCGGCATCGGCATTTCCCCAACGACAGATCGACGCCCGGCCGAATGGCGCCGCGGTCCCCTCCCGCATCGTCCTTGGCCGAGCCGGTCGACCGTGAGACGGGGAGATCGTTACGGCAATTGAACAAATTTGTTCGCGCCCGGCGCTGTGATATGTCGACGTACCGGGACAAGTTCGGAGGGCAGATGCACGCGACGTTCCCGTCGACCGATCCCGCCGTGCCGGCGACCTGGGGCGAGGTCAGCCGTCACGCGGCATTCAGCGCGGCGTCGCGCCGGCTGGCTGCCAACATGCTCGATCTGTGCGACGACGACCGCCGGCTCGCTTCCGTCTTCAAGGATGCCGGTCGCTATATCGCGGCGATGTCGGCGGCCTATCTCCACGGCATGGGCGGCCTGACCCTGCCGCTTTTCAAGCAGATCTGCGCGGATTCCGGCTTCCTCAGCGCGGGCAGGGCCAGGTCGATCGTCGAGTTCCTGCAGTATATCGGCTATCTGGAGCTGAGCGGGCCATCGACCTATCGGCCGACCGCGCTGTTCCTCGCTGCCTGGCGCCGGCATTTGCAGGCCGCGATCGACGCGGCGGCCATGATCGAGCCGGCGCTGGCGCCACTGCCGGACCTGCTCGACCAGCCCGCCATCTTCGAACGGCTGCTCGTCATTCAGGCCGCGCGGCTCCACGCCCTGTCGCGCATGCACGATCCGTTCCCCGCGCTGCGCCGGGCGTTCCTCCATCCCTATGCCGGCTCGCAATTTCTGTGGACGCTCACGCTCATCGACACGCACGAGCCCGTCACCGTGTCGCTGAGCGACCTGTCGCGCCGCTTCGACGTGACGCATCTCCATGTCCGGCGCCTGCTGAAGCGCGCCCATGACGAGGGTTTTCTCATCTATCATGGTCATGGCCGCCTAACCGCGGAGGCCCCGGGCGGGCAAACCATCGCGCTGCATTATGCCGGGCAGCTGAGCGAGCTCATCGAGAGCGGCCGACAGGTCCTGTCCGAGCTGCCTCGTTCGGAGGCTCCCGCTTAACCGGTCCCGTCGTCGATGATCGTGTCGCCCCAACAGCGAATCACGCCCGGCACCGCGCCGATCTGGTCGATCATCATGCCCTCGAGGTTCGGCAGGTGCCCGCGTCTTTCGCGCTCAAAGCACCTCGAACAAACTATAGACCGGCCCCGTCTTGATCCGGTGGCCGATGCCGATCGCGATGATCCGGTTGAGCCATTCGTAGCGCGCATCCGACGTGGTGAAGCTCGCGCTCGACCGGAAATAGTAGCTGGCCGGGTCGACCGCCTCGCCCCGCGCCATCCGGTCCATGACCTCGGCCGGGCCGTGGCGCAGGCCGGTATAGGTCATGCCGATCAGCGCGCCGTCCCCGGTCTGGAGGATGAGACGCACATCGAGCGTGGCCGCCCCGTCACCGCGCAGGATCTGCCAGTCGCTGCCGCCGTCCAGCACGGTGCCGGAGAGCCGATCGCCCTCGAACCTCCCGCCCGGCACGATCGCGACACGCCGCGGTGACCCTTCCGGACCGCCGACGGCATGCATCGCGCTCACATCGAGGCGCAGTACGAACAGCGGCCGGGTCCGCACCGATCGCAGGGTCTCGGGAAGATCGTCGCCTGGCTGAGTCATGTCCGCATCATCCTTTGGGCCGCCGTTGGTATCCAACACGCATAGGCAGCCGGCGGCCGCTCCTTCAAGCCGTCAACCGTCGGAAAGCGCTTCCCGGATCGCCGCCTCGACCGGACTATACCCCCCATCCGCCCGCCGCAGCGACAGGGGTTCGGCCGGAAGCAGCGGCGGTTGCGCCATGAAGCGCGGGATCGTCCCGCGATGCGGCTGCGCCGCGTGAACCAGGAACGGGTGGCACAGATACACCGTCCCCGCCTCGCCCGTCGCCAGCGCCTCGGGCCGGCCGGCCGATCCGGCAAAGCCGTCCGCCGCCAGTTCCCGCAAGGTCAGCCCCGCCGCGCCCGCCGGCGCCAGTTGCCGGGCGATGTCGCGGTGCGACCCCAGCCGGATTCGCGTCGGCGCATCGTCCTCGCCGACATCGGAGAACAGGAAGAGCATCAGCAGCGCCCGCCCCCGGCTCTCCACATTGGCGCGCCAGTCGAGGAAATCGGGATGCTCGGTCCCGAAGCTCACATCCACATGCCAGCCCGCGTCCCCCGGATCGTCCGGCGACGGGAAACGCACCGGGAAGGTGCCGAGTGCGCGCGGCGCCAGCCAGCGGCCCGGGCCGACAAGCTGGTCGAACGCGCGGTGCAGGACGGGCGTGTTGGCGGCCTCGCGAAACGGCCGCTGGCCATAATGGCCGAGCCTGATCACTGGCCTGGTCCAGCTCGTCGGGTGGTCCGGATCGCAGCCGGTGTCGCGCCACAAAATGGCACGCGCTTCGTCAGCCAGGCTACGCGGAAAGGCGTGATCGATGCGGACGACGCCGTCAGCGATGAAGGCGTGGATGCTGCCCGCGCTCAGCGAGCGCGCGGGATCATGGGTCATGGGAAACTCTCGAATAAGCGACCGCGCCCCGCGCCTCCGCGCGGAGCCTCGATCAAGGCGACGGGATCGGGTTCGGCTGGCCGGTCAGGCCAGCGGAAACGCGGCCGCGAAGGAGAGAGCGAAGATCGTCATGATGTCGCCATTCTAAACCAGCGGAGGGCGAAGGGGAAAGCACGATCCGGCGCGCGCGCCCGAGCTGATTCAATCTGGCCGCATTCCCTGCTGAACTGTCGCAGCCCCCGGTTGAACCGGGATGGGCAGGAGGAGCGTGCCATGTCAGTCCAAGTAAAGCCGGAAGAAAATCCGATACCCCTCGCTGAAATATTCAAAAACTCGTGTAGAAAACGCGCAATTGAGATCGACGGTTACGGCCGCCGTCGCCTGATAATGGGTTAGACCTGTGGTAGCGACCTTCAATAATCGCGGCGCAGCTGGCAAAAATCGCTCCGATTCGTCCCTCTCGCAGGTAGGTCGCAAAAATCGGCGAATGCTTGGCGGTTTTGTGCGGGTCGCGACAGTCTCCAACACCGCGTCATGCGCGTTACTGGGAGGCTGCACTCCTGCCGCGCATGATTTCGCAGCCGACCGCCGCATCCGGGTAGATATCGGGCTTCATCGATCGCACCGTCACCAGCGCGACGCGGCGATCCTTGAGGCACAGGCCCGCGATCGCCTCGCACAAGGTCTCCTGCAGATGGAAATGCCGCCCGGCGACCAGCGCCCGGATGTCGTCGCGGATGAAGTCGTAATCGAGCACTTCCTCGATCCGGTCGTCGGACGGCGGCGCGGGATAGTCGACCTCCATCCGTACGTTGACGATCACCCGCTGCGGCCCGGCCAGCTCCTCGGCATGGATCCCCAGGCCCATGACCAGTTCGAGCCCCTCCAGGATCGTGGCGAAGCGCACGCCCTCAGCCATGCGCGTGCCTGTTTCCCCGGCGCGTCTCGAACATCACGTCGCTGTCGCGCGGCAGGAAATGCTGGCCATTGTCCACGAACAGGTTCTGCCCGGTGATGCCCCGTGCCGTCAGCAGGAAATCGACCGCTTCGGCGATCGCTGTCACCTCGACCGGGCGTCGCAGCAGATTCTCCGATGCCACCGCGCGGAATTCCGCGTCGCTCTGGTCGAGACTCGGCAGCGACAGTCCCGGCGACACGGCGTTGACCCGGATGCGCGGCCCCAATGCCTGGGCAAGCATCACCGTCGCGCCCGCCAGCGCGATCTTGCCGCAACTGTACGAGAAGAAATCCGGGTTCAGATTGGCGATCTTCTGGTCGAGGATATTGACCACCGCGCCCGCCGAGAGATCATCCTGCGCCGCGAGCGCCGAGGCGAGCAGCGCCGGCGCGTCGAGGTTCACCGCGAGATGATCGCGCAGCATCCCGGGCTCGGCGAGCGGCGGCCGGTCATAGGCGAACAGCGAGGCGTTGTTGACCAACGCCGTCAGCGGCCCGTCAAAGGCGGCGCGCGCCTGCTTCACCAGATGGGCGGGCGTCTCCGGCAAGGCGAGATCGCCGGTCAGCACGCACGCCCCGGGCAGCTCGGCGGCGAGCGCCTCCGCCGCCTCGGGCGAATGATGATGGTGGATCGCGACCCGCCATCCCTGTCCCGCCAGATGCCGCGCGATCGCCGCGCCGATCCGCCGCGGCGCGCCGGTAACCAATATGGTGCGGTCGGCCTCCTTCACGGCGACTCAATAACCCATCAGCGCGAGTACTTCCTTGCGGCTGCGATCGTCCTCGCGGAACACGCCCATCATCCGGCTCGTCACCATCGAGACGCCGGGCGTGCGCACGCCCCGCGCGGTCATGCAGGCATGGCTCGCCTCGATCACCACCGCGACGCCGACCGGCTTCAGATTCTCCCAGATGCAGTCCGCCACCTCGGCGGTCAGCCGTTCCTGCACCTGCAGGCGGCGGGCAAAGGCATGCAGCACGCGGGCGAGCTTGGAGATACCGACGACATAATTGCCCGGCAGGTACGCGATGTGCGCCTTGCCGATGATCGGCGCCATGTGATGCTCGCAATGCGACTGGAACGGGATGTCCTTGAGCAGCACGATCTCGTCGTAACCGCCGACTTCCTCGAAGACGCGCGACAGATGATGCGCGGGATCATCGCGATAACCCGAGCAATATTCCTTCCACGCGCGCGCGACGCGCTGCGGCGTATCGAGCAATCCTTCGCGCGCCGGATCGTCCCCGGACCAGCGGATCAGGGTCCGGACGGCCTCGGCTACTTCGTCCGGGACCGGGATTTTGGGCGTTTCGGCGACGAGATCGCCATTTTCGGGTCCGCCCGGACGATGTTCCATACTCATTTCATTACGCCTTATTCGAACCTGACGTTACGGCAACCTTGCTTTGAGCCAGTTCAGTTCGATTTCGAAACTGTCTCATTTGGGCAACAACTGCGCAACCCCGCTGTTTTCCTACGATTCCGGCATTGACGGCTGATTCAGGTGGACGCAGAATTCGCATACCGAGAATACGAACGACGCTCAGTTGGCATAGAACCGACGGGCTGGCCAAGAGGGGATCATCCATGAAGAAATTCGAACTGCTCGCAGCGTCGGCTATCGCGCTGCTCTACGCCACGCCAGCGCTGGCGCAAGAGACTCCCGTACCGGCTGCCCAGGACGAGGCCGTCCTCAACGACAGCGACGACATCATCGTTACCGCCACCAAGCGCGAACAGACGCTGCAGGACGTGCCGATCTCGGTGTCCGTCACCGGCGCCGCGACGATCGAAAAGGCGCAGATCCGCGACCTGATCGATCTCCAGTCGGTCGTGCCCTCGCTCAAGGTCGCGCAGTTCAATGCCGCCGGCCAGACCAACTTCATCATCCGCGGCTTCGGCAACGGCAACGGCAATGACGGTATCGAAAGCTCGGTCGGCGTGTTCATCGACGGCGTCTACCGTTCGCGATCGGCGTCGGCGCTGGACGACCTTCCCGAGATCGAGCGTGTCGAGGTGCTGCGCGGTCCGCAATCGACCCTGTTCGGCAAGAACGTGTCGGCTGGCGCGATCAGCATCGTCACCAAACGCCCGTCGTTCGACTGGGGCGGCAAGGCCGAGATCACCGTCGGCAATTACAGCCAGATGCAGACCAAGGCGACGCTCACCGGCCCCCTGACCGACAGCCTCGCCTTTCGCGTGTCCGGCAGCCTCAACGAGCGCGACGGCTATTTCAAGAACCTGACGACCGGCACCGGCGTCAATGATCGTCATCGCTGGTCGGTCCGCGGCGATATCCTGTTCGAGCCGTCGTCGGACTTCTCGATCCGCGTCATCGGCGACTATAACATGATCAAGGAGATCTGCTGCGGCGTCACCTCGATCTTCAACGGCCCCGCCACACTGGCGATCAAATCCCTGGGCTTCGCGGTTTCCGACACGACCAAGATCTTCGACCGCAACGTCATCTTCAACGAGGACCCCTATAACCGCATCGTCGGCAAGGGCGTTTCGGGCCAGGTCGACTGGAATGTCGGCTTCGCGAAGCTGACCTCGATCACGGCCTATCGCAACCAGGTCAACCAGTCCGACCAGGACATCGATTTTACCGGCGCGGCCATCTCGAGGAACCGGACCGCCAACGAGGCCAAGACTTTCACGCAGGAACTCCGCCTGTCGTCGACCGGCGATGGCCCGCTCAGCTGGCTGATCGGCGGCTTCTATCAGAATGAAAAACTCCAGACCGGCCGCGACATCCGGTTCGGCAAGAATACCCGCGCCTTCGTCAATGCGCTCACCGGGGGTGCGGTAACCCAGCTCGAGACACTGCAATCGCTCGTCAATCCGGCCATTCGGCCCGGCCTGACCTATTTCCAGGAAGGAAATGGCATTGCCGACAACTACAAGCTGAAACAAACCTCCTACTCGCTGTTCGGCCAGGTCGATTACAAGATTACCCAGCGCCTGACCCTCACCGGTGGCCTCGCCTATCTCAACGATCGCAAGGCGGCACAGTCGTTTGTCGTGCTGCAGGATCCGTTTTCCTCGCTCAACCTGCAAAACGTTCCCGAACTCGGCTTCCTGCCGCTCACCATCCTCAATCCCGCCGCGCCGCCCGGAGCGAAGATTCCCACCAATCTGTTCGGCGCGCTTGGAGCGGTTCAGTTCTTCTACGCCAACACCCCGAACCACGGCCCGGTCAATTATCCGAACGCCAATGAATCGGGCATCATCAAGGGCGACAAGGTCACCTATGCCGCCCGGGTCGCCTATGACCTCGATTTCGTGAACGTCTATGCCAGCTATTCGACCGGCTGGAAGGCGAGCGCGATCAACCTGTCGTCGGACAGCCGCCCGCCGCTGAACGGCGTGGGCCGCTCGGCCGCGCCGGAGGAGGTCACCGTCTATGAAGCGGGCGCCAAGGCGAAGTTCCGCGGCGGCTATTTCAACCTCGCGGTGTTCAAGCAGGAGATCAAGGGCTTCCAGTCCAACGCCTTTACCGGCCTCGGCTACAGCCTGGTCAACGCCGGCAAGGAATCGGTACGCGGCTTCGAAGTGGACGCGGCCTACAATCCCGTCCCCGCCCTCGCCCTTACCGGCGCGGTCACCTATCTCGACCCGAAATATGATTCCTTCACCGGCGCGGCCTGCGTGAACTATGATACGGTGCGCTGCCCGGTCAATCCGGCAACGGGCCTTCGTCCGTCGTTCCGCAACCTGTCCGGGGAGAAGCCGGCCGGCATCCCGACCTGGAGCTTCTCGACCTCGGCCACCCTGTCGCACGACTTCACGGGCGACATCAGCGCCTATATCCGCGGCGAGTTCGATTATATGAGCAAGTTCCAGCTCACCGAGACGACGCCGCCGAACCTGTCGACCTATGGCCAGCAAAACGTCAACGCCAGCCTCGGCATCGAGAGCAAGGCCAACAAGCTCGAGCTGATGTTCTGGGTCCGCAACCTGACCAAGAACAACTTCCTGATCTCGACCTTCCCGACGGTCGCGCAGGACGGCAGCTATAGCGGCTATCCCAACCAGCCCCGCACCTATGGCGCGACGCTCCGCAAGAGCTTCTGACCACAGGCGCACGCCAGGGAATCGGCCCCCTCTTCCTCGCGGAAGAGGGGGTTTTTCCTTGTCCCCGATCCCAAAACGGCGCGGGTCGTCGCATCCCTGTCGAAAACCGGCCGATATCAGCCGCTACGAAGGGGAATCCGGCACTGTAAGGCGTGACAATCCCAAAAAGGCGGCGCACAAGCGACGCACGCTGAAGCAGGCGTGAAACCGATGTCGACATGAACGACACATCAGGAAGGACAATTTATGGCGAAAGAACCCACGGCAGCTCCGAAAACCGGCGGCATCCATGCGCCGGTGCAGCCGTCCCCCGAGCTGGGCGCGATCGTCGGCAACGACAAGCTGCCGCGCAGCCAGGTCATCAGCAAGGTGTGGGACTATATCAAGTCCAACAACCTGCAGAACCCGGCGAACAAGCGGGAGATTCTCGCTGACGACAAGCTGAAGAAGGTGTTCGGTCGTGACAAGGTCACGATGTTCGAAATGAACAAGTACATCGCGCAGCACGTCAAGGCGTAAGCGCTCAACGGGCCACTCCGGGTGGCATCGCCTGCGCAAGCGGTGCTGGTGCCCCCGAGTGGACTCGAACCACCGGCCTGCGGTTTAGGAAACCGTCGCTCTATCCTGCTGAGCTACGGGGGCAGCGCCGGAAGCCCTAGATTTCCCCAACTCTCCGGTCAATCGACAACGCAACGGAAACCGGCCCGGGAAAAGAACTCGGGAAAGAAGTGTCCCGGATCAGCACGGACGGTCCAGGCGTTCCCAGCTCTCAGACCAAATTGATATGCGGTCATGAAACCGCATTCTACTCAAGCACCTGTCCGGATTGACTGAATTCACGGTCGTTCACGCGGGCTGGTACCTCAGTTGATCGCCTCGGGCGGTACCACCGGGAACGGCAGCGGCGCGATCGCCACGCCTTCATCGGCCAGCGCCCTGGCCTCTCCCACCGTCGCCTCGCCATGGATTGGCGCATGATCGGTCTCGCCGGCATGCATCGCACGGGCACGGTCGGCAAAGGCCCTGCCTACCCATTCGGACTTTTCCAGCGCCCTGGCCTGCGCCTCGGCCAGCGCGCGGATCGCTGCCTTCATCACATCGGGCGACGGCGTCTCGTTCTGGACGGGCGCGTTTTGCCGGTTGCCCTTGGCCGGGATGTTCGGCGCCATCACCGCCTTGCCCACGTCGCCGTCGCCGCATAGCGGGCAGGACAACAGCCCTCGCGCGCGCTGGTCCTCGAACGCCCCGCTCGAGCCGAACCATGCCTCGAACACATGCTCGCGCGAACAGCGCAGGTCGAAGACGATCATGACGCGGTCTCGACCGCCGGAATCGCGCGGCGATGCGCCAGCACCGGAATGCGCGCGCGGACATCGGCGGTGCGTGCCGGATCGATCTCGGCGAACCCCAGGCCGGCATCCTCGCCCATGTCGAGCAGCACTTCGCCCCAGGGATCGATCACCAGCGAATGGCCATAGGTCGCGCGGCCGTCCTCATGCACGCCAGTCTGCGCCGCGGCGACGACAAAGGCCGCTGCCTCGATCGCCCGGGCCCGCAACAATATGTGCCAGTGCGCGGCCCCCGTCGGCCGGGTGAACGCCGCCGGCACCGCCAGGATGGTCGCGCCGGCATCGCTCAGTGCCCGGAACAGGTCGGGAAAGCGCATGTCGTAACAGATCGCCAGGCCGACCTGCCCGACCGGCGTATCGACCACGACGGCGCCGCTGCCCGGCGTATAGGAAGCGGATTCGCGCCAGCTCTCGCCGGTCGGCAGGTCGACGTCGAACAGATGAAGCTTGTCGTAGCGCGCCCGGATCTTGCCCTCGGGGTCGATCACATAGGCGCGGTTCGCCAGCTTGCCGTCGTCGCCGCGCACCGCGAGCGAGCCGAGATGAACCCAGATGCCGTGCTCCGATGCTGCCTTACGTACCGCCGAAAGGACGGGATCCTCAGCTTCGGGATGGAGATTGGCCGCGGCTCGCCCGCGATTGCTGTCGAGCAGGCCGGACATTTCGGGCGTGAAGAGCATCGCCGCGCCACCCTTTGCCGCATTGGCAACCGCCTGGGTAAGGCTATTGGCATTGGCGACTGGGTCTATCCCCGTCGTCATCTGAAGCAGCGCGACCCTCATGCCGCAAGCAAGGCGTCGAGCTTGCCATCGCGCTCCAGCGCCGCCAGATCGTCCGATCCGCCGACATGCTGGCCATCGATGAAGATCTGCGGCACCGTGCTGCGTCCGTTCGACCGCTGCAGCATCTCGGCGCGTTTCGGCCCGCCCATGGTGATGTCGAATTCCTCGACCTCCACACCCTTGGTGTCGAGCAACCGCATCGCCCGCGTGCAATAGGGGCAGAAGGCCTTGGTGTAGATTTCGATCTTTGCCATGATTCTGAAATGTGGGCGACCCCGCCGCTTGTCAATCGTCCGCTGCCGGATCGAGCACCCGCGCCCAGCACAATATGGTCACGCTGGCTGCACCGGCCTGCAGGAGAACGCGCGTGCAGGCGTCACTGGTCGCGCCGCTGGTATGGATGTCGTCGATCAGCACCACCGCCTTACCCTTCAGCAACTGCTTCGCCCCCGACTGAACGCGAAAGGCACCCGCGACCGCCTTCGCCCTGCCCCGTGCGCCCATTCCGCGGAGCGGCGGGGTCGCACGCGCCCGGCGCAGCAGCATCGGGTCGTTCGCCACGCCAGTGGCGCGAGTCAGCGCGCGGGCGATCAGCGCTGCCTGGTTGAACCCGCGCGACCAGATCCGCCAGCGATGAAGCGGAACGGGCACGAGCAGATCGGCGCCATCGGGCATCAGTCGGGCCATTTGCCGCGCCACCGTCTCGGCAAAGGCAGTGCGCCCGCCATATTTGAGGCGCAGCGCGACGGTGCGGGCGACATCGCCATAAGCGACCGCCGCGCGCACGCCGGCATGGCGCGGCGGCCGCTCATGGCACGCGCCGCAAAGCGCCCCGGATCCGCGATCATAGGAGAAGGGCGCATGACACGCAGCGCACCAGGGCGGGCCGAGGAAGCGCAATTCACCCCAGCAGGCAGCGCAGAAGCGATGGTCCTCCCCGGTCACCGCGCCGCAACCGGGGCATCGCGGCGGCAGCGCGAGATCGGCGGCGACACGAAGGGGAGCGAGGAGCCGCTTCACGTCCCTCTTGTCGCGCCGCCCGTCCGGCGGCACAAGCCCGCCCGGTGAGTGTCCCCGATATCTTTGACCGTACCGCCCGGCGCATCCGCCGCGACCGCGCCGCCGACGGATTTGCCGGGCATGATTTCCTGCGCGCGGCGATGCTCGACGGTATCCAGGAACGGCTCGGCGCCGTCGTGCGCGCCTTCGGGGACGTGCTCGATCTCGGCTGCTTCGACGGTGCGTTCCTGCCACCGCCGGGTACGCGAATCGTCCGCTGCGACGCCGGCCTGGCCTTTGCGCGCTCGGCCTCGGGGGTTCAGGCCGATGAGGACCGGCTGCCTTTCGCCGATGGCTCGTTCGACCTGGTCGTCTCCGCCGGCGTGCTCGACAGCGTCAACGATCTGCCGGGCGCGCTGAGCCTGATCCGGCGCGCGCTGAGGCCCGACGGCCTGTTCGTCGCCGCCTTCACTGGCGCGGGCAGCCTGTCGACCCTGCGCGCCGCCCTGCGCGAGGCCGAACGTGACCGCCCTGCCGCCCGCATCCACCCGCAGATCGACGTTCGGTCGGCCGGCGACCTGCTCGTTCGGGCTGGATTCGCGCTGCCCGTCGCGGATGTGGAATCGCTGACCGTCCGTTACGCCGGGCTCGCCGGACTGTTGGCGGACCTGCGCGGCATGGCGGCGACGAACCTGCTGGTCGGTCGCACGCCGCTTCGCCGCGATACGCTCGCCCGCGCGGCCGATGCCTTTGCGGCACTGGCTGACCCGGACGGGCGCGTGGCTGAGCGTTTCGAGATCGTCTTTCTCACGGGCTGGGCCCCCGCCCCGTCCCAACCTCAGCCAGCCCGACGCGGCAGCGCGACGGCCTCGCTGGCGGAAGCGCTCAAGCGCATGCCGCCCGCCTAGGGCAACGGCTCGCTAGCCGATCACGGCGTCACCCGAACCCCGGGCGAGCATGCGGCCAATCGCGTCGAACAGCGAATCCATTGCAACGGGTTTGAACAACACTTCGTCGGCGCCCCCGCTCAGGCAGCGTTGGCGAAGATCGATCGCGGTATCAGCAGTCACGACGATGATCGGCAGCCTTGCCTTGGCATCGGTGCGGCCGCGGATGTGCCTGATTGCCTCGAATCCATCCATTCCGGGCATTCGAAGGTCGACCAGGACAATGTCGAAATCCTGCTCGTCGATGAGTTGAAGACCGATCTCTCCGCTTTCCGCACCGACCATCGACGCACCGGCCACATCGAGCATGTCCTTCACAACCCGACGATTCATCGGATCATCCTCAATGAAGAGGATGTTCATGGCTTGGAGGCCGCGGCGCTGGCCGACTGGAAAAATAGAACCATAATGGATGTCTCTATCTGATCATGCCGCACGCGTTACAAGATGGCTGACGTTGTCGCCGTCGCTTTTACCCGCAGGGAAGAGCGTTTCGGCCAACGCCGCGCCTGAGATCGGCTTGGCGATCACGACATCGAATCCTGCTGCGGCGAATTCCGCTTTCTGCTGGTCGCTCGGGGCTGGCCAGAGGAGCGCCGAGACGACACCGGCATCGCGCGCCGTCGCGACCAGCCTCGATATCGTGCCCGACATATCAGCATTCGCCTTCAGGGTCGCGTCGTCGACAAGCAACCGGGAGACGCCGTCCGCAGCCATAAGCTCGATCGCCTCATCGACCGTCCCAGCGAAAACGATGTTCCCCGATCGTGCTTCGAGCACGGCACGCAGCATGCTGCGCGAAATCGGGTTTCGATCGAGAATCACCAGCGCGCGGATGTCGGCCCCCATCCCGGCCGCTTCCGCCGCCGCGGCGCGAACCAGCGGGAGATCGAGGGTAAAGGTCGAGCCGCTGCCCACCGCGCTGCGCACCGTCACGTCGCCGCCCATTGCCCGGGCGAGATTCCGGCAAATGGCGAGGCCCAGGCCGGTGCCGCCAAATTTGCGCGCCGTGCCCGCATCCACCTGGCGGAAGGATTCGAAGATCAGTTCATATTTGTCGCTCGGGATGCCGATGCCGGTATCGGTCACCTCGACCTTCAGTCTCGACGCGCCGTCCCGCTCGTCGGCAAAGGCCCGCACGCTCACCGCTCCGCTATCGGTGAACTTCAGCGCATTGGACAAAAGGTTGAAGATGATCTGGCGCAACCGGCCGACATCGCCCTCGATCCTGTCCGGACAATCGGCGAGATCGAGCGCGAACGCGATGCCGCGTCCTCGCGCCTGTTCCTCCCACATGCGCGCCACGTCGCGGAGCGCCTCGGTGAGGCCGAACGCCTCGCGCTCGATCGTCATGTTGCCGGTTTCCATCTTGGCCACGTCGAGAATGTCGTCGACCAGCGCGCGCATGCTGAGCCCCGCGCCGTGCACCACCTCGATCCGGTCGCGCATCGGCTCGCCGAGCTTCTCGTCCGCCAGCATCACCTGAGTCATGCCGAGGATACCGTTGAGCGGCGTGCGAATCTCGTGGCTGGTGGTCGCGAGGAATTCGGTCTTTGCCGCCAGCGCCTTTTCCAGCGCGCTGTTGGTCGCGGCGAGATCGATATTCGCCGCGCGCACCTCGTTGCGGCTGCGGCGGATGGTAAAAAGGCCAACGCCCAGCAGCGAAACGATGATGGCGGTCGCCAGCGCGGCGCCGGTGAAGATGATCCGCTGAGTCTGCACGCGGGCCTGTTCCGCCTCATATTTGCGCTGCGCCTCCGCCGCCTGCAGCCGGGTGATCTTGAGTTCCTGATTGGCGAAATCGAAACGGGCCGCGGCAAGCGCGGTGTTGGTCGACGCGGCGAGCGTCGACGTCTGGTCGTCGAGACGTTTCAGCGCTTCGAGATGAAGCAGCGCCCGCGTCTCGTCGCCGGTCCTCTTGAACAGCGTATAGGCGGTCTGATGTCCTTCGCGAAACGCGAGCGTCGTCGTGCGCAGGTCGACACCCGCGAAGCTGCGTTCGATCAGCGCCGTCGCCCGCGCGGGATCGCCATGCTGAAGCGCGGCCTGGGCCTCCAGCCCCAGGTCCTGGCTGTCGGTCCGCATGCCGGCGGCCCGCGAAACCCGCGACACATCGGCGATGGTGCGATCCGCGGCGGCAAGATTGTCGGTGGCGAGTTGTGCGCGCGCGATGTTCCGCAGGATCTGCACCTCGCGGCCGGGGCTCTTCATCGTCCGCGCGAGCGACAGCGCCTCGTTATATTGCTTCTCGGCCTCGGCGAAGCGGCCGAGCTCCTTCAGGCACACGCCGCGATTATTGTAGATCGCCAACAGCAGGGACGGGTCGCCATGATAGACCTCGATCGCCTGGCTGGAATAGCGCAGGCCGTTCTCATAATCCTTGGCCTCCTGGTAGAGCAGCGCGATGCTCAGCAGCGCGACCGCGCGGCTGCGCGTTTCGCCAAGATCGCGGAACACGGCATGCGCTGCCTGATAATCCGCAAGCGCCGCCGCGACATCGGCCTTGGCGGTGTGCAACCCGCCTCGCGACAGCAGGATATCGCCAGTGAGCTTGGTCGGCGTGCCGCCCGCGACCGCAGCATAAGCGCGGTCGATCAGGGGCTTGGCGTGGTCCACGTCGTTGAGGCGGAGATAGGCCTCGCCCTGGAGCCATTGCGCGGTGGCGACCGCGACGGTCCGCTGGCGGAGCTGCAATGATCCGGCCGCGACTTCGGCCGCCCTGGCCTTGTCGATCGTCTTGCCGGGATCGACCAGCATCATCGCCTTGGCATCGGCCACCATGGCGTCGAAGCGAGCGCCCGCATCCGGCACCTGCGCCATGGCGGGCGCGCCGTGACTCATCAGCGCAAGCAGCGCTGCGGCCATCAAGGTACGAAAAATGAGCCCCATGATCGAGCGCCTGTGTGGACGGGACATGTTAAATACGCGCTAAGGCGCGGGATGACGATGGCTCAGGCGCTTTTCCAGAAACTGGCCGGGCGCCGGAACATCGCATGGCCCGGCCGTTCGGGCAGGCGCGCCTTGTCGTCGCGCAGATACTGGCGGAACGCTTCGATCGAGACGGGGCGGCTGATCAGATAGCCCTGCACCATGTCGCAGCCCATCACGCTGAGCAGCGCCATCGCCGCCTGGGTCTCGACCCCCTCGGCGGTCACCTCCATCTCCAGCGCATGCGCGAGATCGATGGTCGAGCGCACGATCAGCGGGTCGCGGTTGCTGCTCGTCAGCTGGAGCACGAACATCTTGTCGATCTTCAGCTCCTTGGCCGGGAGCTGTTTCAGATAGGCGAGCGATGACAGACCGGCGCCATAATCATCGATCGCGATGGTGATGCCGACATCGGCAAAGGCCCTGAGGTTGAAGATAGCGCTTTGCGGATCGCGAATCACCGATGTCTCGGTGATCTCGAAGCCGATCCGTGCGCCGCTTTCGAGCACTTTGGCGCACGCCAGCTTCACGAAACGCACATCGGCGAGCAGCTGGCCCGAGATGTTGAGGAAGATGGTCAGGTCGTTGCCGTCGGCGGCGAGCAACCGCTGGTCGGCGATCACCTGGTCGAGCGTCCACAGCGTCAGCGCGGCAATTTCACGCGCTTCCTCGGCGACGGTGATGAAGTCTCCGGGAAGGATCAGCCCGCGGGTCGGATGCTGCCAGCGCACCAGCGCCTCGGCGCTCGCGATCTCCTGGCGGCGGACATGCACCTTGGGCTGATATTGCAGGAACATCTCGCCATTGCGGATCGCGGCCGGCAGCTCGCGCGTCAGCGTCAGCCGGTCGAAGGCCGGCGTGCCAGCGGAAAGATCGCGGATGACGGCATGGGCCTCGCCCCGGGCCTGCTCGAGCGCGCTCTCGGCCTCTTCCGCGAGCCGCACATCCTCGGCACCGTCGAGCGGTGCCGCGGCGGCGCCGAAATGCATGTCCAGTCGGTGCTGCTCTCCATCGAGGTCGAGCGGCAGAGCGAAATCGGCGGTCAAACAGCCAAGCGCCGCAGCAAGATCAGTCAGCGAATCCCCTTCGAAGAGGATCTCGACGACATTGCGCCCGATCACCTCGACGCGGGCACCCTCCAGACTGGCACCAATCCGCTCGCGAACGGCGACCGGCAGGCGGTCGGCGTCGTAGCGGCCGAGATGGCGGCGCAGCGCCGGGAAATTGGCGATCTCGGCGAGGCAAAGGAACTGCCAGGCTTTTGGCCGGGGTCGCGCGATGGTGGCGTTCTCATCCGACGATGCCACCAGGGCTTCCGGCATCGACGGCTCATGGTTCTCCAGATGCCCGAAGCCCGCGGATGGCAGCTCGGTAAATGCCATGGTAGCGCCGTCATCGCGGTCGGCACGATGGCGAAGCGCCACCGACAAGGGCAATCGCGCGCCCCGCGCCCTGGGCCCGTTTACCGGGATATATGTACGTGAGCCGCGCCCCATGACCGTCAGCGATAGCCGCCGATGGCTAAACGAACTCTTAAACCTGCCGCGGCGGACCGCAAAAACCCCGGAAATCCGATTGCCTTATCCTTAATTTTTCGTTAATTAATCCATGCACTCGCCTGAGTGCACAAGGGAGAAAGCAAGTGCTTAAGTTCATTATTGCGCTGATCTACGGCGAGGGCATTCGTCCCTGGTAACCAGTCACCCGACCCGATCTCCGACTGAAGCGGCCTGACTTTAGCGAAGGTTGGTCGGAGGTCGGGTCGATATCCCACTTTGCCCCTCCCAGAATGCACATGACGAATCGCCAACGATGGCGATACCGCTCCCATCCCGATACGGGTGTCGTGGAAATCCGGTAGGCTTTGCGTCCAGATCGGTTATTTCTCCGTCCGGACGGGCCGTAATATTGGATGGACGCGCCTCAGGCGGTCACGGGCTCGCGTACCGGCGCAGCCGGTTGCGAACGCGGCACGGGATTGGAGAATTCCATGCCGTCATCGACTGAGCCGAAGCGAAGCGAGACCACGTCCTTCGCGTAGTTCTGATACAGCTTCCAGGGCTTCTTGCTGCCCTGCTTGGGAAACTTCTCCATCGCCCGCGTGACATAGCCCGAGGTGAAGCTGAGGAATGGCTCGGGCGTCAGCACCTCGTCGCCGATCCGCGGCGTCGCCTGGCGCAGCCCGCGCTTCTTCATCGTATTGAGCAGCCGGCAGACATAGGCGCAGGTGAGATCGGCCTTCAGCGTCCAGGACGCATTGGTATAGCCGAAGGACGAGGCCAGGTTCGGCACGTCGCTGTACATCATGCCCTTGTAGTTGAACGTCTGCGCCAGATCGACGGCTGCACCGTCGACGCTGAAGGCAACGTCGCTCAGCAATTGCAGCTCGAGCCCGGTCGCGGTGACGATCACATCGGCGGGTAGTTCCGCGCCGGAGCTCAGCCTGATGCCCGCAGGGGTGAAGCGCTCGATCGTGTCGGTGACGACCGAGGCCGTACCCTTCTTGAGGGACGCGAACAGGTCGCCATCGGGCACCAGGCACAGGCGCTGGTCCCAGGGATTGTAGCGCGGGGTGAAATGCGTCGCGACGTCATAATCCGGGCCAAGCTCGGCGCGCACCATGTCGAGCAGGCGCGCCTTGGTCTTTTCCGGTCGTTTCCGCGCGAGATTGTAGAACAGCATCTGGAACAGCACGTTGCGCCAGCGCGTGATGTCGTAAGCCAGCATCGCCGGCAGCTTGCGCCGCAGCCAGTTGGCGAAACCATCCTCGGCCGGGCGCGACACGACATAGGTCGGTGATCGCTGCAGCATCGTCACATGCGCGGCCTTGTCGGCCATCGCCGGCACCAGGGTCACCGCAGTCGCGCCACTGCCGATCACCACGACATTCTTGCCGGTGTAGTCGAGATCCTCGGGCCAGAATTGCGGATGCACGATGCGTCCGGCGAAGCTCTCCGCATCGGGGAAGTCGGGCGTATGGCCGCGGGCGTAATTATAATAGCCGCTGCACATGAAGAGGAAATTGCAGGTGAACCGGACGGGCCCCTCCGGCCCTTCGGCCTCGACCGTCCAGCGCGCGTCCGGCGTCGACCAGGCGGCCTGCTTCACATGGTGGCGATAGCGGATGTGCCGGTCGATTCCGGCGTCGCGCGCCGTGTCGTTGACATACTTCAGAATCGACGGACCATCGGCGATGGCCTTGGCCTCGGTCCATGGGCGGAAGGAATAGCCGAGCGTGTACATGTCGGAATCGGAGCGGATGCCGGGATAGCGAAACAGGTCCCAGGTCCCGCCCATCGCCGCGCGGCCTTCGAGGATCACATAGCTGCGATCGGGGCACAGCTTCTGCAGATGATAGCCCGCACCGATGCCGGAAATGCCGGCACCGACCACCACGACGTCGAAATGCTCAAGGCCCATATATCGCTCTCCCGCGATACCCGATATTCGATTTTTCGCGGGGACGCAAAGATCAGTTTCGATCCGCAATGCTTTCAGGGGCTATACGGCCTCCGCCTTGGCCCGCGCGCGATAGGCGTGGAGCAGCGGCTCGGTATAGCCGTTGGGCTGAGTCAGCCCTTCGAATACCAGCGCCCGCGCCGCCTGATAGGCTAGGCTCGTGCGCTCATGCCCCGACATCGGCCGGTACAGCGGGTCGCCCGCATTCTGCACGTCGACCTTGGCGGCCATGCGCGCAAAGGCCGCGTCGATATCCGCCTGGGTTGCGACGCCGTGGAGCAGCCAGTTGGCCATGTGCTGGGAAGAGATGCGCAAGGTGGCGCGGTCTTCCATCAGGCCGATATCGTGGATGTCGGGCACCTTCGAGCAGCCCACCCCCTGATCGATCCAGCGCACGACATAGCCGAGGATACCCTGGGCATTATTGTCGAGCTCGGCCCGTACCTCGTCCGGTGTCCAGTTGCGGCCCTTGGCAACCGGCACGGTCAGCAGCGGCGTCAGGCCCGGAATGCCCTCGCGCGCGATCTCCTCGCGCCGCGCGAACACATCGACCTGGTGATAGTGCATCGCGTGCAAGGTCGCCGCGGTCGGGCTCGGCACCCAGGCGGTGTTCGCGCCCGATTTCGGGTGACCGATCTTCTGCTCCATCATGTCGGCCATGCGATCCGGCGCGGCCCACATGCCCTTGCCGATCTGCGCCCTGCCCGAAAAGCCGTGCGCAAGGCCTATGCGGACATTGCGGTCCTCATAGGCCTTGATCCAGTCGCTCGCCTTCATCTCGGCCTTGGGGATCATCGGCCCGGCGCGCATCGCGGTGTGCATCTCGTCGCCGGTGCGGTCGAGGAAGCCGGTATTGATGAAGACGATGCGGTCCTTCACCGCTTCGATACAGGCGGCGAGATTGGCCGAGGTCCGGCGCTCCTCGTCCATCACCCCAACCTTGATGGTGTGGCGCTCCAGGTCGAGCAGGTCCTCGACCGCATCGAACAGGCGGTTGGTGAAGCCGACTTCTACCGGCCCATGCATCTTGGGCTTCACGACATAGAAGGAGCCGGTGCGGCTGTTGCGGTGCTGGCCCAGCCCGCGCAGGTCGTGGAGCGCGATCGTCGCGGTCATGATCGCATCGAGCACACCCTCCGGCGCCTCGTTCCCTTCCGCCAGTCTCACCGCGGGCGTGGTCATTAGATGACCGACATTGCGCACGAACAACAGGCTGCGGCCCGGCAGGGTGAGCGAGCCCTCTTCAATCGAATCATAGCTGCGGTCAGCGTTCAGCTTGCGCGTGATCGTCTTGCCGCCCTTGTCGAAGCTCTCGACCAGGTCGCCGCGCATCAGCCCGAGCCAGTTGGTATAGGCCGCAACCTTGTCCTCGGCATCGACCGCCGCGATCGAATCCTCGAGGTCGACGATCGTCGTGATCGCCGATTCGAGGATGACGTCGGCGATGCCACCGATATCCCCGCCACCGATCACGGAAGCCCGGTCGATCACCACCTCGATATGCAGGCCATTGTGCCTGAGCAGTAGCGAGTCACCCTTGCGACCGACCAGCTGCGCCGGATCGACCAGATCGGGCGTGCCACCGCGATATGCGGTCCAGCTTTCGCCCGCCAGCGGCACGGCCTGGTCAAGGAACGCCTTGGCATAGTCGATCACCTGGGCGCCGCGCACCGGATCATAACCGCCGGGCACTGCCATGCCGGGCAGCGCGTCGGTACCGTAGAGCGCGTCGTACAGGCTGCCCCAGCGCGCATTGGCCGCATTCAGCACGAAGCGCGCGTTGAGTACCGGAACCACCAGCTGAGGCCCGGCCATGGTCGCGATCTCGGGGTCGACATTGGTGGTGCCGATGGTGAAGGGCGCCGGCTCGGGCACGAGATAGCCGATCTGGCGCAGAAAGGCTTCGTCGGCCGTACCACCCGCGGCGTAGCGCGAATCGATTCGTTCCTGCAACTCATCGCGTTTCGCCAGCAGCGCGACATTTTCGGGCGAGAACAGCGCGAATATCTCGGCGACACCCTGCCACCAGATGCCGGGGTCGATGCCGAGCGGCGGGAGCACCTGCTCCTCCACGAAGGACGCAAGCTGCGGAGCAACGGACAAACCGGCACGATCGAGCATTTCGGGCATTGGGCCTCCTGGAAAAGTCGCGACTGCCTGGGGAGAGCTGCCCCGCGCTTAGGACAGGCCGGGGCCAGTCATCAAGCCTGTTCGGGATCGAGCGGTGCGGCCGATGCTTCGATCCGGTCGAGCATCGCCCGGAACGCGGCGATTTCCGCTGTGGAAAAACCCGCAAAGACCCGCGCTTCGAGTTCGAGCGCCTTGGGCGCGACGCTCTCGTACAGCGCCTGCCCGGCCATGGTCAGCGACAACAGGTGCGATCGCTGGTCGTCGGGATTGGGCCGCCGCTGCACCAGCCCGCGGTCGACCAGGGCGATCGCGGCGCGGCTGACGGTTACCTTGTCCATCCGCGTGGCCACACCGAGCGCCTGTTGAGTCAGTCCGTCGCTCTCGGCGATCACCGCGATCAGCCGCCATTCGGGGATGCGCAGGCCGAACAGCGACTGATAGGCCGTCGCGATCGCCGAGGAGACGCGGTTCGACGCGATCGACAGGCGATACGGCAGGAACTGATCGAGCTTCAGGCTTGGCATGCGCCTTCGCTAGCGCGCTCCAGCCGCGCCGTCACCCCGTTGTAACACTTGACACTAAACTATGGGCGTCCATATTATTGGCATGGCAAAGGTCTCGAACCGCGACAAGATTCTCTCCGCTGGTGTCCGGGTCGTGCATGAGCGCGGCTTTGGCGGCGCCAGCGTGCGCGATATCGTCCAGGCGGCGGGCGTGCCGCAGGGCTCCTTCACCAATCATTTCGTCTCGAAGGAGGCGTTCGGGCTCGAAGTGCTGGATATGTATTTCCAGCAAGGGCTCACGCTGATTGCCGAAACGCTGCGCAATGACGCGCTCCCGCCGCTCCAGCGTTTCGAGGCCTTTCTCGATGCCAATATCGCGCGCGCCGCCGGCGAGACCGGGTGCAATGGCTGCATGATGGGCAATTTCGCCATCGAGACCAGCGGCAACGATACCATCCGGCCCCATCTCGTCGAGAATTTCGGCGAAGTGGCAAAGGCGATCTCTTATTGCCTCGCGGCGGCGGTGGCGGCGGGCGAAGTTCGCGCCGATCTCGATTGCGACGACATCGCCGCTTTCCTGGTCTCGGCGCTGCAGGGATCGAACCTGCTCGCCAAGGTCGAGCGCAACGCGGAGCCACTGAAACGGCTCAAGCGGATTACCCTGAACAGCCTGCTGCGCTGATACGCCCTTACCCAGTCGAATTAAAAATCGCTGCTTCTCAGTCTCTTGTGAAATAAATACGTACGGACATAGTCCGCGCCCTTGTAGATAATACGTACGTACATATTTGATGGACCGCAGGGCACTCCGCCCCGCCAGCGTTCATCAGGGATCACTACCATGACAGCACCCGTCGTCCTCGTCACCGGCGCCCTTAGCGGCATCGGCCGCGCCACCGCCGAAGCTTTTGCCCGTGAGGGCGCGAAGGTCGTCATCTCGGGCCGCAATGCCGAAACCGGCGAAGCGGTCGCCGCCGAACTGAGCAATCTCGGTGGCGAGGTTCACTTCATCCGCGCTGACGTTCGCCATGAGGACGATCTGCGCGCGCTGGTCGACGGCACCGTCGCCAAATTCGGCCGCCTCGACGTCGCGGTCAACAATGCCGGCACCGAAGGCCAGTTCGGCCCGATCACTGACCAGACCCCGGAAAGCTATGCCGCGATGTTCGACACCAATGTGCTCGGCGTGCTGCTCAGCATGAAGCACGAACTCCGCGTGCTCCAGGCCCAGGGCTCGGGTTCGATCATCAACATCTCCTCGGTGCTCGGCCAGGCGGCATATGCCAATGCCGCCCTCTACACCGCCAGCAAGCATGCCGTGGAAGGCCTGACCAAAGCCGCGGCGCTCGAGGGCGCGCCGTTCGGGGTGCGCGTCAATGCCGTCGCGCCGGGACCGATCGATACGCCGATGCTCGACCGCTTCACCGGCGGCGAAGAGGGCAAGGCCGGCCTCGCCTCCACCATCCCGCTCGCCCGCACCGGCGCACCGGACGAGATCGCCCAGGCAGTGGTGTTCCTCGCCTCCGACAAGGCCTCGTTCATCACCGGCCATGTCGTCAACGTCGATGGCGGCAAGCGCGCCGCCCTCTGATGACAATCTCGGGCGGTCCTTCGGGGCCGCCCTTTTTCGTGAGGATACCGCCATGACCGACAAGCCGATCCGTATCCCCGGTCCCGATCATCCCATCACCATCGAGCCCGGCGCAGGCCGCGTGAAGGTGACGGCGGGCGGCCAGGTGATCGCCGACACGACCGAGGCGCTCGTCCTGCGCGAGGCCAGTTATCCGGCCGTTTTTTACATTCCGCGCAAGGACGCCAACCTGGCGCTGCTCTCGCGTACCGCTCATTCGACCTACTGCCCGTACAAGGGCGATGCCTCCTATTTCTCGCTCCCCGCCGGCATCGACAAGGCGGAGAACGCGATCTGGACCTATGAATCCCCCTATGACGCAGTGGCCGGGATCAAGGATCACCTCGCTTTCTACACGGACCGCGTCACGATCGAGCATCTGCCCGCGTCCTGATCGCGCATCGCCGCGTTGAGAGGTGGACGAACGGATGAGGCTGCTCTATGTAGTTTCATCTGTTACCACTTTGCTCCTCGGAGATTCGCGATGACCGACCGCCAAGACAATCCCATGGGCCTGGACGGCTTCGAGTTCGTCGAGTTCACCGGGCCCGATCCCGATGCGCTGGCGGACCTGTTCGTGAAGATGGGTTTCACCCATGTCGGCACGCACCGCTCGAAGAATGTCCGCCGCTATGCCCAGGGCGACATCAACTTCCTGCTCAACATGGACGGTAACGGCCAGGTCGCGAATTTCCGCGAGCAGCATGGCCCTTCCGCCAATGCCATGGCCTTCCGCGTCGCCGATGCGGCCAAGGCACTGAAGCTCGCGGTCGAGCGCGGCGCGGTCGCCGTCGAAGGCAAGGTCGGCCCGGCCGAGCTCAACATCCCGGCGATCGAAGGGATTGGCGGTGCCAACCTCTATCTGGTCGACCGCCGCGGCGCGGCGACGATCTACGACATCGATTTCGAGCCCGTCGAAGGTGCTTCGCCCGACCAGCATAGTGTCGGCCTGCACACGCTCGACCATCTCACCCATAATCTCCAGCGCGGACGGATGGATTATTGGGCAAATTATTACGAGAGCATCTTCAACTTCCGCCAGATCCGCTATTTCGACATCGAGGGCCAGGCGACCGGCCTGTTCTCCAAGGCGATGACCGCGCCGGACGACAAGATCCGCATCCCGCTCAACGAAAGCCAGGACGAGCATTCGCAGATCGAGGAGTTCATCAAGGACTATCGTGGCGAAGGCATCCAGCATCTCGCGCTGGCGACCGACGACATCTTCGCCACGGTCGATGCGCTCCGCGCCAACGGCATCCGTTTCCAGACGACGCCGCAGACCTATTTCGACCTGATCGACAAGCGCCTGCCCGGCCACAACCACGACGTCGAGGAAATGCGCAAGCGCGACATCCTGATCGACGGCGCGCCGGAGACCGGCGGCGGCCTGCTGCTGCAGATCTTCACCGAGAACATGGTCGGCCCGATCTTCTTCGAGATCATCCAGCGCAAGGGCAATGACGGCTTCGGCGAGGGCAATTTCAAGGCGCTGTTCGAGAGCATCGAGCTCGACCAGATCAGGCGCGGTGTGGTGCCGGGTAAGGTCGAGGCCTGACTTCCTTCTCCCCTTGTGGGAGAAGGATACGAAGACTTACGAGCGAAGCGAGTTAGTCGAAGTTGGATGAGGGGGCTGAGGCTCGAAACGTCGAGTGTCCCCCTCACCCTCCCACTGCCTTCGGCAGCGGGCCCCTCCCTCTCCCACAGGGGGAGAGGGGTAGAGGAGCAAGGCATTGTCCACCTACCAAACCGGCTTCGGCAACCACTTCGCAACCGAGGCAGTCCCCGGTGCCCTCCCCATCGGCCGCAATTCCCCGCAAAAGCCCCCTTTCGGCCTGTACGCCGAACAGCTCAGCGGCAGCGCCTTCACCGCCCCACGCCACGAGAATCGCCGCTCCTGGCTCTACCGCCTGCGGCCCTCGGCCGCGCACCCCGCCTTCACGCGCTACACCGGGGCGGAGCGCTTCGCCCCGGGCATCAGCAAACAGCCCCTCGCCCCCAACCGCCTGCGCTGGGGGCCGCTCGACCTCGAAGACACCGACTGGCTCGACAGCCTGACGACGATGGTCGTCGCCGGCGACGGCCCCGCCTCCCAGGCCGGCGTCGCCATGCACATCTACCGCTGCGCAAAGGACATGGTCGACCGCGCCTTCGTCTCCGCGGATGGCGAACTGCTGATCCTGCCCGAGATGGGCGCCCTCACCCTCTTCACCGAACTTGGCCGCCTCGACGTGAAGCCCGGCGAGATCGCCCTGATCCCGCGCGGCGTCCGTTTCCGGGTGGTGCTGCCCGAGGGCAAGGCCCGCGGCTATGTCGCCGAGAATCACGGCGTGCCCTTCCGCCTGCCCGATCTCGGCCCGATCGGCGCCAACGGTCTCGCCAACCCACGCGACTTCGAGACACCGGTCGCCTGGTTCGAGGACCGCGAGGGCGATGTCGAACTGGTGCAGAAATTCCTGGGATCGCTGTGGACCACCAATCTCGGCCGCTCGCCGATGGACGTCGTCGCCTGGCACGGCAATTACGCGCCCTGGAAATACGATCTTGCCCGCTTCAACACGATCGGCTCGGTCAGCTTCGACCATCCCGATCCCTCGATCTTCACCGTGCTGACCTCACCCAGCGACGTGCCCGGCACCGCCAATGTCGATTTCGTGATCTTCCCGCCCCGCTGGATGGTCGCCGAAAATACTTTCCGCCCGCCCTGGTTCCACCGCAACACGATGAGCGAGTGTATGGGCCTGATCTCGGGCGCCTATGACGCCAAGGCCGACGGCTTCAACCCCGGCGCGCTCTCGCTGCACAACCAGATGAGCGGCCACGGCCCCGACGTCGCAAGCTGGAAGGGCGCAAGCGAGGCCGAGATGAAGCCGCACAAGATCGACGGCACCATGGCCTTCATGATCGAAAGCCGCTGGGTGTTCCACCCGACCGACCATGCGCTGGAGACAGGGGCGCTGGACGAGGATTATGATCAGGTATGGACGGGGTTTCCGAAGGCGCAGCTGCCGGGATAGGGCGCCTGGGTGAAGATGAGGAGGGATCGTCCCAGAACGAACGACTGTTTTGCGCCCCAGGTCCGGCGTTCAGCTTGGCGATCGGCAATCACAAAAGCCGCCGTTCGTTCAACTGTTCGATGAGCGGGCCTTAACCGACTGACTTTGGGACTTTGCGGTAATGCCACCCGAATCCGGAAACGACAGCTACTGACTGAAGCGGACGCTTCCGGGTTGCGTGAGGCCTACTCCACACAGAGAAATCCAGACCCGGACTTTCAAGCGCCTTTTTATCGCTCCCAGCCTCGACCATCCGTTCGCCTTGCAGGCAATATTGGCGCGAGCAAAGATTGCAGATACCGTGCTACCCTCGCCCCTCCACACAGTCCGAGGGTCATTTGCTGAATCTCAAGCGACTTCCAACCGGTACCGCGTTGGTCAATTGGAACAGCGAGCTGCCGTCCTCGGGCACCGGCGATCCGCTAGGTATGACGCTTCGAGTTGGCGCGCGTTTGGGCGCTGAACTGCTACATTGCATTACCTCGATCACGCCGCGCGCCCGCTATTATTCCTTTTTTCCGTGGGCGTTCCAGCGCGCCCAAGATCAAACGGGGGGCAAAGCCGACTTCGATCGGGCTATGCGGCTCGTCCTAATCGACGAGCGGGCAATGACGCTGGGCGCGGTGCTTCATCACGACGGTAACCCGTGTGAAGGAGGCGCTCTGCAGGGCTCAAACCGAGCGGTCGACCTTGCGACGAATTCAACCAAGCGCTCGATCGACCTCAGCCGCTGGAGCCACCTGCGCGACAGCACCAGCGGGTTCGGCGCGTACAAGGGGTCGCTGATTAATCTCGGCATGTTCGAGGAAAGCGTAACCCCCGGTGCAGTCGGGAACGAGGACGAAGACGACCAATCTACGGAGCTGACCTCCGGAGAATTGTCCGCCAAGGGGCGCCTGTTGGCCAGCGCCTTCGAGCGAGCCGTCGCGGGGACCGCGTTTGTCGACCTGAGGCCGGAGAGCGCTTCGGTCGAACTAGATGTACTCGAGGAATTCGGCGCCGCGGCTGGACTGTGTGAATTGCGGGCTGCGGACGAGTTCGACCTTCTTCCATTGCGCGATCTGTTTTTCTCGACCGACAGCGACGCCCAGCTCAATTCCCATTATCGGCGTCGCATGAGCCTGCTGCTCCTCTTATGGGCGGTTGAGGTCACCGCCGACGCCGAGGTGGAACTAGACGTGCGGTCGTTCGGCGACCTGACGTACTATCGAATGATCTTCGACGATGAAGACGACGCTGTTCCGGTGGAACTGGTGCCTGCGCTGATCGATATATCCGAGCGCTGGCGAATTTTTCAGTTCCACAATTATCTGACCACCGCCCTCGAATCTCTGCTGGCCAGCCTTGTCCGCGCAATCCTGAATCATCCAGCCGGTCGGGCGGTGGCAGAGACGATCGAGGCGTTTGACAGTGTCGAGGCAGGTGAGGCGCTCGGCGAGCTTTTCGACGTGGAGTTGCCCCTCCCGTTCATGGACCTCACCCCGGCCGACTCCCTGGCATTGCTGGCGATCGACGTTCCTGGTGAGACCGGCGACGTTGCCAATTCGGCCGAAGTTTTCGCATCAAATCCGTTCGTCGAACGGTTTCTCCGTGACGCGTTGATCGAGCGGGATTTGGTCTCCGGGCCAGCAGGCCCGGCGGTGGCGGCACTGTTGCTATACTCCTTGATGCTTCGATACGATCTGACCGTCGCCGAAGCCCACAAAGGGTGGAACACCCAGAAGGTCTTCGATCCGCGCGCCGACGTCGCCATGCCGACGGTCGCCCACATGCTCGCCGTTGATTTCGAGGACTGGTGGAACACGCCGAACCGCGAAATCCTGTCCCGGGTGGTAAGCAGGTTCATCGTGCGACAGCACGAAACCATGAGCTACGAAAAGGGCTTTGGCGGAAGCCCGCCGCTATTCCGAGTTGATGGCACGATGGTCGTGGGCACAGGGCTCACCCGTGACGACGTGGACCCCGGCAACCCACGATTCCCCAGCGCCATGCAGGTGTTGAGGGACTTGCGGCTGATCGACGGCGACCCGGAAGAAGGGCAACGCCTGACGTCCGACGGCCGGGAAATGCTCGACTTATTTCTGGAGGACGTCGTTTCGTGACCGTCGATTTCCTCGAGTTCCTTAAGAAGGCCAAGGGCAAGTTCGCGTTCGTCGCTACCTATGAATTCGATCCGCATTTTTTCGAACGGCGCATACTCCCCACACCCGCGTTCGACGGCGCTTCGGTGCTCGTCTTCATCGACAACGACCGCTACCGGGATATCCTGGAGACTGACAGGCAAGGCCAAGGCTTCGATCGGAATTACTTCGTCATCCCGATCAGCAGGGCTAGCGGGGTGTTTCACCCGAAATTGTACCTTTCGATCGGCGACAAAAAGGCGATCGCGTCAGTCGGCAGCAATAATTGCACGTCGGCCGGAACGGGTCATAATTTCGAGCTCATCTCGACGCTGGAATCGTCGAGCGGCGAAGATCGAAACGCCAATGCCTCGCTGATCACCTCGATATTTCGCCAGTTCCAGCGCTACGCCCAAGAAGCAGGACCCGTATCGAAGTGGCTGAAAAAGGATATTTTCGATCCGGCCGAGGATGCTTATCCTTGGCTAACCGATGCCGACGTCAACACACAAGATGTCGAGCTGCTCTCCAGTCACGATGGCCCGCTCTGGCCCCAGATAGCAGCTCGACTGGACGATACGGATGTTCGCAAGGTCGTGATGTTGGCCCCATTTTTCGACAGGAACCTCCGTATGGTCGAGCGAATAAGGGCGCTTTTCCCCAATGCAACCATCCAGATCGTCAGCCAATCCGGCTATAGTAATCTGCCCGTCGAGAGGTTTGTCACGCTGCGCGATACGCTCGGCAATCTGGAACTGATCTCGGCGACGTCACAGAAGGCCGGGCGAAAGATGCACGCAAAAGCGCTCGCCTTCCAGACACCGGAACTTACCTACTGGCTCGCCGGAAGCGCGAACATGTCCAATGCCGCCCTTAATGGCGGTAATAGCGAGGCATGTCTCTGGTTCGCGACCAAGCAGAACGCGGCCGGGGCATTGAAGCAGGACGACCTGAAGTTTGGGCAGATCGCACCCGAGAAATTCATAGCGGCAGCGATCGATGAGCCCGCCCCTCCCGCCCAGGAGACGCACGGACTGAAGCTGCAATCGATTGTCCTGACCGAAGAAGGTCAGCTTCTGGCAACTTCGGCCGTACCGGCAGAGGTGACCGACCTGGCACTAAGAATATTCAAACGCGGCGAAACGCTGCCAACCCTCTCGTGGAACCTCGACGCGGAAAAAGCTGACTTCGCTCTGACACTGAAGGACGACGATCAATCCAAGTTCGACCGGCCGGCGGTGGGCCAATTGCGAGCCCTGATCGACGGCCGCGAAGTGAAAAGTCAACTCTGTTCCGTAAAGCAACTTCCACGATTGCTGCGCGATCGAGGGGGAGGATCCCCCGCGGGTAACAGGCTGCAAAGGGTGATCGAAAGTGGCGACGGCCTGATCGACTACGTGGACGCACTTGGCGGAATCGATGAGGCGATCGATTTCATGAACCGAACGACCATTCGGTTCCACGACGGGACCTTTTCGGGCGGTGGAGGCGGTGGACGTTGGCGTGCGCGCGATCCTTTTTCGGGCGATATTCCCGAACATTGGGCCATTGGTTCAAGCGGCGCGTCGGTCGCCGACCTGCGCAAAACCATCTGGGCGTTCGTCCAGCGCCATATCCGAACGCGCCTGGAACGGCACGCCGACCGAGGAAATCTGGGCGGGCTGGCTAACTTTCTCGATATCTTTCGTTCCGTCAGCCAATTTCTGTTGGCGTGGCATAACCGACGGGTGAACGACGAAGTCGTCATTTCCGCCGCCTTCGTCACGACAGGGCTGCAGGAAATTCTGGGCACGCTGATCGGAGCGCTTGAAGATCAGGCGGAGCAACCGGGATATGGCAGAGCCATCCTCGCCAGTCTGAGCGCCGACGAGGGTCTCGTCAGGACGGAGCTGAACCGTCACCGAGTCCCGGCAATTGTCCGCGCCACCGTCGACGAGATCATCCGAACCCGCGCGATCTATCGGAAGCTACCGATTTACGACGCATGGTCGCAAGCGAGACGGGACTGGGTCTCGAACTGGACCGACGAAATGCAGCTCGAGGTCCCCGGTGACGCCGACGTCCATGAAATTGGAGCCGAATTCAGGCTCGCCGCCTAGCAGAGGGCAAAGCGCGCATGCCACGCGAAATAGCGCTAAGCTGCCTAGCGTATCTCAACATTTCCCAATAGTGACTGCGCCTTCCCACCCAACGCCCCCGTTAACAAATTCTACCTTTTCGGATCGGCATGACTGCTGGATCTTGCCATGGAGCGCTGTGTCCTCAGGCCGCGGCACATGCCGCCGTTGACCGGTTGCACCGAGAGCCGACCTTCAAGCGTCCGCGGCGAATGGCTTAGGTTGGTCGACAGCCGTCATTCGATGGCTGCTGGACCCAATGGTAGCTATTCCCAGTTCTCACCTGACACCTGACGGTAAGCAACCGGCCCATTTCCAGCCATAACTGGAAGCGAACTTAACAGAGTCACTAGCAGCCTGCCGCGACCCAACACACCGCCGCCGATCGTCCCATGACAGACATCACCGCCCTACCAACGCCGATTCAAACTCCCACCCCTTCGTGCTGAAATCTCCCGAACCACCAGGCCAGCCCGATCCGGAGCGACCCGCCAAGTATCCGATTCCAGTACAAAGAAAAGCGTGATGAAAAATCGATACCCCCTGCAAAATTCTGCAAGTAAAATAACAATAGCGTTACAATCCTGCGCGCCCGCCAAGGCCCAGTATCCCCAGTCCCCATGCATCCTGCAACCCACTACGTGCAATAAATCTCGCGCGACCGCCAAGAACCGCTCGATTCTGCCCCGCTCGCAGGTGCCTCGCATAAATCGCCGGTTATTTGGCGGAATCGAACGTCCCCGCGCAATGTCTGACAGCTGTTCTACCGCAATACTGCGCCGTGGCTCCAACAGCCGGCACGATCACTATCGCACTGGCGGCCCCGCGCCCAATCGACTGCATCCGGATCGCCCGATACTTTGCGAAAATCGTGACCCTAACCCGCTTCGGTCACCGATCGATTCAACGGCATCACCAGACATGCGAAGGCGAGGCAGGATGACGCGTCAGCATCATCCCGCCCCGCTCTTTCCCATGACCGATCCATTACCGCATCACCCGCGGCGCGACGACGTGCCGGCGGTGCGACAGGAAAGTGAGGCCCTAGTAGGACCGCCCCACCAAAACCCGTTCCACCGCCGGCTCGCCCGTGAACAGGCACGCGCCATCGATCGCCGCCGCATCCATCGGCGCGTTGCGGATCGTCAGCTTGAGCGCCTTCAGCCGCTCCACCACCTTGTCGAGCGCGGCGCCGGTCGGCTTCGACCATTGCACTTCGACCCAGCCCGGGTTCTTCTCGCTCTCGGCGAACACGCGCTCGAGCCCGGCGAAATCGGCCACATCGCGCGCAATGTTCGCCTCGAGCCGCCCGCGTGCCTCGGCATGCAGACTCGTCTGGATGCCCTCCAGCGTGGCTGCCGCCTCGCTGATGAAATCGGCCTGCGCCACCACGGCGCTGTCGAGCTTGCCGTCCTCACGGTACAGCCGGTCGCGCCGGATCACCGAGACGTTGCCGCCGGCGACATCACGTCCGCCGACTTCGATCACGATAGGCGCGCCCTTCTTGACCCAGCCCCAGCGCTTGGTCGCGGCCTTGGCCGGCTTGAGGTCGAGCAGCGCGCGAACCGGTTCGCCGAACGCCGACAGCTTGGCCAGTTCCGCCTGCAGCGCCTTGCAATAATCGACGATAGCCGCGTCCTCCGGCTGATCGCGCAGCATCGGCACGATCACGATCTGCCACGGCGCGATGCGCGGCGGCACGCGCAGGCCGTCGTCGTCGCCATGCACCATGATCACGCCGCCGATCATGCGCGTGGAGACGCCCCAGCTCGTCGTATTGGCCAGTTCCAGCTCGCCCGCGGCATTCTGGAAACGGATGCCCTGCGCGCTCGCGAAATTGGTGCCGAGGAAGTGGCTGGTGCCCGCCTGGAGCGCCTTGCCGTCCTGCATCATCGCCTCGATCGAATAAGTCGCGACGGCGCCGGGGAAGCGCTCATTCTCCGGCTTTTCGCCCGCGACCACGGGCAGCGCCAGGCAATCCTCGGCGAAGCTGCGATAGACTTCGAGCATCTTCAGCGTCTCTTCGCGCGCTTCCTCGGCTGAGGCATGCGCGGTATGCCCTTCCTGCCAGAGGAACTCGCTGGTGCGCAGGAACATGCGCGTGCGCATCTCCCAGCGCACGACGTTCGCCCATTGGTTGATCAGCACCGGCAGGTCGCGCCACGACTGCACCCAGCGCGCAAAGGCGGTGCCGATCACCGTCTCCGACGTCGGCCGCACGACGAGCGGCTCTTCCAGCCTGGCGGTCGGATCGGGCATCAGCCCGCCCTTGCCGTCGCTCACCAGCCGGTGATGCGTGACGACCGCCATCTCCTTGGCGAAACCTTCGACATGCTCCGCTTCCTTCTCGAAATAGGAAAGCGGGATGAACAACGGGAAATAGCAATTCTCATGGCCGGTCGCCTTGATCCGGTCGTCGAGCAGGCGCTGGATCCGCTCCCAGATGCCATAACCCCATGGCCGGATGACCATGCAGCCGCGCACGCCGGATTCCTCGGCAAGATCGGCTTCCGAAATGACGGACTGGTACCAGGCGGAGAAATCGGCCTCGCGGGTGACGGGGAGAGCATGCTTGATCATGCGAGGCCGGATAGCGGCTCCGGATTAATCCGTCACCCCGGACTTGTTCCGCCGCCCACTCTTCCGCAAGAGCGAGCGACCAGATGACCACTGACCGAATCCTTCCCGCCATCGCGCTCCGGCTCCTGTCAGTGGTGTGCCTCGCGACGATGACGGCGCTGATCAAGCTCGCGGAATATCGCGGCGCCCACCTGTCCGAGATCCTGTTCTTCCGCCAGGCGGTCGGGGTTCCGCTGGTCGCGACGGTGATCGCGCTGGGCCCCGGGCTCGCGACGATCCGCACCGCCCAACTCGGGGCGCATGTCTTTCGTGCCGTGGTCGGCCTGAGCAGCATGAGTTGCCTGTTCATCGCGGTGACGCTGTTGCCGCTCGCCGAATCGACCACCTTGCAGTTCACCGTGCCGATCTTCGCCACGATCCTCGGCGCGCTGGTGCTGGGCGAGCCGACCGGCTGGCATCGCTGGCTCGCGGTCGTCGCCGGATTCGTCGGCGTGCTGATCGTCGCGCGTCCGGGGACGGGCCATTTCGTCCTCTGGGGCACCGTCGCCGGCCTCTCCGCCGGGTTCCTCGCCGCGATCGTCTCGATCCAGTTGCGCCGGATCGGGCGGACGGAAAGTCCCTACACCACGGTCTTCTGGTTCGCGACATTGTCCATGATCCCGCTGAGCATCGTCTATGCGATGGATCACCAGAAGCACGCGATGGAGGTCTGGCTCCTGCTGATCGGCGTGGGCGTGATCGGCAATCTGGGCCAGATCGCGCTGACCACCGCGCTCAAGCTCGGGCCGGTCTCGATCGTGGTGCCGATGGACTATTCGTCGCTGCTCTGGGCGACACTTTACGGCTGGCTCCTGTTCGGGACATTTCCCGGCCTCTCGACCTGGATCGGGGCGCCGATCGTCATCGGCAGCGGGCTCTATATCGTCTGGCGCGAACATGTCCGACGGCAGACCGAGACCGAGCAGGCGATCGTCTAGCGCCGGGGCCTTGCGTTCGCTGCATCCCTCCCCGCATGATGCGCGGCGATCATCGGAGAGAGCCATGCGAATTGATCCGGACAGCGCGAAAGTGGGCTTCCCGCCCCCTCTCATCTATCTCGGCGTGCTTCTCCTGGGGTTCGCCTGGACCGGCCTGACCGGAAGGCTCGGCCCCGCCGGCACGCTGTCGATCATGACCGGCGGCACGCTCCTCCTCCTCGGTGCCGGCGTGATCCTGGCGGGCTCGGAACGATTCCGCAGGCTGGGCACCGCGACGAGGCCCTGGCGATCCTCGACCCGCCTGGTCACCACCGGAATCTACCGCGTCACCCGCAACCCGATGTATCTCGGCATGGCGATCCTCTATGCCGGGCTCGCCATCCTGTTCGACAGTTTCACCGCGCTCCTGCTGTTGCCGGTCGCGATCCTGCTGATCCGCACCCAGGTCATCGCGCGCGAGGAACGCTATCTGCTCGACAAGTTCGGCGCCGATTATGACGCCTACAAGCAGGACGTCCCGCGCTGGTTCTAGACCTTCGCCGCCCGCGCCTCATCGAGCAGCCGCGTCGCGCGCAGATACATCTCGACGCGCTGCACGGCGAACAGGCCCAGCGCGAGCACGACGAGCATATCCGTCAGCATCGCAACATTCAGGTGCAACGCACTGCTCCCCGCCCTCGCAGCGGCACGCAACCCCACGATCCCGAACAGAAAGGCGATGCCGGCCAGCGAGGCCTTCTGGTTGAGCTGGTGAGTCTCGGGATCGACGGTGATCCGCATCGTCTTGCCGCGCTGCCAGCCGAGCGCGGCGCCGACCGCCAGCGCGACCGCGCACAGCCCCCATCCCACCGGCGTCGGCGGAAACTGGACCAGCATGCCGATGCACACCACCAGATAGATGGCCGGGAAGATCCATAGCCGCTCGATCCGGAGCGGCCGAAGCTGGCTGAGCCGCCGGGCGCGAAAGGCGAAGACCAGAACGAAGATCGCGATCGGGATAGCATAGTGCATCCAGCCTTGCGGCTGCCCGGCATGAACCTGCATCCCGTCCCCCGTTCCTACTGCCTCCCACGATGCCCCGTCACTGTGACGGGTTCGTGACCACCCTTATTCAGCCGCTTGCGCGAGCTCCTGGTCCTTCCACACCAGCACCGGTTTGCGCGCGGCCAGCGTTTCGTCGAGCCGGCTACGCGGCGCGAAATGCGGCGCGGATTTCAGCGCGACATCGCCCGCCTTGGCCCGCTCCGCCACTGACCGCAGCGCGCCGATGAACTGGTCGAGCGCCGCCTTGCTCTCGGTCTCGGTCGGCTCGACCAGCATCGCGCCGTGCACCACCAGCGGGAAATACATCGTCATCGGATGATAGCCCTCGTCGATCAGCCCCTTGGCGACGTCGATCGTCGAGAAACCCTCGGCCAGGTTCGAATCCGAGAACAGGGCCTCATGCATGCACGGCCCCGACGCCCCGAACGGTGCATCGAGCGTGCCGTCGAGCGAGCGCAGGATATAGTTCGCGTTGAGCACCGCATCCTCCGCCACCTGCCGCAGGCCGTCCGCGCCGTGGCTGAGGATATAGGTCAGCGCCCGGGTGAACATGCCCATCTGGCCCTGAAAGGCGACCATCCGGCCGAAGCTGCCAGCATGATGCTCCTCGGCGGTCTCTTCCTCGACGAGACGGAAGCCGTCCGCCGTCTTCTCGACGAAGGGCAGCGGCGCATAGGGCGCCAGCGCTTCCGAGAACACCACCGGCCCCGAACCCGGCCCGCCGCCGCCATGCGGCGTTGAGAAGGTCTTGTGCAGGTTGATGTGCATCGCATCGATGCCGAGATCGCCCGGCCGCACACGCCCGACGATCGCGTTGAAGTTCGCGCCGTCGCAATAGACCAGCCCGCCCGCCGCGTGGACCGCGTCGGAGATCTTGCGCATGTCCCGCTCGAACAGCCCGCAGGTATTGGGGTTGGTGATCATCACGCCCGCCACGTCCGGCCCAAGCCGTGCGGTCAGCGCCGCCAGATCGACCCGGCCTTCGCTGGTCGCGGGGATGTCCTCGACCGAATAGCCGGCAAAGGCCGCGGTCGCCGGGTTGGTGCCATGCGCGCTCTCCGGCACCAGGATCACCTTGCGGTGCCCCTCGCCGCGCGCTTCGAGCGCGGCGCGGATCGCGAGAATACCGCACAGCTCGCCATGTGCGCCCGCCTTGGGGCTCATCGCGACGGAATGCATGCCGGTCAGCGTCACCAGCCAGTGCGCGAGCTGGTGGATCACCTCGAGCGCGCCCTGCACCGTATCGACCGGCGCGAGCGGGTGGATATCGGCGAAACCGGGCAGCCGCGCCATCTTCTCGTTGAGCCGCGGGTTGTGCTTCATCGTGCACGAACCGAGCGGGAACAGGCCGAGGTCGATCGCGTAATTCTGCCGCGACAGGCGCGTGTAGTGGCGCACCGCTTCGGGCTCGGACAGGCCCGGAAGGCCAATCGGCGCCGACCGACTCAGGTTGCCAAGCCGCGAGGCGACCTTGGCCGGGGCCGCAACTTCCACACCCGTGGTCCCGGTCGAGCCGATCTCGAAGATCAGCGCCTCTTCGAGCATCAGCGCCTTGTTGCCGGTGAAGGTCGGGGCGGTTGCGGAACCGGCCTCGGGGCGCTCGGGGCGCCAGCCGCTTGCGTTGATCGTCATGCCTGGGCTCCCCGCACAAACCCGTTCGGGCTGAGCTTGTCGAAGCCCTGCCCTTCTTTTGAACGGTTGAAAGAAAAGAACAGCCCCCTTCGACTGCCTGCACAAGGCAGGCGCTCAGGACAGGCTTCGACAAGCTCAGGGCGAACGGAAGGAGGAGTGGTCATGCCAGCACCTCCTGGAGCGCGGAGGCAAGTGTCTCGACATCCTCCATGGTGGTCGTCTCGGTCACCGCGACGACCAGGCCGTTCGCCAGATCGCTCTCGCCCGGATAGAGCCGCCCGAGCGATACGCCGGCCAGGATGCCGCGATCGGCCAGCGTCCGCACCACGGGCCGCGCCTCGACCGGCAGCTTCAGGGTGAATTCGTTGAAGAAGGTCTCGTTGACCAGTTCGACGCCCGGTATTTGCACGAGCCGCTCCGCTGCGGCGACCGCACCGGCGTGGTTGGTCTCGGCCAGCGCGCGCAGTCCGGCCTCGCCGAGCAGGGTCATGTGGATCGAGAAGGCCAGCGCGCAGAGACCGGAATTGGTGCAGATGTTCGACGTCGCCTTTTCGCGGCGGATATGCTGCTCGCGCGTCGACAGCGTCAGCACGAAACCGCGACGCCCGTCCGCGTCCTGCGTCTCCCCGCAGAGCCGGCCCGGCATCTGGCGGACATATTTCTCCTTGCAGCCGAACAGCCCGACATAAGGCCCGCCGAACTGAAGCCCGACGCCGATCGACTGGCCTTCGCCCACGACGATGTCGGCATCCATCTCGCCCGGCGACTTGATCGCGCCCAGCGCCACCGGCTCGGTGACCACGGCGATCAGCAGCGCCTTCTTCGCATGGCACGCAGCGGCCAGTTCCGACAGGTCGGCGATGCGACCGAGGATATCGGGATACTGGACGACGACGCACGAGGTGTCGTTGTCGATCGCCGCGATCAGGTCGGCGATGTCGGTCCCGGCCGACAGCGAGGGCGTGCCGGTTTCGAGCACGTCACCGGTGAACTTCGCCATGGTCTTCGCGACGGAAACATAATGCGGGTGAAGCCCGGTCGACAGGATCGCCTTGGCCCGCTTGGTCACCCGCCGCGCCATGCCGATCGCTTCCCAGCAGGCGGTCGAGCCATCGTACATCGACGCGTTCGCCACATCGGTGCCGAGCAGCCGCGCGACCTGGGTCTGGAACTCGAACAGCATCTGCAGCGTGCCCTGCGCGATCTCGGGCTGATACGGCGTATAGGCCGTCAGATATTCGCCGCGCTGGATCAGATGGTCGACGCTCGCCGGCACATGATGCTTGTACGCACCGCAGCCAAGGAAGAAGGGCGCGTCGCCCGCCGCCAGATTCTTGCGCGCCAGCGCCGACATATGGCGTTCGACCGCCAGCTCGCTGGCATGGCCCGGAAGGCCGTGGATCGGACCATCGAGTTGGGCAATGGCGGGCACGTCGACGAACAGATCGTCGATCGACCTGGCGCCGATCGTGGCGAGCATCGCCTGACGATCATTGTCGGTAAGGGGCAAATACCGCATTCAAGCAATCTCCCCCCTCCCGCCTGCGGGAGGGGTCGGGGGTGGGCGCCCGGCCAATTCCGGGCGGAGCGTTGGAGGAAAGCGCGAGCCCACCCCCAACCCCTCCCGCAAGCGGGAGGGGAGTACGTCACATCAAAGCTTCGCGACGAAAGCGGCGTAGGCCGCCTCATCCATCAGGCCCTTGAGTTCTTCCGGATCGCTGAGCGTCAGTTTGAAGAACCAGCCCTCGGCCTCGGGATCTTCGTTGACGAGCCCGGGATTGTCGCCGAGCGCGGCATTGCCTTCAAGCACGGTGCCGGAGACCGGCGAATAGACGTCCGATGCGGCCTTGACCGATTCGACCACCGCGGCCTCGTCGCCCTTCGCCAGTTCCTTGCCCTCCGCCGGCACGTCGACGAACACGATGTCGCCGAGCTGGCCTTGCGCGTACTCGCTGATGCCGACCGTGCCGATGTCGCCGTCGACATCGACCCATTCATGATCTTCGGTGAAGTAACGGCTCATCTTACTTGCCTCCTGCTCGGACATAGCGGTGTGGAATCAGCGGCATCGCGGTGACGGTCGCCTGGTGGACCTTGCCGCGCTGCGTAATCTGGATGACGGTGCCGATCGCCGCCATCGCGGCGGGCACATAGGCCATGGCGATCGGCGCACCGAAGCTCGGGGCGAAACCGCCGCTGGTGACCTTGCCGACCTCGGAACCCTCCGCATCGACCACCGCCGCGCCCTCGCGCACTGGCTGGCGGCCTTCGACGACCAGGCCGACGCGCTTGACCGCCGCGCCCTGCTCGCGCTCGAGCAGGATACGCTCGGCGCCCATGAAATTGCCTTCCTCGCGACGGCGCTTGGACAAAGCGAAGCCGAGATCGGCCATCACCGGCGTGGTCTTGGGATCGAGATCATGCCCGTAGAGCGGCAAGCCGGCCTCGAGCCGCAGCGAATCGCGCGCGCCGAGCCCGATCGGCTTCACTTCGGCCTCGGCGGTCAGCGCATCGGCGAGTGCCTCGGCAGCCTCGGCCGGCACCGAAATCTCGAACCCGTCCTCACCGGTATAGCCCGAGCGGCTGATCCACAGCGGCGTGCCGTTCCACTCGAACGCACCCGCGGTCATGAACACCAACGCCTCGACGCCCGGCACCAGCCGCGACAGCACGTCAACCGCCTTGGGGCCCTGGAGCGCGAGCAGCGCCTGCTCGTCCATGATGTTGATCGTGATGTCCTCGGGCAGGTGATCGAGGAGATAGGAGATGTCGTCATATTTGGTCGCGCCGTTGACGACCATGTAGATGCCGTCCTCGCGGCGCGTGACCATCAGATCATCGAGAATGCCGCCATTCTCCGCGAGCAGCAGCGAATAGCGCATCTTCGTAGGGGCAAGCCCCTTGATGTCGCCCGGCAGCAGCGCTTCGAGCGCGGCATCGGCGCCGTCGCCGGTAAAGAGCAGCTGGCCCATATGGCTGACGTCGAACAAACCGGCGGAGTCGCGCGTCCACAGATGCTCGGCCATGATGCCTTCATACTGGACGGGCATGTGATAGCCGGCGAATTCGACCATCCGGCCGTCCCGCGCACGGTGCCACGCATCGAGCGGCAGCGTCTGGATCTCGATTTCGGGGCCTTCGTTGTCACTCAATGCCGGTCTCCGTCACAAGGTGTCACGGCGTTACGCAGCGCATCTTACGCCGCGTTTCGCCGCCCCCTCTGTCACGGGAACCTGAGAGCTTTGACCACCCGCTTGCGCAGGATGGCTTACCCCTTCGGTGGGCCGGGCAAACATCGCCTCGGCCGCTTTCCAGAGTGTCGATAGCCCGCGCGGTCCGGTGTGCCTGAGAGATTCCGGGGCGGTTGCTCCTTCGGCGCCCTGGATCAGGGATTCCATGCCAAGCCATTGCTTTGACAAGGGTCCCACGTCCGGGGTCTCTCCCGCGCGTGCCTATGGAAGTTGCCCTCCATCGACATGCCCGGTGTGACGCGGTGCAGCATGCGAGTCAATCGGCCTTGGTAACGCTTTTAGCTAAGCCATCAATTTGAGGGCACGGTGCCGCCATCCGTCATACAGCAGTTCCATACCCGCAAGGTCACGAAGCGCCGCCGGGTCGTGACGATGGTCCCCGGCGATGAGCAGACCGAAGACGCGGCGGACTGTCCACCCTGGCAAGGGGCGCTCGACCATCGCCAGGGCCTCGCCCGGCTCGGCGGCGCCTTCCTCGATCACGCGGTAATACCATCCGCTGCGCCGTTCCTTGACCATCAGTGCCGGGAGAGCCGGCCAGCGCAGCCGTTCAGCCTGCTTCCAGCAGGGTTGCCGGCCCTGGCTGATCTCGATCAGCGCGCGGCCCAGGCGGAACCGGTCGCCGATGCAGACCTGATCTTCGGTCAGCCCGAGCGTCGCGATATTCTCGCCAAAGGCCCCCGGCGCCGCGAGCACCGGATCGTCCACCCTGTCCTCGCTCCAGCGCGCATAATGATCATGGGGATAATGATGCAGCGCCTTGTCCGGTCCGCCATGAACGGTCGGATCGGCCTGCTCGTCGCCTTCCAGCCCAAGAAAGCCGATCTTCACCGGCCCGGTGACGGGAGACTTGGCGATGGCGCTGTTTTCACCCCGCCCGAGGTACCGGGCCTTACCCGTCAGCAGGGCAAAGGCCCGGACCTCGGTCACCGGGTGGCGTTGTACTTGAGCTGATCGTCGGTCAGCTGAAAGCCGACCAGCGCCTCGAAGGTAGCGCGCAGCACGGCCTGGCGAATCTCCGGACGAGTCAGCGGGTCGACCGCGGCGTCGCTGCCGCCCGCCTTGCGCTTTTCGGTCAGCTTCTTGCGGACATCTTCAGAAAGGCTGGCCGCCGCGCGGGAGATGGTGCTGCTCGCCTGGCCGCTGGCCGTCGCACGGTCCTGCCCGGCATTGAAATGCACGGAGACATGGCCGACGCGCTTGGCGATAACGGCGGTGCCGCCCCGCACGACGGTGATGAAATAGGGCAGACTCACGTCGCGCGCCGTATCGGTGCGCGCCCGGCGCGCCTGGATATCGAAGGTGACGGTGGTGACGATGTCGTCAGTCGCATCGGCGCAGGTGGAGCGGACATTGGTCATCACCGCCGCAACGTCGATCGCGGTCGCCGCGGTACTGGCCGGCGGATCGAACAGGGTGATATCGCCGGTCGCCGCGGGAACGCCGACGGTCGGACAGGCCGAACGGATCGCCGTGATGCCACCCGTTTCGTCAATGTCTCCGGTGGTGGAGCAGCCGCCGGCCAGCAGCATCAGGATGGCGGGAACGGCAATTTTCCGGGCTGTCACGGGCACACGCACCTTATCACATGGGAACACATAGGAAGGGGCCTCGCGCTCGCGCGCACCGGCCCCGGAACGACGCGCACCATAGGAACCGGCTTTCGCGCACGCAAGCAATCGCGTAGAGCCCATCGTGATGACCGATCTCCAGAAACCGCCACTCGAACTGCTCATTGCCGCGCCGCGCGGCTTTTGCGCTGGCGTCGACCGCGCGATCCAGATCGTCGAGCTGGCGATCGAGAAATATGGTGCGCCGGTCTATGTCCGGCACGAGATCGTCCACAACAAGTTCGTCGTCGATGCGCTGCGCGAGAAAGGCGCGATCTTCGTCGAGGAGCTTGACGAAGTGCCGGATGGCGTGCCGGTGGTCTTTTCCGCGCACGGCGTGCCCAAGGCAGTGCCGACCAAGGCAGCGCAGCGCGGCCTCTCCTATCTCGACGCCACTTGCCCGCTCGTCTCCAAGGTGCATCGCCAGGCCGAACGGCTGGTCGCCGCCGGCCGCCACATCGTCTTCATCGGTCATGAGGGCCATCCCGAGGTGATCGGGACCTTCGGCCAGGTCCCCGAAGGATCGATGTCGCTGGTAGAAACCGTCGCCGATGTCGAGACGATGACGCCGTCCGACCCCGCCAATCTCGCTTTCCTCACTCAGACGACGCTGTCGGTCGACGATACCGCCGCCATCGTCGAGGCGCTGCAGCGCCGCTTTCCCGCGATCCAGGCACCGCGTGGCGAGGACATTTGCTACGCCACGTCGAACCGTCAGGCCGCGGTCAAGAAGATCGCCGGCGCTTGCGACGCGATGCTGGTGATCGGCGCGCCCAATTCCTCCAATTCGGTCCGGCTGGTCGAGGTCGCGGTACGCGAGGGCACGCCGGCCCTGCTCGTGCAGCGCGCCAGCGATCTGAATTTCGACTTCCTCGAAGGCGTCCGGACACTCGGCATCACCGCCGGAGCCTCGGCCCCCGAAGTATTGGTCCGCGAACTCGTCGACCGGCTGTCGGAGCGGTTCGAGGTCAGCGAGTTCGAGGTCGAGACCACGCGCGAGACGATTTCCTTCAAACTGCCCCGCGGCCTCGAAGTCGCGGCCTGACTTCATGGCGGTATATACTCAGGTTTCAGCGGAGGCGCTGGGCGCCTTCCTGTCGCGTTTCGACCATGGCGAACTCGTCTCCGCCAAGGGGATCGCCGAGGGCGTGGAGAACAGCAATTACCTGGTCGATACGACCGCCGGCCGCTTCATCCTGACGCTCTACGAAAAGCGTGTGCATCTGGACGATCTGCCCTTCTTCTTTTCGATGATCGATCATCTCGGGAAACACGACCTGCCGGTGCCGCGCGCCCTGCCCGACCGCGACGGCACCGTGATCCATCAGCTCGAAGGCCGGCCCGCCTGCCTGATCGAGTTCCTGACCGGCGTCTCGGTCTCGCATCCCACCATCCCACAGGCCTTTGCCGCCGGCACCGCGATGGGCCGGATGCACGAGGCACTGGCCGATTTCCCCCTGACGCGCACCAATTCGATGGGCGTCGATACCTGGCGGCCATTATTCGAACGCTGTGGCCGCGACCTGGATGGCATCGCGCCGGGGCTGTACGACGATGTCGGTTTCGCGCTCGACGCGGTTCTCGCCGCCTGGCCCACCCACCTTCCGGTCGGCGCGATCCATGCGGACCTGTTCCCCGACAATGTCCTGATGCGCGGCGATGCCGTGACCGGGCTGATCGACTTCTATTTCGCCTGCACCGACATCCGCGCCTATGACCTTGCGGTCATGCACACTGCCTGGTCGTTCGACGCGACCGGAAGCAACGCCAATTGGGCGGTCGGGCGCGCGCTGATCGACGGCTACACGCAGTCGATCGATCTCACGCCCCAAGAACGGGCAGCCCTGATCCATCTCGCCAAGGGCGCCTGTATCCGTTTCCTTTTGTCGCGCGCCTGGGACTGGCTCAACACGCCGGCTGATGCGCTGGTCACGCGGAAGGATCCGCTCGCCTATCTCCGCCGCCTCAGGGCCTATGAGACACAGGGCGCGGGGCAATTCGCATGACGACGGAACTCACCAAAGTCGAAATCGCCACCGACGGCGCGTGCAAGGGCAATCCGGGGCCGGGCGGCTGGGGCGCGGTGATCCGTGCCGGCACGCGCGAGCGCGACATTTCGGGAGGCGAAAAGCTGACCACCAACAATCGGATGGAGCTCAGGGCAGCGATCGAGGGCCTGAACGCGCTCACGCGCCCGTGCCATGTCGTCCTCTCGACCGACAGCCGCTATGTCATGGACGGCCTGACCAAATGGATCAAAGGCTGGCAGAAGAATGGCTGGAAGACCGCTGCCAAACAGCCGGTCAAGAATGCCGACCTCTGGCAGGCGCTGCTGGCCGCCGCCAAGCCGCACCGCATCGAATGGCTCTGGGTGAAGGGCCATGCCGGGCACCCCGACAATGAACGCGCCGACAAGCTGGCCAGCGACGCCGCGATGGCGGCGGGGCGAGGCTAGCGCCTCCTGGTGTCACCCCGGACTTGTTCCGGGGCCGATCGCCGCAAATCTGGACGATGAGGAGTAGCGTCGCATTCGCCAGCGCTCCGCTTGATTCAACACAACGCCTGAATCTGCCATCCATGGGCGATGACCGCGCATGCTCCCGTCTCCAATGCAGCCCTTCGATTACATCGGCGCGCCAATTCCCTGATCAAGCCCAACCAATTCCCTGTTCCGCGCCGGAATTTCCCTGTTCTGCGGAAACAGGGAAACGATCTTCAACACTCTGTTTTTGCACTTATATTTCGCAGACAGCCTGCCCAAAACAGGCCCGAAAACAAAAAATTCCCTGTTCCGTGGCCGGAACAGGGAATTTCGGTGGTCCCATCGTCGATCCATCGGCTGCCGATCGCAGCACGCGATTGGCAGGAAAGACTCAACCCTCTTCGATCGGCGCGCCCGGTCCATTCTTCAGCACCGACTCGATCGCGTTCTTCGCGCCGGCCTTGCTCGAATAGCCCTCGGTCCAGAAGATGATTTCGCTGTTGTACTTGAACTTGGCGACATACTCGCCGGCCTTGTTCTGCTCGATCACGAACTTATGCGCCATGTCTTCTCTCCCTGGCTGATTGACGCAGGTTAGGCTTGGTTGCCCCGTTATACCAGTGCGGCGAATCGGTCCGGCGCATATCGGGCCGGATCGATCGCAGCGACCGCCGGGTCCGCCGGCCGCCCGAGCAGCAGCGCGGCCGCCAGCATCGCGCCGGCGGGCGCGGTCTGGATGCCGAACCCGCCCTGTCCGGCGCACCAGAAAAAGCCGGGAAGCCGCGGATCGAACCCGTAAACGGGCAGCCGGTCCGGTGCGAAACTCCTGAGGCCGGCCCAGCGCCGCTCGACCGCGGTCACGCGCCAGTCGACCACCTGCTCGAACCGGTCGATCGCGATCGCCACATCGATTTCCTCGGGCTGGACGTCGCACGGCGCGACTCGGGTCTCGTCATGCGGGCTGAGCCACAGGCGCCCGCCCGCCTCCGGCTTGAAATAGAAATTGCCCGAGATGTCGGCAACATGCGGCAGCCCGGCGGGCGCGGCAGGATGGGTCCGCAATTGAGTCATGGTGCGGCGATAGGGCTGGATCCCGACCGGCATCGCGCCCGCGATCCGCGCCAGCTCGTCCGCCCATGCGCCGGCGGCATTGACCAGGATCGCCGCGGCGACGTCTCCCGCGGGGGTGGTGAGCCGCCACTGCCCGCCAGCGCGTCCGGCGGTTTGAAGCGGTGCGTTCAGGATCATCTCCGCACCGGCGCGGCGGGCACGGGCGATATAGTCGGCATGAAGAGCGGCGACGTCGATATAGGCACTGCTCGCCTCCATCACGCCGAGCGTCCAGTCGTCGCGCAACCCGGGAACGAGGGTCGCCGGGTCGACGCGATCGAGCGCGACGATCCCCTCGAACTCGGCGAGAAAGGTATCGATCGCCGCCGCGTCCCTGGCCCGGCCGATATGGAGCGACCCCAACGGCGCCAGGAAACCGCCCGCCTCCAGCACTGGGCCCGAGGCAGTGGTAAGCGGCTGCACGCCCGGGCCGCCATAGCTTTCCGACCAGAAGGCAGCCGAGCGGCCGGTGGCGTGATAGCCCGGCGCATGCTCGCCCTCGATCAGCAGGACCGACGCATGGGGCGCCGCCGCCGCTGCAAGGCTCGCCCCGGCGATCCCGGCCCCGACGATCGCGATATCGTACCGCTTCACGATTCCGTCCCCGCGAGCGTCAGCGCTGTACGCGCGCGGCGAGGAAGAGGTCGATCGTGCTGATCGCGCGATTGCGCACCCCGTCTGCCTCGCGCAGGATTTCGTGCGCCGATTCCAGCCCGAACCGCTCGACCTGCACATCGGGCAATCGCTCGGCGACCTGCAGTGCGGCCTTGGCGCTGACCAGCTTGTCCGCCTCGGCGACGAGCATCAGCACCGGCACCCTCATCGTCGCGAGTCGCGGATCGTCGCGCAGGCGCCGGGTCGACTCGAACGCCTTCAACACCCAGCGCCAGCTCGGCGGACCAAGCACGAGCTCGGGCTTGCTCGCTTGCCAATATAGTTCGTCCTCATAACGGGCGGGGTCGTGAGTCAGCAGCGCCTGGCGCGTGGCGGTGGTCGCCGGACGCTCATTGACCTTCCAGGCGGCGCGCGCCGGATTGCCGACTCGGTTCAGAACCCTGGCGAGCCGCTCGCCCATCCCGGCGCCGAGCGGACTGTGCAGACCGAGCATTGGCGCGACCAGCACCGCCGCGGCGGGCCGCGCGACACCCTCGGTCAGCGCACGCAACACCAGGTGCCCGCCCATCGAGTGACCCATCAGCACCTGCGGACCCTCCGCCTCGGCTGACCATTCAGTCCAGAAGGCGGCGAAATCGTCGATGAAGGTGTCGAAGGTCTCGATATGCCCGACATGCTGGTCGGGTGACAGCCGCCCGGATCCGCCCTGCCCGCGCCAGTCGAACGCGGTGATCGACCAGCCCTGGCCATGCCAGTGCGCGAACGCCTCGAGATATTTTTCGAAGATGTCGCCCCGGCCGCCCTGGAACAGGATGCTGCCGCGCGGATGCCCTTCGGCGGGCCAGTCGAAACGCCGCAGCCGCCAGCCGTCCGGGGCGGTCCAGAACGTGATCCGGGCAGTGGCCGGAATCGCGCGGCGATACAGCTGCGGGGAAACCATTCACGCTGGTTACTTTTTGGAAAGCCATGTCGTCTAGGTAAATTGCTGATGGTTGGGGGAATATCAAACGCTTTGCTGATCGGCGCGCTTGCGCTGCTCCTTGTTTCCGCGGGGATCCAGGATGCGCGCACCCGCGAGATCGCCAATTGGAAGAACCTCGCGATCGCGCTGCTCGCGCCCTTGTGGTGGTGGGCCAATGGCTGGGCGATCTGGCCGGACATCGCGATCCAGGTCGGCGTCGCGGCGATCGTCTTCGCTTTTTTCATCGGCGCGTTCGCCATGGGATGGATGGGCGGCGGCGACACCAAGATGATCGGTGCGCTCGCCCTGTGGTTCCCGTTCGACACGCTCGTCTGGATGCTGATCGTGATGTCGCTGCTCGGCGGCGCGCTCACGCTGCTGCTCATGATCGAGCGCGCGATCCGCAAGAAAACCGAACGGCCGGAAATCCCTTACGGCGTGGCGATCGCGGTCGCCGCGCTGCTCACTCTTCGCGAACCGATTCTTAATCAGTTCCTGTGAATGCTTAACGCGGGTTCAATCGTCCCGCGCCGGAAAGGCTTGAAAAGTCATGGATAGTCGCAAGATCATTCTTCTGGTGGGCGCCCTGATCGTCGCTGCGATCACCGCGTTCATGGCACGCAGCCTGATCCTGGGCGGGGCCGCCCCCCAGGCTGGCGCCGCCACGGCGGTCGCCGCGCCGGTCGATGGACCGGAGGTGCTCGTCGCCACCCGCGCGTTGCCGGTCGGGACGATCCTGGATGCCACCGCGCTGAAGTTCCAGCCCTGGCCCAAGGAGCTGGTCGACAATGCCTATTTCATCAAGAAGGACACCAACCTGCAGTCGCTGCAGGGCACGGTCGTCCGCAACGCGATCACCGCTGGCCAGCCGGTCACGCAGGGCGCGCTCGTCAAGCCGGGCGATCGCGGCTTCCTCGCGGCGGCGCTCGGGCCGGGCATGCGCGCCGTCACCTTCCCCGTGTCGGCGCAGACCGGCGTCGCCGGCTTCGTCTTCCCGGGTGACCGGATCGATCTGGTGCTGACCCAGACGGTACCTGGCGGCGGCGACGGCCCGCCGCTCAAGGTGGCCGAGACGGTGATGCGCAACCTGCGCGTGCTGGCGACTGACCAGCGCACCGACAATACGGTGGGCGACGACGGCAAGACCGTGGTTCACACCTTCTCGAACGTGACGATCGAGGCAACGCCCAAGATCGCGGAGAAGATTGCGGTCGCCCAGACGCTCGGCTCGCTCTCCCTGTCGCTGCGCTCGATCGCCGACAATGCCAGCGAACTCGAGGAAGCGATCGCCAATGGCGACGTCACCGTGCCCGAGGGCAATGACCCCAAGGCGGAGAAGGCCATGCTGATGCAGGTCGCGAGTCAGCCCCAGGCGGGCAGTTCGACGATCGCCACGGGTGCCGACGTGTCGCGCTTCCAGCGCAGCACGGTCCCCGGCAAGGCGTCCGCAACACCGGCCGAAGGTGGAAGCGGGGCTTTCCCGGGCGCCGCCGCGCCGGTCGGCCCGATGGTGCGCGTCGCGCGGGGAAATTCGGTGACCGATGTTCCGGTCGGGGGGAAGAAGTAGCATGCGTATCACGAACCTCTTGCACCGCTCGGTTGCGGTGACGGCGGCGGCGGCCATGGTCGCCAGCCTGCCGGCCACCGCCATCGCGGGCGCCGCCAAGGCCGGCCAGGCCAAGCCGCGCTCGATCGCCGGGCGTCCCGCCCGGGTGGGCAGGCCGCCGGTCGGCTCGCAGCGGCCGACCCGCGAAGTGTTGCTCTCGATCGGCCAGGGTGAACTGATCACCCTGCCGGCCGACGTCGCCGATGTGTGGGTGTCCAACTCGGGCATAGCCGACGTCTATGTCAGCAACCCGCGCCAGATCCACCTTTTCGGCAAGGAATTCGGCGAGGCGACCCTGTTCGCGACCAACGCGGCGGGCGGCGTGATCTATTCGGCGAACGTCCGGGTCAGCCAGAACATCACCTCGATCGATCGCATGCTCAAGCTCGCGATGCCGGAGGCCGATATCCATGTCTCCACCACCGGACAGATCGCCGTGCTGACCGGCACCGTCGCCGCGCCCGATGACAGCGCTCAGGCGGAACGGCTGGTGACGTCGCTGCTCAACCCCGGGGTCGACGCTTCGACGCCCGGCGCGACGCTCAAGATCGGCGTGTTCAATCGCCTCCGCACCGCGACCCCGCTGCAGGTCAATCTGCAGGTACGCTTCGCCGAGGTCAGCCGCAGCTTCATCAAGAATGTCGGCGTCAACCTCAAGTCGCTCGACTCGACAGGCGGCTTCCTGTTCGGCATCGGCTCCGGCCGCGATCCCGGCACGATCACCCCTGGCGTACCGCCAACCCCGACGACGCCGGGGACCGGCACGTCCTTCACTTTCCTGAACGGCTCGCAGCGCACGACGCTCGGCCTTGCCGGCAAGCTGTTCGGGCTCGACCTGCTGAGCGCGATCGATCTGGGCGAGACGATCGGCCAGGTGTCGACGCTGGCCAATCCGAACCTCACCGCGCTGTCGGGCGAAACCGGCACTTTCCTCGCCGGCGGCGAAGTGCCGATCCCGATATCGCAGGGCCTCGGCACGGCGACGGTTGAATTCAAGCAATATGGCGTCAGCCTGGCCTATACGCCGACCGTGCTGGCCGACGGGCGGATCTCGCTGCGCGTGCGGCCGGAGGTGTCGCAGCTTGACTATTCGAACGCGGTCGCGATCGGCACCACGCGCGTTCCCGGCTTCATCACCCGCCGCGCGGAGACCACGGTCGAGTTAGGTTCGGGCCAGAGCTTCATGATCGGCGGCCTGCTGCAGAACAACCACAACAACTCGTTCGACAAGACGCCGGGTGTCGGCGACGTTCCGATCCTCGGCGCCCTGTTCCGCTCCAACGCGTTCCAGCGCAACGAGACCGAGCTGGTGATCGTCATCACGCCGTATCTGGTGAAGCCGGTCAATGCGAACGAGATCGCCCTGCCGACCGACGGCTACAAGGCACCGACCGACCTGGACCGCATCCTGCTTGGCCAGCTGACCGGCACCACCCCTAGCGGCGCCCGGCCCAAGCCGAGCATGGCCCCACCCGCCGGCGCCGCGCCCGCGCTCGGCGCGGTGGCCCCGGTTCCGGTGGTGCCCGCGCCCGCGCCGCAACAACGCCGCGAGGAACAGGCCGGCAATTCCGCACTGCCCGAAGCCAGTCCAAGGTCGAAAAAAGGTGCGAGCGCCGCACCCGGTTTCAGCTTCAATTGAGCGTCTCGAGGGATAGACCCATGATCAAGCGTACGATCCTTCTCGCAACCGCCTTCGCCCCGGCCCTGTTTCTGGGTGCGTGCGGCACGCCGAACCGCGCCCTGGAATCGGTCCACCAGCCGGTGGTCAGCCGGACCGACTATGTGTTCGACGTCAACACCAGCGGAAACACGCTGGCCCCGGGCGAGGCGAAGCGCCTGGCCGGCTGGATGGCCTCGCTGCGGCTCGGTTACGGCGATCGCGTCGCGATCGACGATCCCAACCCCTATGGGGGTGGCATTCGCGACGAGGTCTCGGCCGAGATCGCGCATTACGGCTTGTTGCTGTCGGACGATGCGCCCGTCACCGGCGCGACCGTCGCCCCCGGCACGGCGCGGATCGTGGTCAGCCGCATGAAGGCGTCGGTGCCCGGATGCCCGGACTTCAGCCGCCCTTCCCAGCCCGAGTTCGAGAGCAACACCTCGTCCAATCAGGGATGCGCGATCAACACGAACCTGGCGGCGATGGTCGCCAATCCGGCCGATCTCGTGCGTGGCCAGCCCGGCGCCGAGGTCAATGACCCCGCGGTCTCCACCCGCGCCATTGGAAACTATCGCAAGGCAACGCCCACCGGGACGGGCGGCCTGAAAGATGCCGGGAGCAAATGATATGAACGCCCCCTTCAACAGCGGCCGCGTCGGCCATCGCGAACCCTTTGTCGCCTTTGTCTGCGACGAAACCACGGCAGAGGCTGTCCGCCCCGTCGCCATCGAAATGGGCTGGGTCGCGGAAAAGGTGAACAAGGGCGGGCTGCGCAACGCAGTCCAGTCCCTGTCGGTCTCGGCCAGCCCCCAGATCCTGTTCGTCGACCTGTCCGAGTCGAGCGATCCGCTGGCCGACATCAACGGGCTCGCCGAGGTGTGCGAGCCCGGCACGGTCGTGATCGCCGCTGGCCAGGTCAATGATGTCCGCCTCTACCGCGATCTCGTGGTCAGCGGCATCCAGGACTATCTGCTCAAGCCGCTGACCCCGGACATGCTGCGCGAGGCATTCACGCACGCGCAGACCATCCTCAACGCACCCAAGCTGCTCGATGCCGGCACTGAACGAGCCCATTGCTCCACCGCCTTTATCGGCGCGCGCGGCGGCGTCGGCGCCTCGACGCTGGCGACGTCGGTTGCCTGGATCCTCAGCGAAAAGGGCGCGCGGACCACCGCGCTGCTCGATCTCGACGTGCATTTCGGCACCGGCGCCCTGGCGCTCGACCTCGAACCGGGCCGCGGGCTGACCGACGCGATCGAGAACCCGAGCCGCATCGACGGCCTGTTCATCGAGCGCGCGATGGTCAAGGCAAGCCAGACGCTGTCGGTGCTGTCCGCCGAGGCGCCGATCAACGCCCCGGTCCTGACCGATGGCGCTGCGTTCTACCAGCTTCAGGAGGAGATGCGCGCCGCGTTCGAGTGCACGATTGTCGATCTGCCGCGCAACATGCTGGTCCAGCATCCGCATCTCATCACTGACGTGCAGGTCGCCGTGGTGGTGACTGAGCTCACCCTGGCCGCGGCGCGGGATTCGATCCGGATCCTGTCCTGGCTGAAGACAAACGCGCCCCAGACCCAGGTGTTCGTCGTCGCCAACAAGATGCACGTCAACGGCCAGCTCGAGATCAGCCGCAAGGATTTCGAGGGCTCGATCGAGCGCAAGATCGATTTCGTCATCCCCTTCGACCAGAAGCTGGGCGCGCAGGCGGCCAAGCTGGGCAAACCCTTCGCCGAGACAGGCAAGGGATCCAAGACGACTCAGCCGATGGTCGAGCTGGCGACGAAGCTGATGGGCGTCGGCGAAGCCGCCGGCAAGGACGAGGCCCGCAAGAAGCCGCTTGAACGGGGCGGATCGCTGATGGGCAAGTTCGCCGACCTCAAGTCGATGATGCCAAAGCGTCCGGCGAAGAAATGAGCTGGCCGGTGCCTGCTCGGGATGGTGCCGGCGCGCGCCGCCGGGCGAAAAAATGCGCGGACGTAAACCGTCCGTCAACGAAACGGGGCGCTTGATACCGTGATGGAACTGATGCCGTTCATCATGCTGTTCGGGGGCGCGGCCACGGTGCTGGTGCTGATGGCGTTCGCCCTTGCCGGGCCTTCACCGGAACGCGCGCGGGAACGTCGCCTGACGGCCGTCCGCGCGCGGCACAGCGAGTCTTCCAACGCGCTGGTCGAAGCGCAGATGCGCCGCATCACCGCGAGCCGGGCGACCCGGATGGACGCGGCGGCGATGCGATTCCTCCCTCGCCCTGCCCTGCTCAAGAAGCGGCTGGCGATGACGGGCAAGACCTGGACGGTCGGCCAGTACGGCATGGCCACATTGGGCATCACCGTGATCTTTGGCCTGCTGCTCGCGCTGCAGGGCCTGCCGATCCTGCTGTCGCTGCTTCTCGGCATCATGCTCGGCGGCGGGCTCCCGCATTTCACGGTGAGTTTTTTCATCAAACGCCGCATCGCGAAGTTCAACGCGAAATTCCCTGACGCAATCGAGCTGCTCGTCCGGGGCCTGCGCTCCGGCCTGCCGATCAGCGAGACCATCGGTGTGGTCGGCCATGAGGTCGAAGGCCCGGTCGGCGTCGAGTTCCGGTCGATCACCGACAAGATGAAGATCGGCCGGACGATGGACGTCGCGCTGCAGGAAACCGCTGACCGGCTCGGCACGCCCGAATTCCAGTTCTTCGTCATCACCATCGCGATCCAGCGCGAGACCGGCGGCAATCTCGCCGAAACGCTCGCCAATCTCGCCAATGTGCTGCGCATGCGCGGCCAGATGAAGCTGAAGATCAAGGCGATGTCGTCCGAATCCAAGGCCTCGGCCTATATCATCGGCGCCCTGCCCTTCATCGTCTTCGGCATGATCTGGATGATCAACGGCAGCTATATGCAGAATTTCTTCATCGACCAGCGGCTGATGGTCGCGGGCGGTGGCGGCCTGATCTGGATGGGCATCGGCGCCGGGATCATGGCCAAGATGATCAACTTCGAAATCTGAACAAGGGCGACACGGCACTTCCATGGGCGAAACGGCTGGACCAACGATCCTCGGGGTCGACGTGATGTGGGTGGCGACGCTGCTTTCCGGTGTCGCCGCGTTCGCGGTGCTGCTGGCGATCTATGCCGCCACCACCGCGCGTGACCCCATGGCCAAGCGCGTCAAGGCGCTGAACGACCGCCGCGAGCAGCTCAAGGCCGGCATCACCGCCTCGACCAAACGCCGCGCGAAACTCGTCACCAAGAACGAGACGACCGACCGGATCAAGTCGATCCTGTCCGGCCTGAAGGTGCTGCAGGACAGCCAGGTCAAGGTCGCGCAGATCAAGCTGATGCAGGCCGGAATACGATCCAAGGAATATGCCGTCGCGGTGATCTTCGGACGCCTCGTGCTGCCGATCATCTTCGGCGGGCTGATGCTCTACCTCGTCTACGGCACCGACATGTTCGCCGAATATAGCGCGTTGAAGCGCTACGGCATCGTCGCGATCAGCTTCATCATGAGCTACAAGGCGCCGGACATCTTCCTGAAGAACAAGATCGACAAGCGTTCCAAGGCAATCCGCAAAGGCCTGCCCGATGCGCTCGATCTGCTCGTCATCTGCGCCGAGGCGGGATTGACCGTGGACGCCGCGTTCAACCGCGTCGCCCGCGAGCTCGGCCGCGCCTATCCCGAACTGGGCGACGAATTCACCCTCACCGCGATCGAGCTTGGCTTTCTGTCGGAGCGCCGCCAGGCGTTCGAGAACCTCGCCATGCGGGTCAAGCTCGACGCACTGAAAGGTGTGGTCACCACCATGGTGCAGACCGAGAAATACGGTACGCCGCTCGCGTCGGCGCTGCGCGTGCTCTCCGCCGAGTTTCGCAATGAACGCATGATGCGCGCCGAGGAAAAGGCTGCCCGGCTCCCGGCGATCATGACCGTGCCGCTGATCCTGTTCATCCTGCCGGTGCTGTTCATCGTCATTCTCGGCCCCGCGGCCTGCTCGATCTCCGACGCGTTCAAATAACGCGTCCCCCCCGCCCCGTCCCGAAAGGGAGGGGCGGGGGTGGGTGCGCGGGCCAAAAGACTCGTTGCACCACGTTCCGCAGCCCCGAGCAGTGCCTTGAGCCCCGCGCATCGCTGACCACCCTTCCGGGAGTGAAACCGGAAGGTTCAGCCCCGTGCCGCCAGCGCGGCCTGCGCCGCCGCCAGCCGCGCAATCGGCACCCGGTATGGCGACGCGCTCACATAATCGAGCCCGATGGACTCGCAGAAGGCGATGCTCGCCGGGTCCCCGCCATGCTCGCCACAGATGCCGAGCTTGATGTCGGGCCGTGTCGCCCTGCCCCGCTCCGCCGCCATTTCGATCAGTTCGCCGACGCCCTCGACATCGAGGCTGACGAACGGGTCCTTCGGATAGATCCCCCGCTCGACATAGGTCGTCAGGAAGCGCGCGGCGTCATCACGGCTGACACCGAGGGTCGTCTGCGTCAGGTCATTGGTGCCGAAGGAGAAGAAGGCGCCAACCTCCGCGATCTCGCCCGCCTTCAAGGCAGCGCGCGGCAATTCGATCATGGTCCCGACGAGATACTCGATCGTCCTGCCCTTGTCGGCGAACACCGCCGCCGCGGCCTTGTCGACCACGGCCTTCATCAGCTCGAGTTCGCGGCGCGTCGCAACCAGCGGGATCATCACCTCGGGGATCGGCGCGGCGCCCGATTTCTCGGCCACTTCGACCGCAGCCTCGAAGATGGCGCGGGCCTGCATCTCGTAGATCTCGGGATAGGTCACACCGAGGCGGCAGCCGCGATGGCCAAGCATGGGGTTGAACTCATGCAGTTCCGCCGCGCGGCGCTTCAGCACCTCGACCGCGACGCCCGCTGCGCTGGCGACCTCGGCGAATTCGGCTTCCTCATGCGGCAGGAATTCGTGCAGCGGCGGATCGAGCAGGCGGATGGTGACGGGCAGGCCCGCCATCACCTCGAACAGCTGGATGAAATCGGCGCGCTGCTCGGGCAACAGCTTGTCGAGCGCGAGTCGCCGTCCCTTCTCGTCCTCGGCCAGGATCATCTGGCGCACCGCGGTAATGCGCGCGGCGTCGAAGAACATATGCTCGGTGCGACACAACCCGATGCCCTCGGCGCCGAACTCGCGCGCCACTCTCGCATCGAGCGGCGTCTCGGCATTGGCGCGGACCTTCAGGCGGCGCACGCCATCGGCCCAGACCATCAAGGTGCCGAAATCGCCGGCCAGCTCGGGCTGGACGGTCGGCACCGCGCCCATCATCACTTCGCCGGTCGAGCCGTCGATGGTGACGATATCGCCTTCCTTCACTTCGCGCCCGCCGACCCGCATGATCCCCGCCTTGGCGTCGATCGCGATCGTGCCGGCACCGGAAACGCAGGGACGCCCCATGCCGCGCGCGACCACCGCCGCATGACTGGTCATGCCGCCGCGTGCCGTGAGGATGCCCCGGGCGGCATGCATGCCGTGGATATCCTCAGGCGAGGTCTCGACCCGGATCAGGATGACGCTGTCACCGGCGTTGGAGCGCTTCTCGGCCGTATCGCTGTCGAACACCGCCGCACCCGAGGCCGCACCGGGGCTGGCCGGCAGCCCCTTGGCGATCACGTCGCGCGTCGCGGCGGGATCGAGCGTCGGGTGGAGCAACTGGTCGAGCGCGGCGGGATCGACCCGCGCGACGGCTTCCTCACGCGTGATCAGGCCTTCCTCGGCCATGTCGACCGCGATCTTCAGCGCGGCCTTGGCGGTGCGCTTGCCCGATCGGGTCTGGAGCATCCAGAGCTTGCCCTGCTGCACCGTGAACTCGATGTCCTGCATGTCGCGGTAATGCGTCTCGAGCAGGTCGAACACCTTGGCCAGTTCGGTGAAGGTCTCCGGCATTGCCTCTTCCATCGAGGCCGGCTTGGCGCCCGCGGCCTCGCGCGCGGCGAGCGTCAGATATTGCGGGGTACGGATACCGGCGACGACGTCCTCGCCCTGCGCATTGATCAGGAACTCGCCATAATAGGCCCGGTCGCCCTTGGCCGGATCGCGCGTGAAGGCAACGCCCGTCGCCGAGGTATCGCCCATATTGCCGAACACCATCGCCTGGACGTTGACCGCCGTGCCCCAGCTTGCCGGGATGTCGTTGAGCCGGCGATAGACCTTGGCGCGTTCCGACTGCCACGATCCGAATACCGCGCCGAYCGCGCCCCAGAGCTGSTYRTGCRSGTCCTGCGGGAACGGCTTGTGCCACTGCGCCTCGACCAGCGCCTTGTATTCGACGACGAGCGCCTGGAGATCCTCGGCGGTCATGTCGGTGTCGAGGAAATAGCCCTTGTCTTCCTTCGCGATTTCGAGCGCTTCCTCGAAGCTGTGATGATCGAGCTCGAGCACCACGTCCGAATACATCTGGATGAAGCGGCGATAGCTGTCCCAGGCGAAGCGCGCATCGCCCGAGGTCTCGGCAAGGCCCTGCACCGTCTCGTCATTGAGGCCGAGGTTGAGCACCGTGTCCATCATGCCCGGCATCGACGCGCGGGCACCCGAGCGGACCGAGACGAGCAGCGGATCGGCCGCATCGCCGAACTTCTTGCCGGTCACGCCCTCGATATGGCCGATGCCGGTGGCGACTTCGGCGCGCAGCCCCTCGGGGAATTGCCCGCCCTCGTCATAATAGACGGCGCAGAAGTCGGTCGAGATGGTGAAGCCGGGCGGGACCGGCAGGCCGATCGACGCCATCTCCGCCAGGTTCGCGCCCTTGCCGCCGAGCAGATTCCGGTCGCCCTTGCCGCCGTCGGAAACACCCCCGCCGAAGCGGTAAACGTACTGCGTCATTGCTCAGTCCTCTGTGTGCCTGGTTTTTTCGCTGGGGAGGCGAGGCAATCTGGTGTCGGCGGGGCGAAGATGCGTGTCGTCAGCCCTCGATTTTGGAAAAGTCGGCAACCGAATGAACCGCATCGCGAACCCGCGCGAGGAGCGCGAGGCGCGCTTCGCGTTTGACGGGGTCCGGGTCGTTGACGGTCACATCGTCGAAGAACCGGTCGATCGGTGCCCGGAGCGAGGCGAGCGCTGCCATGGCGGCTTCGAAATCCTCGGCCTCGACGGCTGTTGCGGCGCGCGGCGCGGCGTCGTCGAGCGCAGCGATCAACGCCGCCTCGGCTGGTTCGGGTACGTAAGGCAGCTCTTCCCCTCCGTTCGCTTCGAGCGAAGTCGAGAAGCAGTGGGCCGGCTTCGCAACATCGTTCGACGGAGAGGACTCGCCCGACAAGGTGTCTCGACTTCGCTCGACACGAACGGTTTGGGTTTGGTCCCATCCCTCCTTCTTGAGGATATTCGCCGCACGCTTGTACCCGGCCAGTAGGTTGGTGCCGTCCTCGGTGGTAACGAAGGTCTGGAGCGCGTGGACGCGGGCAAGCAGGCGAACGAGATCGTCTTCGCCGCCTAGCGCGAAGACGGCGTCGATCAGGTCGTGGCGGACGCCGGCTTCGCGTTGCTGGACCTTGAGGCGGTCGGCGAAGAAATCGAGGAGTTGCTGGACAAGACCTTCAGCGGCGCTCTTCTCAACGTCCGTCCAAGACCGACTAGGATCGTATCCGCCCATAATGCTGACCATTAATCGGCCAAGATACTCCTGATTTCCCTGAATGTTCTGCCCACGCAGCTTGGACAATTCGGCCATCATCTGAGCGTTCAAATAGGTAGTTCTGACCAAATCGAAACTTGCCATCGTCAGGGTCGCCAGTGGCAGACGAAGCTGGTTGGTTTGCACTACGCTAAAAACCCCGAGCGCCGACCGACGTAGAGCGAACGGGTCCTTCGAGCCTGTCGGAAACATTCCAACGGCAAAGAACGCGACTAGCGTATCGAGCTTATCAGCCAGCGACACGGCCACGGTCACCGGCGCAGTAGGCACTTCATCACCCTGCCCGACAGGCTTGTAGTGATCCCGGACCGCCTCAGCGACCGCAGCCGCTTCCCCCTGCGCGCGAGCATAATAACCACCCATCAAGCCCTGAAGCTCGGGGAACTCGCCGACCATGCCGGTGACGAGATCAGCCTTGGCCAGGCGCGCAGCCCGTTCGGCCATGTCGGCGAGGCTCATTCCCTCTCCCCCTGTGGGAGAGGGAGGGAGGAGCGAAGCGACGGAAGGGTGAGGGGGATGAGGTTCGAGACCCGAGCGAGTGTCCCCCTCACCCTTCCCATCGCTTTGCGATGGGCCCCTTCCCTCTCCCACAAGGGGAGAGGGAGAAGAAGGGACAATGCCCTCCTCAACCAGCCACCGCGCCAGCTTCGCGACCCGCTCGACCTTGTCGGCGAGCGTCCCGAGCTTCTCGTGAAACACGATCTTCTCGAGCTTCTTCGCCTGCTCGTCGAGCGGCACCCTGAGGTCCGTCTCATAGAAGAACTTCGCATCCGACAGCCGCGCCGCGAGCACCTTGCGGTTGCCCTCGACGATCTTCGCGCCACCATCGACCGCGTCGATATTGGCGGTGCAGATGAACGCATCGGCGAGCTTCCCGTCCGCCCCACGGCAGACGAAATATTTCTGGTTCACCCGCGCCGTCAGCTGGATCACCTCGGGCGGAACGCTCAGGAATTCGGGATCGAAACGGCCGAGCAGCGGCACCGGCCATTCGGTGAGGCCAGCATTCTCGGCAACGAGACCCTCGTCCTCGATCAGCTCAAGCCCGGCCTCAGCCGCCAGCGCTTTGGCGCGGTCGCGGATGATCGTGCGGCGTTCGTCCTGGTCGACCAGGACGTGGCAGGCGCGCAGCTTGTCGGCATAGTCGCCGGCGTTGCCGATGGTGATGACACCCGGGTGGTGGAAGCGGTGGCCGACCGTCGCCGCGCCGGAGGCGATGCCGGCGATCTCGAACGGCACCACATCGTCGCCGAGCAGCGCGACGATGCCCTGCAGCGGCCGCACCCAGCGCAGGCTCTCGGTCGAGCTGGAGGCATCGCCCCAGCGCATCGACTTGGGCCAGGGAAAGGCGCGGATGATCGCCGGAATCGCCTCGGCCAGCACGTCCGCGGTCGCGCGGCCGGGCTTTTGCGTGACGGCGAAGAGCACTTTGTTACCCTTGCCGTCGTCGCGCTCCTCGAGCTGGTCGCGGGTCAGGCCAGTCGAGCGCAGGAAGCCTTCCAGCGCCTGGGCCGGCGCGTCGGCGCGGGGCCCCTTGCGTTCTTCGGCGGTGGCCTCGGTTTCGGCCGGCAAGTCTCGGGCGATCAGGGTCAGGCGGCGCGGCGTCGCGAAGGTGACGATCGCGTCGGCGCGCAGGCCCGCTCTGTCGAGTTCGGCCGCAAACAGGCGAGCGAGATCGTCGCGCGCCCTGTCCTGCATGCGCGCGGGGATTTCTTCCGAGCGGAGTTCGAGGAGGAAGTCGGTCATTATAGTTCCTCCCCGGAACGGGGAGGGGGACCGCCGAAGGCGGTGGAGGGGATTGGAGCGCGATATGCTTGCTCCAGAGCTTCCATCTCAATTCGCGACGACACTCGGTACGCAGCCGGCCGCGCTCCAAGCCCCTCCACCATGCTACGCATGGTCCCCCTCCCCGTTCCGGGGAGGAACTGAGATGTCGCGCGCCGCATCACGCCGCCCACCCGTTCTTGTCCATCCACGCCTGGCAGCTGCCCTTCGCCAGATCGCGCACGCGCCCCATATAGGCCTGTCGTTCCGCCACCGAGATCACGCCCCGCGCCTGGAGCAGATTGAACACATGGCTCGCCTTGATCGCCTGCTCGTACGCCGGGATCGGCAGCTTCGCCTCCAGGCAATTCTCGCATTCGGCGGTCGCCTTGCGGAACAGGTCGAACAGCGCCTCGGTGTTCGCGACCTCGAAATTCCAGGTCGATTGCTCGATCTCGTTTTCGAGGAACACGTCCCCATAAGTCACGCCAGCATCATTATAGGCCAGGTCGTAGATGCTGTCCTTGTTCTGGAGGTACAGCGCCAGCCGCTCAAGCCCATAGGTCAGCTCGCCGGCGACCGGCTTGCAGTCGAATCCGCCCATCTGCTGGAAATAGGTAAACTGGGTCACCTCCATGCCGTCGCACCAGACTTCCCAGCCCAGTCCCCAGGCGCCGAGCGTCGGCGATTCCCAATCGTCCTCGACGAAGCGGATGTCATGCCGCGTGAAATCTATCCCGATCGCCGCGAGCGACCCGAGATAGAGTTCCTGCAAATCGGGCGGGCTCGGCTTCAGGATTACCTGATACTGGTAATAATGCTGCAGCCGGTTGGGATTCTCGCCGTAACGCCCGTCGGTCGGCCGGCGGCAGGGCTGGACGAAGGCGGCATTCCATGTGTCCGGGCCGAGCGCACGAAGCGTCGTTGCGGTGTGGAAGGTCCCCGCCCCCATTTCCATGTCGTAAGGCTGCAGGATCAGGCAGCCGCGCTCACTCCAATAGTCATGGAGCGTGAGGATCATGCGCTGGAAGCTCAGCGGCTCGGTCACGGTGCGGGAAAACCCTTCGCAGATGCAGTATAACTCTTTCCGCCGCTTTGGCGCATGCCCCGAAAAGGGTCAACCGCCCCCGGCTATGGCGGTCACGCTTTGAGGCGCGCCGGACGCACCATCCGCGAAATCGGGGTTAAGCGGGTGGAGTGCCGCCCGGATTGCCGATAAGCACGCGCCAGATCCCTTTCAGGAACCCCCTTATGAAGATGTTCGGCAAGCTGATCGCGCCGTTGACTCTGTTGTTCGCGGCGCCGGCCTGCGCCCAGCCTGCCCCCACCGCCCCCGTCGCCCCGCGCGTTGCCGATCCGGCGCTGTGGGTGGTCAGGGACAAGGACACGACTATCTATCTGTTCGGCACCATCCATGTGCTGAAGCCCGGCCTGAGCTGGTTCGACGACGGGGTGAAGAAGGCGTTCGATTCGTCGAAGGAAGTGGTGCTCGAGCTGGTCATGCCTGATGCCGCGGCCATGCAGGCGCTGGTCATGGCCAAGGGCATCGCGCATGACGGCATTCCGCTGACTCAGCGCCTCCCAGAGGCGAAACGCCCCGCGCTGGCCAAGGCGCTGACCGATCTCGGCCTGCCCGCGACCGCGTTCGACTCGATGGAGCCCTGGTATGCCGCGACCAACCTGTCGCTGCTGCCGCTGCTGAAAAAGGGCTATGACGTCAGCAATGGCCCGGAACAGTCGATCAGCAAGGCCGCCGCCGCGCAGGGCAAGCCGGTGACCGGGCTGGAGACGGCGGAAGAACAGCTCAACATCTTCGACAGCCTGTCGATGCCGGCGCAAGTCGCTTTCCTGACCAACACCATCGACGAGATGCCCAAGCTCGATGCGACGATGAACACGATGGTCGACAGCTGGGCAAAAGGCGACCCCGATGCGCTGGGCCGCACGCTCAACGACGATCTCGACGCCTCGCCCGAGGTGAAGAAGGCGCTGCTGGTCGATCGCAACAAGCGCTGGGCGTTCTGGATCAGCAATCGCATGAAGCAGCCAGGCACGGTGTTCATCGCGGTCGGCGCCGGGCATCTGGCGGGCAAGGACAGCGTGCTCGAGCAGCTCCGCGGCTACCGGCTCAACGCAAAGCGGGTGAAGTATTGACGCCCAAGCGCGCCACCAACTCTCTCGGTCACCCCGGGGCACGCAACGCTTGCCTCCAGCCCCCCTCTCCCCTATAGGCGCCCGCTTCCGGTCAGGGTCATCCCTGGAGGCCTGTCCGGAGATTTGAACCAAGCATATCGGAGACTGCAATGAGCGATCAGCTTACGCTCGCAGCCGAGACGCGTGAACAGGTTGGCAAGGGAGCCTCCCGTTCGCTTCGTCGTGAAGGCCGCGTACCCGCCGTGATCTACGGCAACAAGCAAGACCCCGCCTCGATCCATGTCGAGGAAAAGGCGCTGATGCGTCTTCTCATGACGGGTCATTTCATGAATTCGGTGGTGATGGTGGACGTCGGCGGCAAGGCCGTGCGCACCCTCCCCAAGGACGTCGCCTTCGACGTCGTGACCGATCGCCCGGTCCATGTCGACTTCCTGCGCATCTCCGAGCACGCGACCGTGCACGTGAACGTGCCGGTGGTGTTCGTTGACGAAGAGGAATCGGCCGGTATCAAGCGCGGTGGCGTGCTCAACGTGGTTCGCCACGAGCTCGAGCTGATCTGCGACGCGTCCGAGATCCCCGACGAGATCATCATCTCGCTCAAGGGCACCGATGTGGGCGATTCGATCCACATCTCGACCGTGAAGCTGCCCAAGGGCGTCACCTCGGCGATCGACGACCGCGATTTCACCATCGCCACGCTGATCGCACCATCGGCGCTCAAGTCCGAGACGCTCGAGCAGGTCGCCGAAGAAGAGGCCCTGGCCGAAGCGGCGCATGACGAGCATGTCGCCGAAGTCGAAGCCGAGGAAGCTGCTGCCGAAGCCGCGACCGACGACGAAGCCTCGGAAGGCTGAACGAACGATCCGTGCCCTCAGCGGCGCGGGACAGGATCGGGGGCAGCGGAAGCAACGGCTTCCCTGCCCCTTTTCTTTGGGTAAAGGAGCTTCATGCAACTCTGGGTCGGCCTTGGAAATCCCGGCGCGCAATATGCGCTGCAGCGGCACAATGTCGGCTTCATGGTCGCCGACACCATCGCCGAGATGCATGATTTCGGCCCCGTGAAGAAGGCGTTCCAGGGCTGGACTCAGGAAGGCCGGATCGGCCCCGAAAAGATCCTGCTGCTCAAGCCCGCGACCTTCATGAACGAGAGCGGCCGCTCGGTCGGCGAGGCGATGCGTTTCTACAAGCTCGATGTCGGCGACGTCACCGTGTTCCATGACGAGCTGGATCTCGCGCCCTTCAAGGTCAAGGTGAAGATCGGCGGCGGCACCGCGGGGCATAACGGCCTGCGCTCGACCGAGGCGCATATCGGCAATGAATTCCGCCGGGTGCGCATCGGCATTGGCCATCCCGGCCACAAGGACAAGGTCAGCCCCTATGTGCTGGGCAATTACGCCAAGGCGGAGATGGACTCGCTCGCCGGCCTGCTCGGCGCGGTCGCGGCCGAGGCGAAATGGCTTGCCGAGGGCAATGACGCCCGCTTCATGAGCGATGTCGCGCTGCGGCTGGGAGAATCGAAATGACGGTGCGCAACCTGTTCGCGACGCGGCTGTACGAGGGCGTGCTGAACGACCCCGATTTCGTGGCGGAGCTGGACCATGCCTGCCGCGTGCTGGCCGAGGACGACCGCGCCGGACGGCACTGGTCCAAGGCGAACGGCTATCGTGGCTATACCAGCTACGCCTCGCTCAACGACCTGCCTTATCGCGACCCGACCTTCGGTGAGCTGGTCAAGCGGCTGAACAAGCATGTCGCGGCCTTCGCGGCCGAGTGTGCGTTCGATCTGGGCGGCGGCAAGCTAAAACTCGACAGCTTCTGGGTGAACGTCCTGAAGCCGGGCGGCACGCATTCCGGCCATATCCATCCGCACAGCGTGGTGTCGGGCACGGCCTATATCGCGGTGCCGCCGGGCGCCGGGCCGCTCAAGCTGGAGGATCCGCGCCTGCCGCTGATGATGGCCGCCCCGACTCGTCTCGACGACGCGCCGGAGGATCTGCGCAGCTTCGTCTATGTCGAGCCCCAGCCCGGCAGCGTGCTGCTCTGGGAAAGCTGGCTGCGCCACGAGGTGCCGGCCGGCACGGCAAAGGACGAGCGGATCAGCATCAGCTTCAACTATCGCTGGTAGCCCCTCGCGGGCTCAGAACCTGTACCCGAAGGTAAGGTGAGCGATCCGGTTGATCCCCGTGACGGGCTTGAGTCCGGTCATCCCGTTCCCGTCCGCGTCCGCCTGCCTCAGCCGCCCCGACATGCCCGAGTTCAGCCGGCCCATCACCGCGCCCGCCTCGAACCCCAATATCGTGTCCGGGCCGACCGGGCGCATATAGCCGATCGTCGCGGCCGGGGTGAAGCGGCGCCCGCCGATCCCGCCGAGCCCGCGCCCCCTGGGACTATAGACCAGGCCACGATAGGTCCGGTCCGCATTCTGGCGCGCAAACAGCCGCATGCCGGCAGATAGATGCAGCCCCTCGCCCAGGGGAAAGAAATCGATCATCGAGCTGTCGACGCGCTCCTGAAAGCGACCGTCACTATAAACTAGGGGATCGCGGCTGATCAGCGGCGGCGGCGTCGTTACCCGCAGGCTGACGTTCGGTGTGATCGCAACGCCCTGACCGGGCACGATCGGACCCGCGACCAGAAGGGTAAGCGGTGCCCCCGCGCGATGAACCGCCTGTTGTTGCGACCATGCCGGTTGCGCCCCGACACTCATGGCCATCACGGCCAGCCCCAAAGTTACGCGCATCGTCGGCCCCCCGCCCCGTGCGCCCGGCATGATCGCTCAGCCTGGCTTGTACCGTTAGACGATACCGACCGACCCGATCCTCACCGGCGCGAACGATAAAGGCATCCGCGCGACACGCAGGTCGCTGGCGTTTCGGCGCATCACGCCTTAAAGGCCGCGCTTCACTTTCATCGCGGGACGATATGGGTTTCAAATGCGGCATCGTGGGCCTGCCGAATGTCGGCAAGTCCACCCTCTTCAACGCGCTGACGGAGACGGCGGCGGCGCAGGCGGCCAATTATCCGTTCTGCACGATCGAGCCGAATGTCGGCAACGTCGCGGTGCCGGACAAGCGGCTCGATCAGCTCGCCGCGATTGCCGGCTCGGCCAAGATCATCGAGACTCAGCTCGGCTTCGTCGACATCGCCGGCCTGGTGCGCGGCGCGTCCAACGGCGAGGGCCTGGGCAACCAGTTCCTGGGCAATATCCGGGAGGTGGACGCCATCGTCCATGTCCTGCGCTGCTTCGAGAATGGCGACGTCACGCATGTCGAGGGCAAGGTCGATCCGATCGCCGATGCCGAGACGGTCGAGACCGAGCTGATGCTGTCCGACCTGGAAAGCCTCGAGAAGCGCGTGCCCAATTTCGCCAAAAAGGCCGCGCAGGGCGACAAGGAAGCCAAGATCGCCGTCTCGGTGCTCGGCCAGGCGCTCGAGCTGCTGCGCGAAGGCAAGCCCGCCCGGCTCACCCGGCCGAAGGACGAGGAGGAAGCACGCGTCTTCGCCCAGGCCCAGCTGCTGACGTCCAAGCCCGTCCTGTACGTCTGCAACGTCGATGAGGGCGATGCCGCCCACGGCAATGCCCTGTCGGCCAAGGTGTTCGAAAAGGCCAAAGCCGAGGGTGCCGAGGCCGTCGTCGTCTCCGCCGCGATCGAGGCCGAGATCGCGACCATGGCGCCAGACGAGCGCGGGGAGTTCCTGTCGGAGCTCGGGCTGGAAGAGACCGGCCTCGCCCGCGTGATCACCGCCGGCTACAAGCTGCTCCACCTGCTCACCTTCTTCACCGTCGGTCCGAAGGAAGCGCGCGCCTGGACCGTCCATGTCGGCGCCAGGGCCCCGCAGGCGGCTGGCGAGATCCACACCGATTTCGAACGCGGCTTCATCCGCGCGGAGACGATCGCCTTCGACGATTATGTCGCGTTCAAGGGAGAAGCCGGCGCGCGCGACGCGGGCAAGCTGCGGTCGGAGGGCAAGGACTATGTCGTCCAGGACGGCGACGTGATGCTGTTCCGCTTCAACGTCTGAGGTTGCTCATGCTTCTACGCCGGCCTATTTTGCTGACCTGATGCTCGCCCGGCTGATCCTGTCGCTGCTGCTCGCCGCCCTTGCGTTTCCCGCGATGGCCGCGGCGTCGTGCCATGATGCGCCGGCTCCGCGGATGGCGATGTCGCATCACGACGCGCCGATGCCGGTCGCGCCTGCGCCAGCACATGACGACAAGGCCGTGGTCGGGCATGCCTGTATCGGCTGCATTCCGCCATCGACCTTGAAAAGCGGCGTCTCGGATGGGCCCGAACTCAGGACTGTCGAAATCCGCATCGCGCGCGCCGCCACCTTCGATCCCGGCAAGGCGCCCGCGCCCGACACACCGCCTCCGCGCGCCGAGGCATGATCCCGGGGGCAGCCCTGCCCCGATCATGTTCCTCCTTGCGAGAGTTCCAGACGATGAATCGATTCAAGTTGCGCGCGGCCACGGCCGCGGCGGCGCTGATCCCCATGGCTGCGTCAGCGCAGACCATGGACCATGGCATGCACATGCCCGCGCCCACCCCTACACCCGCACGCATACCCACACCGGCCACGCCGCAGACTGATCCGGCGATGGACCCCGACATGCCGATGCCGGCTCCTGCCCCCGCGCCTGCCCCCGAGGCGCCGCAGGAGCATCAGGGCCATCATCCCGGCATGGCCATGCCCGGCGATGCGCCCGCGATGGAGATGCCCGCCATCGCCTATGGTTCCGGCACGTCGCGCCTGCCCGCCAATGAAGGCGCGATGCACGGCGTGCATCTTCCGGCCGGCGACTGGATGGTGATGCTGCACGGCTATGCCTGGGGCGCCTGGACCGACCAGGGCGGCCCGCGCGGCGACGACATGGCCTTTGTCCAGTCGATGGCGATGGTCACCGCGGCGGGGCCGGTCGCGCCCGGCGTCAGGGTGGGCTTCCAGACCATGCTGAGCCTCGAACCGCTGATGGGCGCGAAGGGCTATCCCAGCCTGTTCGCCACCGGCGAGACGGCGGACGGCGTCACCCATCTCGTCGACCGCCAGCATCCGCACGACCTGTTCATGGAACTGTCCGGCCGGGTCGATCTGGACGTCGCGCCCGGCACCAGCCTGTTCCTCTATGGCGGGCCGGTGGCGGAACCGGCGCTCGGCCCCTCGGCCTTCATGCACCGGGCGTCGGCGCAATATCTGCCGCTCGCGCCGATCACGCATCACTGGTTCGACAGCACGCACATCACTTATGGCGTGGTGACGGCCGGCGTGGCCACGCCGCGCTTCCAGCTCGAGGCGTCGGCCTTTCGCGGGCGCGAGCCGGACCAGTATCGCTGGAACATCGAGTCGCCGAAGCTCGACAGCTGGAGCGTGCGTGCAACCTGGACGCCCTCGCCCGAATGGGCACTTCAGCTCAGCCATGGCCGGATCGAGAGCCCCGAACAGCTCGAACCCGCGCGCGACGAGGCCCGCACCACGGCGAGCGTGCAATATGCCAAGGGCGGGCTGTCCACCCTGGTCGCCTTTTCCGCCAAGAAGGATCTGCCCGGCCGCACCTCGACGGCGTGGCTGGCCGAGGCCAATTGGAACATCGGCAAGCACCACACCCTGTTCGGCCGCGCGGAGAATGTCGCCAATGACGAACTCTTCCCCGACCATGCCGATCCGCTGCACGACCGGATGTTCCGGGTGAGCAAGGTCGAGGGCGGTTACGCCTATCGATTGCCGCTGCCGGGGCCGTTCGGACTGGCGCTGGGCGGGGCGCTCGCGGCCTATGCCAAGCCGGCCGCGCTCGATGCGGCTTATGGCGACGCGCCGGTCAGTTATACGCTGTTCGCCAAGCTCTCGCTCGGGCAATAGGCGAACCGCGAATCCCACCGTCACCCCGGACTTGTCCCGGGGTCCATCGAGCGGCGGGCGCTGGAGGACCGATGAGCCAGGACGCCGAGCCGCGAAGGGGATGCCGGAACAGGTCCGGCATGACGGGATGGGTCGTGGCGCTGGCGGCACTGGCGCTTTCTGCCTGTGCCGCCACGCCACCCCCCGCCCCGATCGTGCAGGCCGCGGCCGGGCAACGCGCGCCCGTCACCATCCTGATCTCGATCGACGCGTTCCGGCCCGATTATATGGACCGCGGCGATACGCCGGTGCTCGACGCGCTGGCGAAGCAGGGCGTCCGCGCGACGATGCGGCCGAGCTTCCCGACCCTCACCTTCCCCAACCACACGACGCTCGTCACTGGCTTGCGGCCCGATCGCAACGGCATCGTGGCCAACACCATGTATGACCCGAAAAGGCCCGGCCAGCGCTTCTACAGCAAGGAACTGGAAAGCTCCGATCCCTTCTGGTGGGCCGAATCCGAGCCACTGTGGATCACCGCGGAGAAGAACGGCGTGCATGCCGGCACGATGTTCTGGCCGGGCGAGGAAGCCGCGCATGGCGACATGCGGCCATTCGACTGGATCCGGTTCGACCCCAATTTCACCAGCGCGCAACGGGTGCGGACCGTGACCGACTGGATGCGGCGCCCGGCCGACATCCGTCCCCGTTTCGTGGTGATCTATTTCGACGATGTCGACAAGGCGGCCCATAAGTTCGGCCCGCTCGCGCCCGAGGCGCGCGATGCGGTGCGGCTGATCGACGGGCTGATCGGCGACCTGAAATCGGGGCTCGATCGCATGGGCCAGCCGGTCAACCTCGTCATCGTCTCGGATCACGGCATGCGCGCGATCCAGCCGGAACGCACCGTCTCGCTCGACAGGATCCTGCCGAAGGAAAGCTATCGACTGGCAAGCTATGGTCCCTTCGCCACGCTCGATCCGATGCCGGGCCATGAGGACGAAGTCGCCCGCGTCCTGCTCGCGCCCAACCCGGACATGACCTGCTGGCGCAGGGCGGAGGTCCCCGCGAAATTCCACTACGGCGCCAATCCCCGGGTCGGCGCCTTTGTCTGCCAGGCCGCTGCGGGCGGCGAAGTGATGCCCGGCATGCCGACCAACAAGGGCGATCATGGTTATGAGCCCGACGATCCCGACATGACTGCCCTGTTCCTGGTCAATGGCCCTGCCTTCCGCCGTGATGGTCGCGTGCCCGCCAAATTCGACAATGTCGATCTCTACCCCATGCTCGCGCGCCTGATCGGCGTCGCGCCCTTGCCCAATGACGGGGACGCGGCCACGCTCGCGCCCCTGCTCGCCCCGACGGAGACAAAGTGACCATGCAATATTTCGAGGACATCGTGGTCGGCGCAACGGCGCGCTTCGGCCGCTACGAGGTCACCCGCGACGAGGTGATCGAATTCGCCTCGAAATATGATCCCCAGCCCTTCCATTTGTCCGACGAGGCGGCCGCGACCACGCATTTCGGGCGGCTCTCGGCCAGCGGCTGGCAGACCTGCGCGATGACCATGTCGATGGTCGTCGCCAATCTGAAGGCAAACAAGCAGGCCGGGCTTGGCTCGCCCGGCATCGATGAGCTGCGCTGGCTCAAACCGGTCTATCCCGGCGACGTGCTGCGCTGCGAGACCGAGATCCTCGACAAGCGCGCCTCGAACAGCCGGCCCGAGATGGGCAGCTATCGCAGCAGGATGACGGTGCTCAACCAGGACGATGTCCCGGTAATGACCTTCATCTCGATCGGCCTCATCCGGACTCGCCCGGCCGGCTGAGCCGCCGGGCGCGCCGTCATCAGCGGCGGCGGCGACCGCCGCCATAGGTGCCGCGGTTCACGCCATAGTCGCGCCAGACGGGACGGATGTCGCGGCGATCGCGCTGCCAGCTCTGCGACCGGCCCTGCCAATAGCCGCGCTGGCTGTCGTTCCAGCGATGGCGCCGGTTCTGCCGGTCATAGACGTAATAGCCGGTGCCCGGATAATAATAGTCGTTGTTCCAGCCCCAATAGGGGCTCCCGCTATAGCCGCCATAATAGGGGTCCCAGTCGCCGCCGGCATAGCCGACCGACATGCTGCCATAACCGCCGCCATAACCATCGGTGGCGCAGCCGGAGAGTCCGAGCCCGGCGACGAGGGCAAGGCCGGCGACGGAAAGCTTGAAGGGTGACATTGACGCAACTCCCATGATGGGAGCGCCGATGTGGTGCGGCAGCGGCGCTTCGATGCGCCATCAACGGGAAAAACCGGCGACGGTTCCGACGCGCCAAACGGGAAGAAACGACGCCCGCAAGGGCGCGCCGCTCAATGGCCGTCGAACGCCACCAGCGCGCGGACATCGATCCCGTCAGCGCGCAGCGCGTCGGCACCGCCAAGCTCGGGCAGGTCGATCGCGAAACTGGCCTGAGTCACCACCGCGCCCGCCTTGCGCAGCAGCCGCACGGCGGCGCGCGCGGTGCCGCCGGTGGCGATCAGGTCGTCGACCAGCAACACGCTGGCGCCGGGCGCGAGCGCATCCTCGTGCATCGCGATCCGGTCGGTACCATATTCGAGCGCATAGTCTTCGGCGATCGTCGCGCCGGGCAGCTTGCCGTCCTTGCGGATCAGCAGCACGCCCGCGTTCAGCGGCGCCGCCAGCGCGGCCGCGAACAGGAAACCACGGGCCTCGATCCCGGCCACCAGGTCGACCTTGCCCTCCACCAGCGCCGCCATGCGCTCGATGGTCAGGGCGAACCCCTTCGCATCGAGCAGCAAGGTCGTGATGTCGCGGAACATGATCCCCGGCTTCGGAAAGTCGGGGATCGTGCGGATCAGCGCCCTGAGATCGTCATTCGCGCCGGGCGCGCCGATCCCGGAACTGGCGGTCTCAGTGCTTAATGTCGCGCCAAACATTCTGATACGCTCCCCAGGCAAGGAAGACGAAGATCAGCAGGAAGATGATCACCGGCCAGCCATAGGAATGACGCGCCGTGAGGTTCGGCTCGGCGGTCCACACGAGGAACGCCGCGACGTCCTTCGCCATCTGGTCGACGGTCGGCTTGGTGCCGTCGAGATAGGTCACCTGGCCTTCGCTGGTCAGCGGCGGCGGCATGGCGATGTTCATCGTCGCGAAATAAGGGTTCGCGTGCAGGCCGGCGGGCGTCTTCACGTCCGGGAACTGCTTGAGCATCTCGGCCGACTGCGGCTGATAGCCGGTCAGAAGCGAATAGACATAGGCCGGGCCGTCATGACGCGCCTTGGTCATCAGCGACAGGTCAGGCGGGTTCGCGTTGTTGTTCGCGGCACGCGCGGCGATCTCGTTCGCGAAGGGCGACGGGAAATGATCCGAGGGAATGTTCTTGCGGGTCGCTGGCTCGCCGGTATCCGGGTTGATCGAAGGCTGCTCGATCACCCACTGGTTGGCAATCGCCTTCACCTGGGCTTCGCTATAGCCGATCTTCTGCAGGTCGCGGAACGAGACGTGATGCAGCGAATGGCAGGCCGAGCAGACTTCCTTGAACACCTGGAAGCCGCGCTGCAGCTGGCGGTTGTCGAACTTGCCGAACACGCCGTTGGACTCGAGCTCGAGCTCCTTGGGGTGCTTGTGCCATTCGCTCGTCTCGATCGACGGTGCCGCCGGATCGGTGATCTGGCCCCAGACGGTCCAGGAGAGAGCCCAGCCGAGCACGACGACGAACGCCGCACCGACCAGCATTGCAAGATTGCGGACCATTGTACCTGTTGCCCCTTATTCGGCCGCGAGCGCGGTCTGCGCCGGCGAGGTGCCACCATGCTTCGCCAGCACCGCCTCGGTGATCGAGTTCGGCAACGGCGCGGGGCGTTCAGCCCGCGAGATGATCGGCACGATGATCAGGAAATGCGCGAAATAATAGGCTGCGCAGATCTGGCTGAGGATGACGTAGAGCGGCGTCGCGGGCGAACCGCCGCACCAGCCCAGGATCAGGACGTCGGCCACCAGGATCCAGAAGAAGGTGCGATAGGTCGGCCGGTAATTGGCCGAACGCACCGGCGAGCTGTCCAGCCAGGGCAGGAAGAACAGCAGCAGGATCGAGCCGAACATCGCCAGCACGCCCCACAGCTTGGCCGGCAGGATGAAGTCGGAGGTGAWGGCGCGCAGGATCGCGTAGAACGGCCAGAAATACCATTCGGGCACGATATGCGCCGGCGTCGAGAGCGAGTTGGCCGGGATGTAATTGTCCGGATGGCCGAGATAGTTCGGCGCCAGGAAGATCAGCACCGCGAACAGCACCAGGAACACGCCGAGGCCGACGCCGTCTTTGGCGGTGTAATAAGGATGGAACGGCACCGTGTCCTGTTCGCCCTTCACTTCGACGCCGGTCGGGTTGCTCGAACCCGGAATGTGCAGCGCCCAGATGTGCAGGATGATGACCGCCGCGATCACGAACGGCAGCAGGTAATGGAGCGAGAAGAAGCGGTTCAGCGCGGCCTGGTCCGGCGCGAAGCCGCCGAGCAGCCAGATGCGGATATATTCGCCGACCACGGGTATCGCCGAGAAGAAGCCGGTGATGACCTGCGCGCCCCAGAAGCTCATCTGACCCCAGGGGAGAACATAGCCCATGAAGGCGGTCGCCATCATCAGCAGGAAGATGACCACGCCGAGCAGCCAGACCATCTCTCGCGGCGCCTTGTAGGAACCGTAATAAAGGCCGCGGAAGATGTGGATATAGACGACGATGAAGAACATCGCCGCGCCGTTGGCATGCGCATACCGCAGCAGCCAGCCGCCGTTCACATCGCGCATGATGTGCTCGATCGAGTTGAACGCGCCGTCGGCCGTCGCGCCATAATGCATGGCAAGCACGATGCCGGTGATGATCTGGATGCCGAGCGCGGCACCGGCGAGCACGCCGAAGTTCCAGAAATAGTTGAGGTTGCGCGGCACCGGATAGCCGGCGCCCACGGCGTTATAGACGAGGCGCGGAACCGGCAGCCGTTCGTCCACCCACTTCATCAGCGGGTTGGTCGGCGCGTAATGCTTGGCCCAGGGAAAGCTCATGATGCGTACCTCAACCGACCGTTACGGTGGTGGCAGAATTGAAGGTGTAGTCGGGCACCGCCAGATTCTTCGGGGCCGGGCCTTTGCGGATGCGCGCTGCGGTATCGTAGGCCGAACCATGGCACGGGCAGAAATAGCCGCCGAACGGCCCGCGATTCTCGCCTTCGCCCGCGCCCAGCGGCACGCAGCCGAGATGGGTGCACACGCCCAGCGTGATCAGCCAGTTCTTGTGGCCTTCCTTGGTACGCTGCGCCAGCGTCTGCGGGTCGCGCAGCTCGCTCACCGGGACCGCGTCGGCCTCGGCGATTTCCTTCGGCGTCAGGTTGCGCACGAACAGCGGCTGCTTGCGGAACGAGGTCTTGATCGCCTGGCCGGGCTGGATCTTCGCGAGATCGATCTCGGTGGTCGACTGCGCGAGCACGTCGGCCGACGGGTTCATCTGATTGAGCAGGGGCAGCACGACGACAGCACCGCCGACGCCGATCCAGGCCACAGCCGCGATATTGATGAAATCGCGGCGGCGGGGATCTTCCACCTCCTCATGGAACGGTGCCGGGTCTTCCCCAGGCGGTACGGCGGTATCAACAATTGCCATTCACTTGCCCTTGCACTTCAGGTCGCGGCGACGTTCGGAGAAGCGCGTTGCGATTGGTCCGCGCACGCCCACCGATCCTCCGTCCCCACGGAGGCTGGCGGCCTGATAGACGCGGGCGGCACGCTTTGCCAACAGCATTTTAGCCCTGTTGTTACGCGAGCGCACAAAGGCCTATGCGAGCGGCATGCGTGTGGCCCTTTACCAGCCCGATATCGCCGGCAATGTCGGCACGATCCTCCGGCTTTGCACCTGTCTCGAGGTCGGGGTCGACCTGATCGAACCGATGGGATTCGCCTGGGGCGACCGCGCGCTCGCCCGGGCGGGCATGGACTATCTCGATGCCGCGCAGGTGGTCCGCCATGTCGACTGGACGGCGTTCGAGGCACGGGTGCCCGGCCGGATCGTGCTGCTGACGACACGCGGCGGCGTTCGTATCGACGAAGCCACGTTCCAGGCGGACGACGTGCTTCTCCTCGGCAGCGAGAGCGCGGGGGTGCCGCCGGACGTCCATGCGCGCGCCGACCTGGCGGTCCGCATTCCGCTGGCGGCGGGCAGAAGGTCGCTGAACGTCGCGGTCGCCGCGGGAATCGCGCTGGGCGAGGCGCTGCGCCAGACCAGGGGCTGGCCGAAGCACTGAGTTTCAACTCTGGGTTGATTCTAACTCCGTTCGTGTCGAGTAGGGTTCGAGCTTGTCGAGAACCCGTATCGAGACACACGTCCTTCGATACGCCATCTCGACAGGCTCGATGGCACTCGGGACGAACGGTGACCTTTTTGACTGACGCGTTTTTACTCGACTCCGAACAATCCACCGCCCGCGCCTGGTTCGAAAGCCTGCGCGACCGGATCTGCGCCGAATTCGAATCGATCGAGGCCGAGGCCGGGTCGGACGCGCGGTTCGACTATCTCGCCTGGGACCGGACCGATCCGTCGGGCGCGCCCGGCGGTGGCGGCGTAAGGGGCGTGATGAAGGGCAAGGTGTTCGAAAAGGTCGGCGTCAACGTCTCGACCGTCGGCGGTACCTTCGAAGGCGATTTCGCGAAGTCGATCCACGGCGCGGGCGAGGATCCGCGATTCTTCGCGACCGGCATCAGCCTGGTCGCGCACATGGCGAATCCGCAGGTGCCGGCGGTGCACATGAACACGCGCTTCCTCGTCACGACGAAGCGGTGGTTCGGCGGCGGCGCGGATCTCAACCCGCCCCTGCCCCGGGCCGAGGATACCGAGGACTTCCACGCCACGCTGCAGGCGGCGTGCGACCGGCACGACCCCGCACATTATCCGCGCTTCAGGCAATGGGCCGACGACTATTTCTACATCCCGCACCGCCAGGTGCATCGCGGCGTCGGCGGTATCTTCTACGATCATCTCGAAGGGGATTTCGCGGCGAACTTCGCCTTCACCCAGGATGTCGGGCGCGCCTTTCTCGACGCGTTCCCGCGAATCGTGCGGCGGCGCATGGGCGATACGTTCACTGATGCCGATCTCGCCACGCAGCGCGCCTGGCGCGGCCGCTATGCCGAGTTCAACCTCGTCTATGATCGCGGCACGCTGTTCGGCCTCAAGACCGGGGGCAATATCGACGCGATCCTGATGAGCCTGCCGCCGGTCGCCACATGGGAGTGATGGGGTGGGATTGATACCGGTCCCGTCGCACGAGGTGGCGACGGTCGTCACCACGCTGGAGATGCGCCAGCGGCCGCCGCTGCGGCCGATGCCCGCTTCCCGCCTGCGCCTCGTCGCCTGGCCCGCCCCCTCGCCGGACAAATATCGCGCGCTGTTCAAACGAATCGGCGCGCCCTGGCTTTGGTTTTCGCGGCTGGTGATGGACGATGCCGCCCTCACCGCGATCATCCATGACGCGGGCATCGCGATCTTCGCGGCGGTCGATTCGGCCGGCCTCGAGGTCGGCATGCTCGAGCTCGATTTTCGCACCCCTGCTCAATGCGAGATCTCCTATTTCGGCCTGATTCCGGAACTCGCCGGGCAAGGTCTTGGCCGCTGGCTGATGGCCGAGGCGCTGGCGCGCGGCTGGGCCAGGGGGATCGAGCGGGTCTGGGTACACACCTGCACGCTCGATCATCCCTCGGCGCTCGGTTTCTATCGCGCGTCGGGTTTCACCGCGATCTCGCGGACGGTGGAGACCTTTGCCGATCCGCGCGCGATCGGCGTGCTGCCGGCGGACGCGGCGCCTCAGATTCCCCGGCTGGACGTCAGCCGCCGGTAAAGCGCGATCTGGATCAGGATTCCGGCGAGCGCGCCGACCGTGGCGCCGGCCGCCGCGCCGATATCCAGCAGCACGGCGACCACGGGGTTGGCCATCGGGGCCCCGTCAAGCGCCTTGCCGAGCGCTACGAACGGCCAGGAAAGCAGGTTGCCGCCGACCAACGTCACGCAGGCGAACCCGGCCAGCACCAGGCCGTGACCGCGAGTCAGTATCAGGCTCCGCGACATCGCGCCGCGCGCACCCTTGGGCTGGTCGGCCACGACCACTGGGAAAGCCAGCATCAGGCGCCCCTGGGCGTAGAAGCCCGGCAGGTACAGCAGCATCAGGCCGAAATAGACCGGCACCGCGACGAGGAACGAGAGCAGCAGGAAGCGCGGTAACAGACGCAGCGCGCGCGCCATGGCACGCCTCGCGTCCGGCCGCTCCGGGTCGAGATAGAGGGTGAAGAGCGTGACGGTCCCGAACAGGGCGATCAGCGACAGCAGGATGACGATCAGGCTGAACTGGGAAGACCAGGATTCCAGGGCGTCGAGCCATGCCTTGAGCGCCGCCTTGTCGAGCGGACTCGGCGGATCCGGCGGCAGGGCGACGAACAGCTTCATCGCCAGTTCGGGCACGAACAGGAAGAACCCCGCCACGCCGATCAGCAGGTCTCGATCGCGCTTCCACAGCCGCCAGGCGTCATTGAAGACGCCGTTCACATCAAGGGTCATAGCGAGTCGACGATCGCCTCGCGCACATCGCGCACTGCCAGGTAGAGCTTTCCCGTAAAGGTGGCTGCGAGGACCAGGAAGATCGTCGTCACCAGGCTGACGAGGATCGTCGTGACGATGGTCGAGAGCGTAAGGACACCGCCATGCTCGTCGAGCAGGCGCAGGATCGAGCCGAACACGAACTTCGTCGCGTTCGCGGCCACCCAGGAGACGATTGAATAGAGAAGCAATACCCCCATGATCTTCAAGCCAAGGCCGCGGGTCAGAGCGAAAGATCGCGAAAACACCCCAATTCCCCGTCGCTCCGCGATCATGATCGGACTGAAAAGCACCAATCGGGCATAGAGCCACAGCAGACACACGACTAAAGCAAGCAGTCCCAGGCCGAGGACCCCGGCGCGGCCTGACGGCATGTCCGCCGGGCCGCCCGACATGGCGCGCTGGAGATCGATTCCGCTGAGCGGCAGGATGACCGCCAACGCAACGGCGAGCAGGGCGATCATGGCGACCGCAAGCAATAGCGACAACATCAGGGTAGGGAGAAGGCGACGCGCCGCTGCCTGTCTCGCGCCCCCTGCGCCGTCCGACGGATTGAGCGACAAAGCGACAAGGGCCAGGTTGCCCCACGACATCGCGACAAAGCACAGCAGCACGACGCCGTAGAGTCCCCATTGACTGGCGTCCGCAGCTGCGATCGGCATGGCAAGTGTTAGCGCGACATAAGGCAGGAAGATCGCGAGGAAGGCAATCGGCAGAATCGTGGAGAGATTGTCCCCCAAGAAGTCGGTCGTGCGATCCCAGACCGTTCCCATGCTTATCATAAACGTCGCGCCCTCCCATGGCGCATCGGCGGCGCGGCCCTGTTAGCGCAGCTTCCCGCGGCACGCCAATCCTTGCGCTAGACGCGCGACTGGCGCAATCGGGCCCTTGTGACTTCCCTTCCCGACGAGATCGAATGGCGCGTCGAGCCGGCGCCAATACCCTATGACGACGCGATCGCCACCATGGAGGCGCGCGCGGCGGCCGTCGCCGCCGGCGCGGCGCGCGAGCTGATCTGGCTGCTCGAGCACCCGCCCATCTATACCGGCGGTACCAGCGCCGACCCCGCCGAGTTGCTCGATCCGCGCTTTCCGGTCGTCCAGACCGGGCGTGGCGGGCGCTACACCTATCATGGGCCTGGACAGCGGATCGGCTACCTCATCCTCGATCTCAACAAGCGCGGTCGCGACGTGCGGCATTTCGTCCACAGCCTCGAAGGATGGCTGATCGCGGCACTGGCGGAGATCGGCATTCATGCCTTCCGCGCGCCCGGCCGCATCGGCATCTGGACCAATATGCCCTTGCCTCTCGGCGGCACGGCGGAGGCGAAGATCGGCGCGATCGGCGTGAGGGTCCGGCGCTGGACGACCTTGCACGGCTTCTCGGTCAACCTTTCGCCCGATCTGTCGCACTTCGCCGGGATCGTGCCGTGCGGGCTGCCCGACTATCCGGTGACGAGCGCCGCGGCGCTCGGCAAGCCTTCGGATTTTGCAACTTTTGACTCAGCGCTCGCGTTTACCTGTCCTGCGTTCCTGCACACTCTTTCTTGTCCCCGGCAAAACGAGGCTTGAGGGGCGGTCGATATCAGACTAATGTCCACCACGGTTTGGGTATTAAGGGTCTCGAGGCCTTCCAAATCCACTATCTAGGGAGCTTTCCAATGCGTGCATTCATTTCCAAGGTCGTTACCGGTTCGATGATCGCCGGCGCGGCGCTGATGGTTTCGGCCTGCGGCCCGAAGACCGAGACGACCACCACCAACGACACCACCATCACCGAGATGGGCAACGAGACCACGATCTCGGACAACATGACCACCGTCGACAGCACGTCGATGGACGGCAACATGCTCGGCAACGACACCGCCGTCGTGACCAACGAGACCTCGACGACGACGACGAACGTCCAGTAATCACCCGTCAGGGTTTGATTATTCAGGGGCCGTCCGGGCGACCGGGCGGCCCTTTCGATTCAACCGCGACCAAAAAGTGCTAGGAAGGAAAAGGCTTGGGTTGGGAATCGAAAAGCCTTAACCACGCCGCATAGTGTCTTCGAGAGGGTGACGAGGCGAATATGAAGCTGTTGCATATCCTTTGTTCGTCCGCCGTGGCGCTTGGCGCTTTCGCCGCCGCGCCTGCTTCGGCGCAGTTTTTCCTGGTCGAAAAGGACATGAGCGGGGCTGCGGTACGTGGCCATGAGACCGGCCTCGGCCAGGAACTGCCAGGTGCGACCGAGGCGGAGCAGCGCGCGGCGCTGGTGTGGAACATGCGCGCCGCGCTCAACGTGGCGGCGCTACAATGCCAGTTCGAACCTACGCTGATGACTCAGGCCAACTACAATGTGATCCTGATGAATCACGGGGATGAGCTGAAGAAATCCTACGACACGCTGACCAAATATTTTGCTCGCACCGGCAAGACCGTGAAGGCTGGGCAGACCGCGCTCGACCAGTTCGGCACCCGCACCTATTCCAGCTTCACCACCGTCGCCGCCCAATATGGGTTTTGCCAGACTGCGGCCCGGATCGCTCGCGACGCGATCTTCGCACCGCGCGGCTCCTTCTACACGATTGCCGAGGGCCGCACCCGCGAGCTTCGCAACAGCCTGATCCCCACCGGCGACCAGCGCTATCCGCGTGGCATGTTGTTCGTGCGGCAGTCGGGCAGCCTGCCTAATTTCGACCAGAAATGCTGGGACAAGAAGGGCCTTTGGGTTGCCAGGAAATGCGGCGCCTTCCAGCTGAGCGCGATCAACTAGGCTGGCGTTCTAGCGCAATCCCAGCGCCTTGTGCGCCTGCAGGGTCAGGCGCCAATGCGGCCGGGCGAGCACGAAATCGATCGCGGCCGCCTGATTCTCTGCCATCCGCGCGTCGTCCATCGGCTGGACCAGGAAATGGCGGAAGTCCCATCCTTCGATCGCCTCGACATCGGTACCGGCCTGCGGCCAGACCAGCTTCAGCTCGTCGCCCGAGCGCTGGACGACCACACTGCCCGCCTTGGGGCTGATGCAGACCCAATCGATGCCGGGATGCGCGGGGATGGTCCCGTTGCTCTCGATCGCGATCGTGAAGTCGGCCGCGTGGAGCGCATCGACCAGCGCATCGTCGACCTGCAGCATCGGCTCGCCACCTGTCAGCACGACGAAGCGCTCGGCTGCGCCATCGCCCCAATGATCCGCGACTGCCATGGCTAGCACGCCGGCATCGGCGAACTTGCCGCCGCCGGCACCGTCCGTGCCGACAAAATCGGTATCGCAGAAACGGCATACGGCGGTCGCGCGATCCTGCTCGCGTCCCGACCAGAGATTGCAGCCGGCGAAACGCACGAACACCGCGCGACGCCCGGCATTCACCCCCTCGCCCTGAAGGGTTAGGAACATTTCCTTGACCGCATAGCTCATCGCGAGCGCCTCAGCCGACTTCGGCGTAGCGGGTGGGATCGGGAAGACCAGCTTCCTCGAACCCCTTGGCGCGCAGGCGGCAGCTGTCGCACAGCCCGCAATGCACGCCGCCCGGCGCCGGATCATAGCAGGACCAGCTGATCCCGGCATCGAGCCCGAGCCGCGCCGCCTCGCGCACGATGTCCGCCTTGGTCATGTGCTGCAGCGGCGCGTGGATGCGGAACGGATGCCCCTCCACCCCCGCCTTGGTGGCGAGTTCGGCGAGCTTCTCGAACCCCGCGATGAATTCGGGGCGGCAATCGGGATAGCCCGAATAATCGAGCGCATTGACGCCGATATACAGGTCGCGCGCACCCGCCGCTTCGGCCCAGCCCAGCGCCAGGCTGAGGAAGATCGTGTTGCGCGCAGGGACATAGGTGACGGGAATCCCCTCCTCCACGCCAGTCTTCGGCACGGCGATGTCGGCGGTGAGCGCCGAACCGCCAAAGGCAGAGAGATCGAGCGGCAGCACGATATGACGCTCCGCCTCGAGCAGCGCCGCGACGCGCCGTGCCGCATCGAGCTCGAGCCGGTGGCGCTGATTATAGTCGACCGACAGCGCGAGCAGCCGATGCCCGTCCTCCCGAGCACGCGCCGCCGCCACCATCGAATCGAGACCGCCCGACACCAGGGCGACCGCCAGGGTCGTTGCACTTGTCATGATGGGGCGAGAGGTAGGGCCTGCATCACGGCTCCGCAATCCCGCGCCGCCCTCTCACAAAAAACGGGCCGCCCTTGAGCGACCCAGTGATGCTCCTCGGAGCCAAAAGGGAGAAACCCGTGCCGATGATGATGACACGCCCCTCGTGTAGCAGGACACGGTAACCAACGCGTTAACGCGTGGCGGGCGGTCTGGGCGCACAGGCGCCGGTGCGGCGAGCCTCGTAATCCAGATCGAACGGCGCGCCGCTGGCGATGCCCTGAGTCTGCAGATGCAGCAGGCGTGGGGTCTCCAGCGTCAGCGCGGTGCGGCCATGGCCGGCCCCGGGGCAGGTATAATGGACCGTCGCGCTATCGGCCGCGTCAGCGATCACGAAGCGCGAGCATTGCGCGCCGACATGGCCGACCTGCAGCAATATGGCGGGATCGGACACGCAGAGTGAACGCCCGGGCGCGGTCGCCCCGGCTTCGCGGAGCAGCCATTGGCCAGTCTCGATGCGCGTCAGCACGGCGAGCTGAGGCGCACGCGCAGGGGCTGCCGTGCCGAGGCCTGCCGCAAGGAGCAGGCCGGCCAATGCACGCCGCGCGATACGCTGAACATCGATCATCTAGAACCTCGCTCGCTACAGGTGCCCCCTGCAGGGCATCACGCCAGCGACCCTCACCCTTGTCTGCCGCAGTTGCGAACGAGATTCAACAACGTTCAGGCAGCGTAATGATCGGTCACCGGCACCGGGAATTTGCGCGCACAAAAAGCGCAGTCGACCACGATCATGCCATTCTCGTCCGCCATCGAGCGCTGTTCCTCGGGAGGAAATTGCGACAGGACCGATGCGATATAGTCGGGCGAGCAACGGCAGCCGCGCACCAGCGGGGCGTCGCTCAGCAGCCGGACCTCATCCTCCTCGTTGAACAACCGCCATATCAGCGTGTCGAGCGAGATCGACGAATCGGCAAGCTCATCGGCGCCCATGGTCTGGCCGAGCAACGCGACATGCTCCCATTCGGGATGGTCGAGCCGGGTATGAAGGCGCTCGCGCCCGTCCTCGCCCTCCGGCAGATGCTGGAGGAACAGGCCGCCCGCGACGTGCCGGCCATCGGCCCCGCGCGCGATGCCGACCCGGACCAGCGTCGGGATCTGCTCCGACTGCACGAAATAATTCTGCGCCGCTTCGGCCAGCGTCGCACCGTCGAGCGGGACGATCCCCTGATAGCGCTCTTTGGTCGCCGCCTGATCGAAGGTGATTGCGAGATAGCCCTGACCGAACAGGGCAAACAGGGTCGGGTCCTCCGGCCCTTCCGCCAGCCGGTCCTCGTCGAACTGGACATAACCGCGCAACTCGCCGCCGCGATAGTCGCAAACAAGCAAGCTGACGACACCGCCCTCAGTCTGCGCCTGAAGCGTGAGTTGCCCGCCCGCGTCCTTCAAGGTCGACCCGATCAGTGCGGCCAAGGTCAGTGCTTCGGCAAGCAACGCTTCGATCGCCGGCGGATAGGCATGGGCGCCGAGTATCTCGTCGAGCACCGGCCCAAGGCGCACGATCCGGCCGCGCGCATGACGTCCCGGGAGGGTGAAACCGAGCGCGCGGTCGAGGTCCTGGGATTCTGTCTGAGTCATTCCATACCATTCGGGCTGAGCTGATCGAAGCCCCGTTCTTTCTTCAGCGAAGAGAGAACGGCCCCTCGACTGGCTCGGGGCGAACGGGATTCTGGTACGAGGAAGATAGGTGCGCTGGAGCGCCGATCAACCGATCTGGCCGAAGCACCAGCGCAGGATGGACTTCTGGGCATGAAGCCGGTTCTCCGCCTCCTCCCAGATCAGCGACTGCGGACCATCGATCACCGCCGAGACGACTTCCTCCTCGCGGTGCGCCGGCAGGCAGTGGAGGAACTTCGCCTCGGGCTTCGCCATGCCCATCAGCGCCTCGGTGACCTGATAGGGCATCATCGCCGCGAGCTTCGTCTCGGCATGGAGCTGGCCCATCGATATCCAGGTGTCGGTGACGACGACGTCCGCACCCTCGACTGCCTCGCGCGGATCGGCGACGACACGGGCGCGGCCAGCGGCGCGCTCGATCACGCCCTCATCCGGCTGAAACCCCTGAGGGCACGCCGCGATCACATCGAAATGCAGCAGCGACGCCGCCTCGACCAGGGAGTTGAGGACATTGTTGCCATCACCCAGCCAGGCGACCTTGAGCCCGGGCAGCGCCTTGCCGCTTTCGACGATGGTCAGCAGGTCGGCAACGAGCTGGCACGGATGCGACCAGTCGGTCAGGCCGTTGATGACCGGCACACTGGCATAGGCCACCATCTCCTCGACCTTCCTGTGGTCGTCGGTGCGGATCATGATCGCGTCGCAATAGCCCGAGAGCACGCGTGCCGTATCGGCCACGGTCTCGCCGCGACCGAGCTGCGTGGTGCCGGCATCCATCACGATCGAGCTGCCGCCGAGCTGGCGGATCGACATGTCGAACGACACACGAGTTCGGGTCGAGTTCTTCTCGAACACCATCGCCAGCGTATGGCCGGCGAGCGGGGCATCGGCATCCGCCCCGCCCTTCGGCCAGCCGACGCGCGCTGCCYTGCGGTCGATCGCGTCAGCCAGCATCGCGGCGATGCCGTCAGCGCCCGCGTCCGACAGGTCGAGAAAGTGGCGGAGCGACACGCTAGTCGTCTGACGCGGGCACATAGACCCGCGCGGCCTCGGACAGCTTCTCGATACACTCGGCGATATGACTCTCGTCGATCACCAGCGGCGGCAGGATACGCACCACATTCTCGCCGGCCGCAACCAGCAACAGGCCGTGATTGTCGCGGCAGTGCGCGACGAATCGGCGGCTGTCGGACTTGAGCTTGACGCCGAGCATCAGACCCTTGCCGCGCACGCTGTCGAACAACTGATCGTGGTTGGGGATCATCTGTTCGAGCCCCTGGCGCAGCCGGTCGCCCATCGTCACGACATTGTTGAGGAAGCCGGGCTCCAGGATCACGTCGAGCACTGCCTCGCCCGCCGCCATGGCGAGCGGGTTGCCGCCATAGGTCGATCCGTGCGTGCCGATTACCATGCCCTTGGCCGCTTCCTCGGTCGCGAGGCAGGCGCCGAGCGGGAAGCCCGCGCCGATGCCCTTGGCGACCGCAGCGATATCCGGCGTCACGCCGTAATTCTCGTGCGCCAGGAACTTGCCGGTCCGGCCATAGCCGGCCTGCACCTCGTCCAGCACCAGCAACAGGCCGTGCTCGTCGCAGGCCTTGCGCAGGCCCTGGAGGAATTCCTCGGTCGCCGCACGGATACCGCCTTCGCCCTGGATCGGCTCGACCAGGAAACCGGCGGTATTGTCGTCGATCAGCGCCAGCGCGCCTTCGAGATCGTTGAACTGCGCATAGGCGAAACCCGGCAGCAACGGCTCGAACCCGTCGCGCATCTTGGGCTGGTTGGTCGCGCTGATCGTGCCGAGCGTGCGGCCGTGAAAGGCCGTGTCGAAGGTGATCAGCGTGTGACGCTGCGGATTGCCATTGGCATAATGGTAGCGGCGCGCGGTCTTGATCGCGCACTCGACCGCCTCGGCGCCCGAATTGGTGAAGAACACCGTGTCGGCGAAGGTCGCGTCGACCAGCCGTTGCGCGAGATGCTCACCCTGCGGGCTGCCGTACAGGTTCGACACATGCATCAGCGTCGCGGCCTGATCGGCGATCGCCTTGACCAGCTTGGGATGACTATGGCCGAGCGCGTTGACCGCGATGCCGCTGGCGAAATCGAGATAGCGTTCGCCCTGCTCCCCGATCAGGTAGCAGCCCTCGCCTCGCACCGGCCGCACCCCGCTGCGGGGATAGACGGGCATGAGTGGGGTGATGGGCACCGCAGGTCTCCTCAATAGAAAAGGGCGGCCCAGCCGGGCCGCCCGGAGCGGGTGTTTACGAGGGTGGGACCACCTGCGTCAATATTGCAGACGAGGTGGCCCGAACGCGGTCAGTCGCCGGTCAGGATCCGGTCGACGAGCTGCTTCACCGTCGGCACGAAGCCGTTCGAATAGAAGGGGTCCTTCTTGAAATTATAGGCACCGTGTCCGGCGAACATCAGGTTCTGCTCGATCGGCCCGCCATGCGCGATGTCCTGCAGGGTCTTCTGGATGCAGAAGCTGCGCGGATCGGCGAGGCGGCCGGTCGAGTTGGTCTCGCTGTCGGCCCAGGAGGAGAAGGCGCACTGGCTGAGGCAGCCCATGCAATCGGCCTGGTCCTTGCGGATCACGCCCTTTTCCTCGGGCGTGACGAAGACCAGGGTGTTGTCGGGAGTCTTGAGTGCGTCGGTGAAGCCTTCACCGAACCACTGACGCGCGCGCAACAGATCGTTGCGGGTCACCCAGAAGTTCTTGCCCTTCACGCCCACGTCGAGCTGGAAGATGTGGTCACCAGCCTCCTGGGTGGAGAAGGCGATCTGCCGCTCGGAGCGTGCCTCGAGCAGGCGAAGGAAAGGATTGCGGACCGCGCTGGAATAGAAGCCGGTGGGCGAGAAGCGGTGGAGCAGGACTTCACCTTCCTCGATATCCGTCAGCTTGGCCTTCCAGCCTTCCGGGATCGGGCTTTCCTGAGTCAGCAACGGCCGTGTACCGAACTGGAAGGCGATGCTGCCGAGTTCGGGATTGTCGATCCAGTTGTTCCAGTCGCGCAGATACCAGACGCCGCCGGCCATCACGATCGGCACGTCGTCCGAAATGCCACCCTCGCGCATCGTCTCGCGCAGCGCCTTGACGCGGGGATAGGGATCCTCCGGCTTGAGCGGGTCCTCGGCGTTGGACAGGCCGTTATGGCCGCCGGCGAGCCAGGGATCCTCGTAGACTACCGCCGCCAGCCAGTCCGACGCCTTGGAATAGGCCCGCTTCCACAGCGCGCGGAAGGCGCGGCCGGAGCTGATGATCGGCAGGTAGTTGACGTTATAGGAGGCCGCGATCTCGGACAGCTTGTAGGGCATGCCCGCGCCGCAGGTGACGCCCGCGACCATGCCGCGGGTCCGTTCCAGGACGCCGTGCAGGATGCGCTGGGCACCGCCCATTTCCCACAGCACGTTGATGTTGATCGCGCCCTTGCCGCCCGAGATGTCGAACGCGCGCTTGACCTGCTGCACAGCGCCCTCGATCGCGTATTCGATCAGTTCCTCGTGCCGCTCTCGGCGATTGAGCGCGCGGTAGACCTGCGGGATGATCTTGCCGTCGGGATCGTAGCTGTCGGCATTCACGGCGGAAACGGTGCCGATTCCGCCGGCCGCAGCCCAGGCGCCGGCCGACGCGTGGTTGGTCGCGGCAACGCCTTTTCCACCCTCCACCAGCGGCCAGACTTCCTGACCGTTATAGATGATGGGCTTCAGACCTTTGAACACACGACCTCCAACTTTAACATACGTTCGATATAGCGTCTGGGTTGCGCTTAGCGAGCGAATTGCGACTCAGCCCAGGGCCCCTGGCCTGCCCATCGCCTCTTCGTAAAGCGCCCTGTATCGAGCGATCATGACAGTTTCGTCATAGTCGACGACGGCCTTTGCCCGGTTTCGGGCGCCGACAAAAGCCCGCGCGGCGGGCGTGCATCCAGCGAGCGCCTGGAGCGAATCCCGCAACCGGACTTCGCCCCGATCGACGATATACACCTGGTTCTCCGGCGCGACCATCTGCGGGATGTCCCCCATTTTGGGCGCGACGATCGGCAGGCCGGCGGCCATGCCCTCGATCACGGCGATGGGGAATTGCTCGCTCTTCGACGAAAGCGCGAGGATGTCGAACAGGCCGATATAGCGGTGCGGATCGGGCAGGAAGCCGGGCAGATGGAGGCGATCCTCCATGCCCATCGCCTCGGCCGTATCCATGATTCGCTCGCGCTCCGGCCCYTCCCCGACAATGACCAGCCGGACGCGCGCCGAGACACCGCCGGTGGCGCGGACCAGGGCGGGCAGATCCTTTACCGCGCTCAGGTCGGCGATCGTGCCGATCACCACTTCGCCGGGCTTGCGGCGGAAGCCGGGGATCGCCTTCGGATCGGGCTTCGTCGCGTAGAGCGCGGTGGCGATGCCGTTGGGGATGCGGTGGACGCGGCTTTCGGGCTGCTTCCAGCTCTTCTGCGCGATCTTCTCCAAGGTCTGCGACGGCACGACCAGCGCGTGTGCCGCGGGCAACGCGAGGCGGCGGTACATGTTGCGCTCGATCTTCAGCCCGCCCGCCTCATCGGCATCGAAGCCGTCCTCGTGATGGACCAGCGGCGGCATGCCCTTCGAGAAGACGCGCCGCGCCATCACGCCGTCGACCGCGCCCCAGTTGTAGGTCAGCACCAGATCGAAGCGGCGCATGAACCTGGCCAGCGCCTCGTAGCGCGAGACCGAGGGTTTGCCGGTGAGCGGCGGCGGGTTCTGCGCGATCTCATGGGCGATGCCCGGTGCGATGGCGTCGCGCGCGCCGAGCTGGTCGGGCATGCCGGAGACGATGGTGTGGCGCGCATGGCCGCCGAACGCGTTCATCAGCCGGACCGCGCGCGCCGCCGCATCGCTGGGGCCAAAGGTCGAGTGCAGGTGCAGGATGTTGACGGGCTGCGGCATCGGGAGGGTGCGTTAGCGGGAAAACAGGAGTGCGTCATTACCTGCCGCTCAAGCGAACGCGGTCTTCGGGATGTGGGTGATGCGGCACGCCAGGTCGGCCTCGCCGCTCGCCACGATATAGTGATCGCCTGCGTCCGCGATGCCGGTCGTGAACACGACATTGTCGAGGTACATCAGCTCCTTGAGCGGATCGGTCAGCGTGGGCGCCGGCTCGATCAGCGGATCATGGCTGGTACGGATCACCTTCGAGGGGTCGTCCCGGTCGAGCAGCGACCAATAGGTGCGGTAAATGCCGACCACGCCGAGCGGCTCGACGCCGTGCCACAGGCTGAGCCATCCATCATCGGTCAGGATCGGCGGCGTGCCGCCGCCCATGCGCGCGGTCGCCATGGTCGCCGAATGCGGGCGGATGCCGGGCTTGTCGTACGGCTTCCAGTGCAACGCGTCGGGCGAGGTGGCGAGGTTGATCGACGGGCCGGCACGCCATTCGCTGCCGGGCGGATAGGCGAAATAAAGGTCGCCGAGTGGGCGGGTCTGCGCCCAGTGCTTGCCGCCGATCAGGCCTTCGAAGATCAGCATGTCCTTGTTCTGATGGTCGAGCACGATGCCCTCGAGCGTCCATTCCATCGCATCGTCCGAGGAATAGAGCGTGGTCGAATGGCGTTCCGGGCTGACCGAGCAGGTCGTCATCAGATAGCGGTCGCCGACCTTGCTGATCCGCGCATCCTCCACGCCGTAACATTGGTAGGGTGCGCGGGGGGTGATCGCGCGGTCGTAATGCACCGCGACGACGCCGCGGCCGTCGGCCGACAGCTCGACCGGAAGCAGCCAGGACAAGGAGGTCAGCGCCATCACCTTCCAGCCGCCGCCGCGCATCATGAACTTGCGCGGATCGGAGGTGTCGACGAAGTCGAGCGGCCAGGCGTCGAGCTTATAAGCCCCGTCTTCCCAACGGATCGCATGGATATGCCCGTCCGAGATCGGGGTGCGCAGTGCCTCGGCCACGCGTACCATCAGCAACAGATTGCCGTTGGGCAGCCGCGTCATCCCCGGGTTGAAGGCGCCGAGGATATAGGTTTCCGCGCCGAGCTTGCCGGCGAGCGGCGAGCGCGACAGGTCGATGTCAGTAGGGGCGAAGACGAGGCGGTCGAAGGAAAAGGTCATTCATCAGCCTGCATGCGGGGCGTGATCGTCAATTGCTGGACGACCGCGCGGTTGGGTTGAGTGAGGATGTAGTGGACACCGACGGCAATGTCCTCAGCGCGCAGCATCTCGTCCTTGTGGATCATCGCGCGCTGCTTCTCGGGCGGGATATCGGGCAATTGCATGTCGGCGCCGGTCTTGCCGGGCTCGACCAGCGCCACCTTCACGCCGTTCGGCCCCATCTCGCGGCGGAACGCCTCGGCGAAACCCTGGATGCCGTATTTGATGCCGGCATAGACGGTCGAGTGCGGGCCCAGCTTATGGGCGCTCATCGAGCCGATCAGCACGATGTCGCCCTGCCCGTCGAGCTTCTCCACCGCCGCGTGCGCGGTGAGCAGATAGGCGGTGAAATCCGTCGCGATGGCGTAACGCAGGTCCTGTTCGGACATGTCGCTGAGCCCCTCGGCCGATATCGCCGCGTTGACCACGGCGATGTCGAGGCCGCCGAGCCAGGCCACGGCCTTGTCGACAAACGCAGCGACATTGTCCGGATCGGCGAGGTCGGTGGCGATGCCGCTGCCCTCCCCCACTTCGCGGATGCGCGCGAGCGCGTCGTCGAGATGCCGCGGATCGCGGCCGCAGATGAAGACGCGCACGCCTTCGGACGCGAGCAGCACCGCGATGGCGCGGCCGATGCCGGTGGTGCCGCCGGTGATCAGGGCACGCTTGCCGGCAAGGCCGACGACCTCGGTATGGGCATCCGACAGATCGAGCATGAAAGCCTCCCGCTGATGTGGGAGGTAGACGCGTTCAGGCGGTGGCCGGTTCCCTCATCGTCCGGTCGAGCAACCGATCGATCGCGGCCGCTGCCTCCGGCTCGTCGAGCGTCGGGGTGTGGCCGACGCCATCGACCGTCACCAGTTCCGCATTGTCGAGCGCGGCCGCCATGCGCTCGGCCGTCCGCGCGCCGAGCACGTCCGAGCGGCCACCGCGCAGGATCAGCGTCGGCACCTGCTTCAGCCGGGCGAGCGCGCTCCACATGTCCGGCCCGGCCTCGTTGCCGGGGACGCGGAAGGGTTCGGCGATCTTCATGTCGTAATCGAGCACGATTCGCCCCGCGCTGTTGAGCCGGTAGAGCCGCTTGGCCATGGCCAGCCACTCCTCGATATCGTAGGCTGGATAGACGTCGGCATTGGCCTCCGCCACGGCGCGGGCGGCATGCATCCAGGTCGGCCAGGTATTGGATTTACCGACATAGGTGCGGATGCGCGACAGGCCGGCCGTCTCGATCTCCGGCCCGACATCGTTGAGCAGTGCGCCGACGATCTTCTCCCGCGCGGTGCCGGCGAGCAGCATGGTGACGATGCCGCCGAGCGAGGTGCCGAAGGCGATATAGGAGGACACGCCGAGCTCGCCGAGCAGCCCCTCGACATCCTGGACATAAGTGAGCGGGACATAGCTCATCGGGTCCTTGGCATAGGCGCTTTCACCGCGCCCGCGCAGATCGACCGCGATCACCCGCCAGTCGGGCGACAGCCGCGCGGCGAGATCCTCGAAATCGCGCGCGTTGCGCGTCAGTCCCGGCAGGCACAGGATCGGCGGGCGATCCTCGCGCCCCGGATAATCGCGATAGTGGAGGCGCAGGCCATCGTTCGACCACCAATATCGATTTACCCATGTAAGATTTTCTGGCGCCGACATGGTTGCATCCTGTGCTTTGCGCCTCCCATATCGCCGGATGACCCTGCCCCCGCAAGCATATCGGCCCGAAACCGCCATTCTGGAGCTGGGGGACGGCTTTTACGACCCGGTCGCCGCGGCCGATTTCCCCGAGACCCGGCTGCGCTTCCGCAACGACCGGGCTGCGGCGAGCCTTGGGCTGGACGGGCTGAGCGACGCCGAATGGATCGCGCATTTCGGGCGGTTCCAGCCGCTCGAGGGCAGCCTGACGCAGCCGCTGGCGCTGCGCTATCACGGACACCAGTTCCGCGTGTACAATCCCGATATCGGCGACGGGCGCGGCTTCCTGTTCGCGCAACTGCGGGACGATCGCGGGCGGCTGATGGACCTGGGCACCAAGGGATCGGGCCAGACGCCGTGGAGCCGGTTCGGCGACGGGCGGCTGACCCTGAAGGGCGGCGTGCGCGAGGTGCTGGCGACCGAGATGCTCGAGGCACTGGGCGTCGAGACATCGCGCAGCTTCTCGCTGATCGAGACCGGCGAAGCGCTGGAGCGGGGCGACGAGCCCTCCCCCACCCGCTCCGCGGTGCTGGTGCGGCTGAGCCATGGGCATATCCGCATCGGCACGTTCCAGCGGCTGGCCTACCACCGCGACGAGGACGGCCTCCGCCGGCTGACCGCTTATGTGCTGCGCCATTATTATGGCGAGGAGGCGGGTGACGACGCGCCCGTCCGACTGCTCGACCATGTCGTGCGGCGCACGGCGCGGCTGGCGGCGCGCTATATGGCGGCGGGTTTCGTCCACGGGGTGCTCAACAGCGACAATATCAACGTGACCGGCGAGAGCTTCGATTACGGCCCGTGGCGCTTCGCCCCGACCTGGGACCCGGGCTTCACCGCGGCCTATTTCGACCATGCCGGGCTGTACGCCTTCGGGCGCCAGCCCGAGGCGATCCATTGGGACGCGATGCAGCTTGCGGTGTCGCTGCGGCTGATCAGCGAGGCGGAGCCGCTGATCGCCGTGCTCGAGCGGTTCGGCGAGCATTATCAGCCCGCGGTGTCCGATGCGATCCTGTGGCGGTTGGGGCTGGTGCCGCGCGACCCGGAGAGCGACCGCGCCGTAGTGCAGGCGGTGGAGCGCGCGCTGCGCAGCGGGAACATGGCGATCGACCGGTTCTTCTTCGACGCGTTCGGCGGGGCGCTGCCCGACAGCTATGATGCGGCATTCGACGAGGTACGCACGGTCCTCGGCCCCTATCGGGCGCGCGGCGACCGCCGCCATGCCTATTGGCGCGGCGCCCCGTGCTCGATGCTGATCGAGGAAGTCGAGGCGATCTGGTCGGCGATCGACGCGCGCGACGACTGGTCCGTGCTTCACGCCAAGGTCGCGGCGATACGCGCGATGGGCGAGGCGCTGTCGGGCGGCTGACCCGGCGCCGCCGATCGCTGCATGACGCGCCGTCACGTGCGCGATCCGAAATAGGGCGATTTAGGGCGCAAGATCAGCTACTCCCCTGCCATTGGGGTTGGGGGACATCGATGATCAGGTTCAGCTTGGGTGCCGCGGTAGCGGTGCTTGGATCGGCGCAACCCGCTTCCGGCCAGGAAGAACCCGAACAAAGCCCGGTGATCGTCACGGGGACACGGACCACCGGCCTGCGCGCGATCGACAGCCCGGCGCCGGTGCAGGTGCTCGACGCCGCAACGCTGGACCGTGCCGGATCGCCGAGCCTGATGGGCGCGCTGTCGACCACGCTCGCCTCGTTCAACACCCAGGCGGTCGGCAACGACCTCGCCAACGAGACACTGGCGGCGCGGCTGAGGGGCGTGTCGCCCAACCACACGCTGATCCTGATCAACGGCAAGCGGCGCCACGGCACCGCCAACCTGTCTGTATTGTCGAGCGCGTTCCAGGGCGGCGCGGCGCCGGACCTGAGCTTCATTCCGATGGCCTCGGTCGAGCGCGTCGAAGTGCTGCTGGACGGGGCCGCGGCGGAATATGGATCGGACGCGATTGCCGGCGTCGTCAACATCATCCTGAACGATTCTGCGTCGGGCGGCAGGGCGAGCGTCCATGCCGGGCAATATTTCCAGGGCGATGGCGAGACCATCGGTGCCTCGGCCAATCTGGGCCTGGCGCTGGGCGACCAGGGCTTTCTCAACCTGACCGCCGAGACGCGGTTCCACGATTACAGCAACGCCGGCGGGCCCGACGCCCGAGTCGAGCAGGCGATCGCCTCCGGCGCGCACCCCGAATGGCGCAACTTGCCGGGCTACCCCTATCTCAATCGGGTGTTCGGCGATGCGCGCTACACGCTGCACCTGCTGAGCGCGAATGCGGGCTTTCACGTCTCGCCCGATGTCGAGATCTACGCGTTCGGCACCTATGGCCACAAGACGGCGGGCGGCTGGGCCAATTTCCGGCTGCCGACGCGATTGCCGCAACTCTATCCCCAGGGGTTCAACCCGGTCGACCGGCTGAAGACCGACGATGCCGCCGCCACGATCGGCGGGCGCGGCGACCTGGCCGGCTGGGCGTGGGACCTGAGCAGCACCTACGGTGTCAACGACAACCGGGTGGCGGTGACCGGATCGGCGAATATCGACCTGTTCAACGACACCGGAAAGACGCCGACCGATTTCGATGCCGGGGCATTCAAGGCGACTCAGTGGACGACCAATCTCGACCTGCGCCGCCAGATCGAGATCGGCCTTGGCGAGCCGGTCGGGCTGGCGCTGGGCGCCGAATACCGGCGCGAGACCTACAGCTTGCAGGAGGGCGATCCGGCCTCGCGCTACAAGGCGGGCTCGCAATCCTTCCCCGGCTTCTCGCTGACCGATGCCGGCAGCCACAGCCGCCGCAACGCCGCGCTCTACGCCGAGGCGTCGATCAAGCCCGTAACCGACCTGACCGTCAACCTGGCCGGGCGGCTGGAGCATTTCTCCGATTTCGGGGAGACGCTGGTGGGCAAGATCAGCGCGCGCTACGCCGTATCGCCGACCGTCGCGCTGCGCGGCACCGCGAGCACCGGCTTCAGGGCGCCGACCCTGGCGGAAGCCTATTATTCGGCGACCAATGTCCAGCCCAATTCCGCCTTCGTCCAGCTGCCGCCCAATGCCGCCGCTGCCCGGCTGATCGGGATCGATCCGCTGGCGCCCGAGCATTCGACCAATGTCAGCCTGGGCATGGTGGCGACGATCGCGCCGCGCGCGACGCTTACCATCGACGCCTATCAGATCGGCATCCGTGACCGCGTGGTCGCCAGCGGCACGCTGTACGGCACCTATGCCGGCGTGGTGCGATCGGCGGCGGTCAACGCCGCAATCGTCGCCAACGGCAATGTGCTGGAGAATGTGCCCTTTTCCGGGATCAACGTCTTTTCCAACGGCATCGATACGCGCACGCGCGGCGTGGACGTGGTGCTGAACGTCGCCACCGGGCTGGGCGATGCGGGCCGGATCGACTGGTCGCTCGCGGGCAATTACAGCGAGACCGTAGTGACCAAGATCCGCGCAACCCCCGCCCAGCTGGCCGCGTCCGGGCAGAGCCTGTTCGACAAGGTGGCGCTGTCGACTCTGGAAACCGCGTCGCCCAAATACAAGATCATCCTTGCCGGTGTGTACACCAAAGGCCCCTGGACGGTGGCGCTGAAGGAAAGCCTGTATGGCGATGCCGCGCGCTATGCCGACCCCGGCGACGGTACCTATTATCTCGACCGGACGGGCACGGCGTTCATCACTGACCTCGACCTCTCGCACCGGCTGGGCAAGGCGCTGACGCTCAGCGTGGGCGCGAACAACCTGTTCGACAAGCGCCCGAAGCGCGTGAACGAGGACGGCCTGCGCGTGGCGGCGCTGGCCGGCAGCCCGGCGGTGGAGGTCTATCCCAATTTCTCGGCGTTCGGCGTGAACGGCGGCTATTATTACGCGCGGGCGACCCTCGCCTTCCGGTGAGGCGCGCGGTTCGGCTTTCACGATCGGCGGCATCGGTGCGCTGAAGCCCGATGTTTGCGGACGGATGTCGACCGACGCCATGGTTCAGGCGATTCGATTGGCATGCGAACGCGCGAAGCCGGGTGGCCGAGTCGCGAGGCCCGGATGCAGCCCCGCGCGGTGCTGCCGACAGGAACAGGGCCAAACAGGGCAGCGATATTTTCCCTGCCCTGTTACCTCCAACTTTGTTGGATATATTATCTATATATATCAATATTTTATATGGAACATGCCCTGTTCCGCGATAACAGGGCAGGAACGGCGCGGAACAGGGCACGAGCCCGGGCGGAACAGGGCATGACCCGGCGCCCAACGCTGCGCATCGATTCAAATGTCCGGCGGAAGCTGGCTTCATGCTGCGATCCTTCATCCATGGGACGATGACATGACGCGACAGAGCATTGAATCGAGCAAGCCGGGCACGACCGCGCGCGKGACCCGGCGCGCGGAGCGGGACAAGCCGCCGGTCGAATTCCAGTTCCAGCCAGGGCAATCGGGCAATCCGGCGGGCCGCCCGCCGCGCCGATCCGGGGCGCCGGGCGACCGGCTGCGCGGGGCGACCGAGCCGACGCGGCAGCTGATCCTGGAGGAAGCCTATCGCATGGTCGAGGTGCGCGACGGCGACAGCGTGACCCGGATGCCAATGAACCGGGCGGTGCTCCGCGCAATCGGTGCCGCGGCGCTCAACGGCAATGCGAGCGCACAACGCCGCTGGGCCGCGCTGGTGCAGGAAGCGGAGGCGCAGCAGAAGCGCGCGCAGCTGGCGATCTTCAACGTGGCCGAACGCGCCGACAAGGAATGGGCGGCGAAGCGGCGGGAACGCGACGGGGACAAGGGTTATGATCCCTATGCGGAGGAGATCGTGATCGATCCGCGATCGGGGTCGGTGGTGATCCGGGATGTTGGGGATGGGGATGAGGTAGGGTGATGGCGGGGACCAAGCGGCTGGATCAACCAGAGTCGCTTGGCATCTGCTACTTCAGCGCTTGGCCGGAAGCCGACCGGCCAGTTTGCGGCCGCTTCGTCAAAACCTCACGCACCTTACGGCCCTCCGAAACCGGAACGGTGCGTCCAAGGTCAATGAGCCAGGCAGGTCTATTCCCGCTTCATTTCGACACCTGAACGCACCATCCTCTATTCCGTCGCCCCGACCTGGACGATCCGATACCGTCAGAAGCGTATGCTCAGTCCGGCGCGACCGCCGCCGCCCTTATAGGTCTTGCTCAAGTCGCCGCTCGCTTCGATGAAGCCACTGACATTGCCGTTCGACACGATGTTCACGCCGATCACGCCGTGCCCGTACGTCCCGATCCGGTCATTGCGCAGCCCGACCGTCTGACCACCATTGGCGAAGTCCAGGCCGCGTTGTCCCTTGAACTCGTGCACCGCGCTGCCACCGGCATAAAGGCTCGTGCGGGTCGCGCCCGAGGTCATGACGGTGCCGATCCGCAGCCCGGCAGCGCCACGCAGCCCGTCGCTCCCGTCGAAGTCGATCGTGGTGGGATCGACGCGAAGCGTGCCGAGATTGGTGCGGACATATTCGATCGAGACGCCGGGTTCGACGAAGAAGCCCGACCCGCCGAACCGCAGGCCCGCCTCGGCCTTGCCGCCATAGCCGTCACCCTTCACGTGCTGGCGACTGGCGATGCCTGGCATCACGATATCCAGCCAGTAATGCTCATATTTGCCCAGCACGTTCAGGAAGACGGGGCCGACATTGCCGCTGGCATAGGCGCCGGCGTTGACGGCGTTGTAGACGAAACGGTCGGCATTGCCGCTGAAGGTGACGGTCGAATTGGCGTAACCACCGGTAAGGCCGAACACGAACCCCCGGCCTTCGCTCACCCCGCCGAAATCATAACCGATCTGGCCGCCGAAAAAGTCCTGGAGATTGTTCGTGACGATATCCTGGGCTTGTCCAAACACATTTGTGCTCTGGCTCGAGCGGTTCCTGTTGAAGGATCCGAACATCTGGCCCCACAAGGCCGACCCGCGCCGGGATTCGTCGGCCGCGGCACCGCCGGCGTCGCGAAGGTCGCGCATATGGCCCGACCAGGCGTCGTTGGTGCGGTAGAAGATCTGGCGCGCGCCTTCGTCCGCCTTCAGGAACTCATATGCCCGGTTGCTCGGCGTACCGAACAGGGCATAGTTGGAGCTGGCGGGATCATAAGCCAGCCGGTAGCTGACCAGGCCGATCGTGCTGGGGCCGCCGAGATTGAAGGCGGTCGCCGAGCTTCCCGCGCCCGCATCGACCAGGACCAGATTGTTCACCAGCAGGCCGGGATTGGCAGTCAGCGGATTGACCAGAATGGTCGTGCTGCCGGTCGCCGCGCCGCCAAGAACCAGCCGGTCGGCGGTGGGCGTTGCGCCGCCCAGCGCCACATCCAGGCCGAGCGTCGAGGCACCCGAACCGGTGAAGTTGCCAGGGAGCGCCAGCGTATCGCCACTGACCCCGTTTCGCAGATCGACAAGCCCGCTATTGTCGAAATTCTCGAGCCCCGCCAGAGTGATCGTGCCCGCGGTGGCGGCACCCGGCCGCACGTTGAAAATGCCGCGGTTCACCACGCGGTCGGCCCCGGCGCCGAATGCGCTGTTCGCGGTCGCGTTGAACCTGCCGTTATTGGTCAGGACGTCATTGCTGTCGGTCAGGTCGACATAGCCGTTCACGGTGCCGGTCGAGGTGATCGTGACCAGCGCCGGCGCGCCGTCCACATCGATCGCCGGGCCCGTCGCGCTCGACACGACATCGCCGACGGTGATCGTCGCGCCCGTGCCCGAGGTCACGTCGATGCCCGCGAGCCGGCCGGAAACCGGCGCGCCCGGCAACGTCGTCACGGTCACGCTGCATGCGCTTGAGGCGAGAATGCCAACGCCCTGTGCCGAGGTCACCGCGCCTGTCGCGGTGATATTGATGGCGCTGCACCCCGGGCTGACCGCGACGATGCCGTCCGAGCCGGGGCCAGTCACCCTGATCGGGCCGGCCACGATGGTCTGATTGCCCGTCGTGGTGGAGACGTCGATGCCGTCCGAATTGCTGCCGCTGGTCGTGATCGGGCCGGCGGTCGTGTTGACCACGACCGGGCCAGCCCCGCCMTTGACGTCAATGGCAGGCGAGTTGTTGCCGGTGGTGGTTACCGGTCCGGTGGTGACGACGGTGATCGGGCCATTGCCGGTCACGATCACGCCGGGGGAATTGTCCCCGCCGGTGGTGACCGGACCGGGCGTGACCGAGATCGGGTCGTTGCCGCCCACCACCTCGATACCAGGCGAATTGTCGCCGCCGGTCGTCACGGGACCGGTGACCGCGGTGATGCCGCACGATCCCGGCCCCAGAACCAGGCATGCCGCCGGATCTGTCGTGATGCCGAGGCCGGTCGCGTTGTCGCCCGAGGTCGAAATGAGGCCGATATTGGCGAGGATGTTGGCGGGTGCATTGATCAGCACGCCGGCAGCGCCGTCGCCCTGCGTCGTCACCCGGTTCGCGGCGAGATCGACGTCGCAGGCGCCGCTACCCAGAAGCACGCAGGCAGTGGGATCCCCGACGATGTCGATGCCGGTGGCATTGTCGCCGGTCGTGCCCAGCACGCCGATTCGGCCCGTGGTCGGGCCAGCGATGCGGGCAAGCACGCCGGTCGACCCATCGCCGGTGGTGGTGAGTTGCCCGATATTGAACGACGTTCCGCAATTGCCCGCGCCCAGCAGGATGCAGGCATCAGGGTCCGAGGCAAGGTCCAAACCGGCGGCATTGTTGCCGTTGGTGGTGAGCAGATTCACGTTGCCGGTAATATTGCCCGCCGCCCGGATGAGGGCGCCTGGTGAATTGTCGCCCTGCGTGGTCAGCGAGCCGACCGTAAAATTCTGGTCGCACGCGCCGGCTCCGAGTGTCGCGCACACCACGGGATCGGCCGAGAGGTCGAGGCCCGCCGCCTCGTCGCCGCCGGTCTGGAGCGTATCGACATTGACGGTCGTCGTGCCGGTTGCTGCAGTGACCAGCGCGCCGATGCCGCCAAAGCCGTTGGTGGTGATCTGGTCAGCAGCGGCGGTAACGTCGCAGCCGCCAGTGCCGAGCAGCACGCAGGTCGCCGGATTGGTTGCGATATCGAGCCCGAGCGCCTGCGAGCCCTGAGTGCGCAACACGCCGACATTGACGTTGACCGCGCCGGCGGAGCGAATCAGCGTCGCCGTCGAAAGATTACCGCTGGTATCGATCAGATCAGCATCGAGATTGACCGGGCCGTCAAGCGAGACCAGTTGCACGCCGTTCGAATTGTTGCCGGTAGTGCGGATGATGTTGCTGTTGACGGTGACATTGCTGCCCTGAATGTCGAGCCCGGGCGCATTGTCGCCAGTTGTGGAAATCAGGTCGTCGGCGGTGAACAGCACGTCATCGACGGCGCGCAACAGACCCCCCGTAGCGCCGTTGCCGCTGGTGGTGATGCTCGTGATGCGGGCAGTGATCGATCCGCCCGCATTGAGATCAAGGCCGCGCTCGCCGGTGGTGTTGATCACGGCGGAACCGACCGGATTGATCACGATGTCGGCGGCGGCGCCGACCGTCGAGAGGACGACGGTATCGGGCGACTGGAATCCATCGCCGAGCGTCACGACAACGGGTCCGGCGATCGGCGGAAGGTCAAGCACGGGCGTGAGCGGATCGGCTGGCGCTCCGCCACCGGTGCAAAGAATGTTGATGCCGGCGATCGGCAGACAGGCGGTCTGTGCCTGGGCAGGCGCGGCGACGGCAAAACTGGCGCCGGCGATCACTACCGGTGCCAGCCCCCTGCCTATCGCGAGCAGACTCGTACCGGTCTTTGCGTGCTTGATGTTCATCCTACTCTCCCTTGCTTTATTTTTATAGAAACCTAGTTACGCCTTGATTGTCAGCTCGTCATTTAATTACTAACCTAAAGTTTTATTATAAATATCGAATGTACGTTATTAATATCAAGACTATCGCAATTATGAAACTCATCAGTAAAAACTGATCTAAATACTATCCGACAGGCTCGTGTCGGGATCGTGCCCGCTCTTACCTTCGGCCTTGCTTCGGCCGTGGGCACGAATGCCGGCTACGCGGTTCTGGAAACTGGATTCAGCAGCGGACGCCCCGCGTTGTCAGCGGCGTGATCCAGATTGTCGGCCGCGGCTTCGACATTCGCGTCGTAGCGTCAGCGGCCCGTTATCGCCGTGTGGAGTAGCACGCAGATAATGAATCGGGCCGGCGGCCATGCCGAACCCAAATGTCTTCTTCATCACTGGACCCCTTTAAAAAAACACGCAGAGTCAGGACATTGAAATCATCGACACGATACTTTGTTCCAAAGGACGAACATCGCTTCAGAGCGCACACTCGGACGAAAGATTGTATCGAGATCGACCGGAGCCAGATCCCCTTCTGCCATCTCCCTTTTGACGGCGCGCTCAAATCGCGAGGCCGAGTGCGGCTGCGCGCATTCACTGTCGAATTCGCGGTCCTGCTATGGTTGTCTGCTGACGCATTGGGTTAGACCCAAATAATCAAAGAAGACCGCCTTGCTGTACTTCAGGATCGCGGGGCTATTATCGCCTGGACCACTACGCACCGATCACGCAGTAGCGCCCCCGCCCTGCCATCTCTATCGTGTCACTGCCGCCGAATGCGCGGCGGTCGGCGGAGATTCGGCCACCAGCCGGCAGAGATGCTGATATAGTTGCGCCGGCGAGACCGGCTTGTGCATCAGGAGCAGCCCGCTGAGCATTGCCTCGCGCAGCCGCTCGGGGGCGGTATCGCCGGTGATCAGCAAGGCGGGAATGTCGCCGCCGAGATAGTGGCGGAGCGTCGCCGCCACATCGGCGCCGGTTTGCCCGTCCTGCAGGCGATAATCGCAGATGATCGCGTCCGGCCGTGGATAGTGCGACAACAGATCGATGGCCGCACCCTGCGATTCCGCCGCGTGGCATTCGCAGCCCCAGCTGCGCAGGAGGTGGCGCATGCCGGCCCGCACGATCGCGTCATCGTCGACCACCAGGAACGTCCGCCCGGCAAGCTGCCCCAGCGGAACCGGGTCGGGAAGCTGCCCGGACCCAAGGGCTTCGTCGCTTGGGGACGTCAGCGGCACCCTGACACGGAAAACGCTGCCACGATCGACCACGGACGACAGGGACAGCGGATGATCGAGCGAGGCGGCCAGCCGGTGTGCGATGGCGAGGCCCAGCCCCAGGCCCTTCTGACGGTCACGCTCCGGATTGCCGAGCTGGAGGAATTCGCAAAAAATGTCGGCCTGCGCATGTTCGGCGATGCCGATGCCGGTATCGTAGATTTCGATCGACACCGCGCCGGACCGGCGGCGGCACCCGATGAACAGCCCGCCGCGCATCGTGTAGCGGATGGCGTTGGATATGAGATTGCGCAGGATCTGTTCGAGAAGCACGCTGTCGGAGGTCACCCAGGCCAGCGTCTGCGGCGACCGGTAGATCAGCTGCTTCGCGTCGGCCATCGGCGCCAGCTCATTCTCCAGCTTGTCGAACAGCGGCTGAAGCGGAAAATCACGGATGTTGGGCACGATCACGCCAGCCTCGATGCGCGAGAAGTCGAGCAGCGTGTTCAGCATCTCGGACGAGGCCAGGCTTGCCGTCTGCGCGCTCTCCACGGTCTGGCGTTGCGCCGGAGTCAGGCGGCTGTGCGCCAGCGCCTCGAGAAACAGCCCCAACGCGTGCACGGGTTGGCGAAGATCGTGGCTAGCGGCGGCGAGGAAACGGGATTTGGCGGTATTGGCGCGCTCCGCTTCGAAGCGGGCCTCCTGCGCCAGGCCCATTTCGCGGCGCAGCTGATCGACCAGGCGGTCGTTTTCGAACTGCAGCATGATGACGTCGCGAATGCGACGATTGGCAAGACGCGACTGGCCGTAAAGGCCGGCGACATACAGGATGCAGCACAGCGCGAGCGCCCGGTACGGCGTGGTGCCCATCGACCAGAATCGGGTGAACCCGAAGGCCAGCATCGGAAGGGCAAGCGCCAGGTAGAGATCCCGTAGCGGCGCGAGCAATGCCACCGCATTGCCGCAAATGGCGCACAGCAGCGACAGGAGCACGATGCTGATCGCCGGGTCCGACGCGGGAAGCGCGATCCAGAGCAGCGCGCCCCACAGGCAGCCTTCGTAGATTTTCAGCAGCGCCAGACCAAATTCGACGCGCCGGCCAAGGCTGCGATAGTCGCCGGACCGCAGCAGATGCCGCGCGGCCAGCACCATCAACCAGCGTCCGGCGAGAAACGCCACATACCAGCTTGCCAGCAATGGGTGGGGCGCCGACTGTTTGAGCACGAGGACCAGCAGACTGGGAAGCAGGATGCCGACGGCCAGGGACGCGCCGACCCCTTCAAGCACCATCCGCACCTGTTCGGTGCGCACGGCGCCGCGGGCCAGCGCCGTCACCGAATGAGCCCCAGGCGGCGGGCCGCAAAGGCAGCTTCCGTCCTGGTCGCCGCGCCGAGCGACGCCAGCAGGGCCTGAACATGGCCGCGGACGGTATGTTCGGAAAGGCCGAGGCGCCGCGCGATCATCTTGTTGGACAATCCCTGGCACACGAGATCGAGCACCTCCGTCTGGCGCGGCGTGAGGGAGGTTCGTGTCATGTCCGCCGGTCGCGCGACGGGCTTGCCGGCCGGGCCGTCCAGCATGCGGCGCAGTGCCGCAATCATCCGGTCGGGACGTTCGGTCTTGGCGAGAAAGCTTTCGGCGCCCAGCGCCAGGGCATCCGCGATGACATCGGGGGTGTCGAACGCCGACACCACCAGGACCCTGGCATGGGGCCATTTGCGGCGCAGGGAAGGCATGCCCTGCAGGCCGCTGATGCCGTGCAACTGGACGTCGAGGATCAGGATCGACGGGTTGATCCCGCTATAGGCCAGCGCCTCTTCGAGAGAGCCCGCCTCGCAGATCCTTGCATTGTGCAGCCCGATGGAAAGCAAGGCGGCGACGCCCGAGCGGAACAGCGCATGATCGTCGATGATGAGAACAATGGGCTCGTCCATGGAAAGCGACTGTAACGCGATCGGCGGCGATAGTCCCCAACACAAGGCAGTCCAGATGGACTATAGCGAGCGTTTTCAAGCCGATGTAAAAACGCTTCGACGTCTCGCTCGGTACCGGTTTTCTGGTTTCCGTCAGGAGGCGGCAGGCGCACGTCCGCAGGTCACGTGATGGCGGAGAGTCGAGGCGCACGTAGCATCGCTTTCGGCAAGGAAGTATTTGTGCCCCTCTCAGTGATACGCCTTATTCTGTGCGGGCTAAACCGGCATACTCCTGATCGGAACAGGGTGAAATGGGATGGCCTGTACTATATCGGCACTTGTACCGTTTGCGGTTCGCTCATTCACCGCCGATCGCGCAAAAAATGGCGAAAGAGTAAAGAAGGCAGGGACACGGCCATCGTTCGATCGCCGCCTTTCAATTAGGGAATTTCTCCACGATCGCTCGTGAACAGCAATTTCCTCTTCGGCTCAAACATCGAGAACTCCGGCGGGGCATGCGCAGGCCGTAACGATTGTTCCCCGATGCAACCCTCCATGGCTTTGACGGGGCAAGCCAGGGCCATTGAGGCGAGCCCGGTGGCGGTCAAACGCATGGACAATATCGGCGTCGTCGTCGAAGATCGCGGCGCGACGGTCGATTTCCGTCACGAGTTGGGCCTCGAGCTGGGGGAGAGCCGGCCATTGTCAGGGAATGCACCGTACGAGAGGATCCGTCATGATCAACCGCGAGCACGAGGCCAAGACGCGCGGGTGGATCGGACGTCTGGCCGCGAGCGCCTTCATTCTGGCGCTGGCCGGGTGCGGCGACGGGCGGAGCGATCGGCAGCCCGTCACCCCTGCGGGTGTCGCACGGACCACCACGGTCGATTTCGCTCATGTCGCGAACTATGCCGCGCCGACGCTTCCCGCCTATTTCGACCGGTCGGTGACGGCGCTCGACCACAGCCCGGCGTCCAACCCCGTCAATGATCGGGTGGCCACGCTGGGCCGGGTGCTGTTCTACGACCTGAAGCTGAGCACCAACGACAGAGCCTCGTGCGCCTCCTGCCACCGGCAGGCGTTCGGTTTTACCGATTCGATGCGGTTCAGCAACGGGATCAGCAGCGCCGCCACCACTGACTTCCACGCGATGCGGCTGGGCAATCTGCGCTACTGGCGACCGGGCTCGATGTTCTGGGACAGGCGCGCGGCGAGCGTGGAAGCGCAGGCGAGCCACCCGTTCCACAGCCTGGTCGAACTGGGCTGGGGTGGTGCCGCGGGCGGTTTCGATGCGCTGATCCGCAAGATGGGTGCGACGACCTATTATCCGGCGCTGTTCACCTGGGCGTTCGGCAGCCCCACGGTCACCGAGCCGCGCATTCAGCAGGCGCTCGCGCAATTCGTGCGCGCGATGGTCTCGCGCTCCAGCCGGTGGGATATGGGTTATGCGCAGGTCTTCTCGCCGACCCGGCCGAACCGCGCGCTGGATGTCGACCTGCCGAACTTCACGCCGCAGGAAAATCGTGGCCGGCAGCTGTTCATGATTGGGGTCGCGCGGGGCGGCGCCGGCTGTTCGGCCTGCCACCTACCCCCGACCTTCGCGCTGGCGGCCGACGCGCGGAGCAACGGGCTGGACGCCGGCGAGACCCGGCTGTTCAAGGCGCCATCGCTACGCAGTGTCGGCCTGACCGGGCCCTATATGCATGACGGACGGTTCACGACGCTGGCGGACGTGATCGATTTCTACGATCACGGTGTTCAGCGGGGTCCGGCGCTCGACCATCGCCTGCGACGCGGCGGCAGGCCGCAGCGCCTGAACCTCGGCGCGGCGGATCGGGCAGCGCTGGTGGCGTTCCTGATGACATTGAGCGACCCCGTCCTCACGACGGATGCGCGCTTCGGCGACCCGTTCCGGCGGTGAGCACGCCTACCGCCTGACCGGGCGCAAGGCTAAATCGCGCGGATCGAATACAAGGTCGCGTTGCTGATCGCGTAGACCGCACCGTCGGCGCCGACGAGTGTCGGCGTATAGGCCTGGCCGAGTCCGGGGTTGAGCCGCACGCTCTGCGACAGCGTGTTCGTGGCGAGGTCCCAGCGATACAGCACCCCGTCCTCATTGTTGGCGAGGATCGACTTGCGCGCCGGATCGGCCGCCATGGTGTTGATGCACCATTCGCGCCGTGACGTGGCCGTGGTGCCGTCCAGCGTGGGCCCGAGGATCGTCAGCACTTCACGCATCACCTGCACGCCCGGCACGATCGCATCGGCCTGGCCCGTCTTCGGATCCAGCACGGCGATCCGGTTCAGCCCGTCGCCCGTGCCCACCCCGGCATAATTATTGTATTTCTGCGCGAGCAGATAGGTCGACGTACCGGTGTAGGACGGCACCATCGACGCCGGGATCACGCTGGGCGACACGTCCCAGCCGAAGCTGCCCGGCACGCCCACCGGATTGAGCAGGGCGTCGAACTGCAGCAGCCAGCCGCGCGCATTATGCGACGGGAACACCGATTCCAGCACGCCGTAGAACACCCGGCCATCGGGCCCGATCACCGGCGATGCCGTGCCGTCGTCGCTGAGGCGCGCGGGCGCGAGCAGGTTCGGATCCGTCAGGGCGACCCTGGCGCGCGTGGCGAGCGTGGTGCTGTCGAGCGCGAGCAGGAAGCCTGTCTGCGTCGCGCTCGTCGAGCCTCGGTTCACCGCGATATAGACCGTGCCGCCGTCGACCGAGATCGCCGGTGTGCAATTCGTCACGGGCTTCTGGATCGACGAATCCGAGGCCGCCGCGGCCGCGCCGACCCAGATGCCGGTGCCGTCGGGCGCCAAACGCGCGATGCCGCTGACCAACCCTGCCGGGTTGGTGCCGGTGACCTGGAAACCGAAAAAGATGTTGCCCAGCGTATCAGCCGTGAGCGGCGTGGTGACGAACACGGTGCCGTCGAATGCCGCGGGATTGGCGTTATAGGTAGCCGCGCCATAGAAAAGCTGCGCCGCGAGCGTGCCGGTGGCGGCATCCGCATCCGCGCGCATCATCAGCTTGCCGCCCGCGCCCGGCGCATATAGCCGCCCCTGCTGCGTGAGCAGCGCGTTGTAGGGCGGCACCCAATTGTGCGGCGGCGTGACATAGTCAGTGGTCGCCGACCAGATCAGCGCGCCGTTCGCCCCGTTGCGCCCTTCGACGCGGTAACCGCCGGTGGCAGCCGTCTTCACCGGAATCACGACCGTGTTGTGAGTCGTCACCACCGGCGAGCCATAATGCGTGAGCAGCGCACCGCCCGCCGTATATTGCGGCGCCAGGTCGACGGCTGACGACCATGCGACACGCCCGAGATCCTGCGACGCGATCGCGCTGACCGCGCTGTGCTGCGCGTCATGGCCATAGCCGAACCAGGCGGGACCCGTCACCGGCCCGGGCGTCGGGGTCGGCGTGGGTGTCGGAGTCGGCGTCGGTGCGGGGGCCGGCGTGGGCGTGGGGGACCCGCCGCCGCTGCTGCCGCAGGCGGCGAGCAGCACGGTCGACGACAACATCGCCAGCGTGCTGCGACGGGAAACGAGTGGGTCGGAAAGCTGACCGGGCAGGACTGGATCGTGGCTCATGCGCGCCAGCTTACGCCTCCGTCGCACGAAATGCACCGCTTCCCGTGAGGGTGACAACCTACCGGCGAATCACCGGGGCATGTTCGCGATCCGGGCGACGAGTTGCGCCTGGCTGGCCGTTTCGGTCTTGAGGAAGATGTGCTTCAGGTGGAACCGCACCGCGTTGATGCTGATGCCATTGCGGCTGGCATAATCCTGCGGGGTTTGCCCGTCGACCAGCGCGTCCACGACGCGCGCCTCGGTCGGTGTCAGCCCGAACCACTGCGCCAGTCGGTCGATGCTCATGACCGGCCCCTCGCCCACCCCGCTGCCAATGGTGACGATCATCGCGGCATCGCGAATGGCGCCGCCGATATAGGGAATGGTCTTGGGCACGATCAGCACGCCGAGCACCGGATGCTCCCGCCCCGCCCGGTCCGTCGCGTGGAAGGCAAGATCGTCCCGGGTCGGGCTCGAGCCCATGGCGGCCAGCTTTTGCTGGCTGGCCGGATCGACAAAGGCCAGCCTGCCGCCCGCGGTCGTGATGAGGCCGGTTGCCTCATAATGCGCGACGCGATCATTGACCGACAGGATGGCGAAATCCCTGTCGAGGCTGATCAGGGCGTAGCGTGACCGGTTGGCGGCCGCCCGCGCCGCCCCCGCCGCCACTTCGAGGCTGGCGATCCGGTGGCTGATCCGCACCGCGCGCTGAATATGCGGGCCGAGAACCCGAAGGCTGCGCCGCAGCAGCACGAGATCGGCATCGCCCGGGCCGATCAGCAACAAGCCGAGACGCTCGCCCTCGCGACGATCGAGCATGAGACACAATGTCCGGTCCACATTCATCGACGCCAGGAAATTCCGGTACATGCCGGTCTTGCGGAATTCCTCACGCGGCAGGATCTCGTCGGTGTCGATCAACTGCCCGTTGCGCGCCGGCCAGGCGCGCTGCGACCAGGGATTGTTATAGGCGAAGACCGCACTGTACATGGCCTCGACGCCCGGCCCGATATTGGTCCATGCGATGAACCTGGCGCTGGGAGGATTGCGTCGTTCCAGCATCAGAAAGGCGGATCGCCATTCGGGCGGGCACAGCGCCAGCCTGATCTGCTCGAGCGTCGCGTTCCACTGGGACGGGTCGAGCGCGCATTCGTAGATCTGGCCGATCAGCCGATCGAGCGTCTCCCATGCAAGCGGCAGCCGATCCTGATGAGACCGGTCATCGGGCAGGGCATTGGCGACCACAAACTGCATGGCGATTTTGCAACCTCCTACCCAAACGAAGAGCGCGGGGCACGGTACCGCCCGACCATAAGCCAGGCAACGACCGAATGAATCCGGCGGCGAGACGTCCGCCAGGGAGAGTTCGGGAGTCAGTAACCCGCGCAATTCTGGGAAAGGCTTCGTCGATGATCAATGAATTCTGGCTGCGTCACCATGGCGCCTGGCCGGCCGGCCTGGGCGGCCTCGCACTCGCCGCCGCGCTCGTCCCGCTGCCCGCTGCGGCCCAGGTCCGGATCGAGCCAGCCGCGGGAGGAGGCCAGCAGGCGATCTGCTCCTCGAACGGCATGATCGGCTTTGGTGACGAGGATGGCTGCGACAGCTTCCCGATCTACTCCAACGACACGAGAATCACGGTCGGCCCCGCCGGGCGGGAAGTCATTCTCGACGGTGCCGATGGCCTGGCGACCTTCAACGGGGGCGCCATTTTCAACGAGGGCGTGCAGTTCAACGGCCAGGCGCATTTCGCCGGTTTCACGACCGTGGACCAGCTCAATACGAACTCCATCAACAACACCGGCAACCTGACCACCAAGAGCATCAACACAGGGTCGCTCGCCGCCACCGGCAACGGCAGTTTCGGAGGATCGCTGTCTTCGAACAGCTTTGCGACCGGCCTCGCCGAGATAACCGAGCTCCGAGTGTCGAAATCGACGTTCAATTCGTCGGTGACGATCAGCGGCAAGCTGGCGATCACCCCCGGCACCACGATCGACGCTGGCGGAAACCGCATCCAGAATGTCGGCGCGCCAATCGCGGGGACCGACGCGGCGAACAAGGATTATGTCGACAATGCCATCGGGAGCGTGGCCGGCAACGTCACCAACCTGACCAACCAGGTGAACGATCAGGCCACGCGCATCACCGCCGTCGAGGCGACGAACGTCCAGCAGGACTCGCGGCTGACCAATGTCGAGACCGTCAACACCGTGCAGAACACCCGACTGACCAGTGTCGAGAGCGTCAACACGGTGCAGGATACGCGGCTGACCGGAGTCGAAACCGAGAACGTCACCCAGAACACGCGCCTGACCTCGGTCGAGGCCAGGAATGTCAGCCAGGATGCGCGGATGACGGCGATCGAGGCAGTGAACACCATCCAGTCGAACCAGATCGGGACCTTGCAGGATCAGGTCGGCGGGCTGCAGACGTCGGTCAACGGGCTGCGCCGGAACATCAAGGAAGCCAATGGCGGCATCGCGGCGGCCGTGGCGCTGGGCGGTACGATGATCGTGCCGGACAGCAATATTTCGATGTCGTTCAACCTGGCGACCTATCGCGGACAACAGGGCTTTTCGGGATCGGTCGTCGGCCGCGTCAGCCCCAAGGTCTATATCAATGCCGGCGTCGGCGGGTCGACCGTGCGCGGATCTACCGCCGGGCGCGTCGGCATCAGCTTTGGTCTCTAGAGCGATGAAGACGCTCGGAAATCTCGCGATTGCGTTCGCCGTCGGCGGCGTTCTCTTCACGCTACTGATCCTCGCCGAGGCCAGTACTCCGGGCCTGGACCTCGGCGCGACCAAGTTCGTGCTGCCGATGGTCCTCGGCTCGGGGTTGTTTACCGGCCTGAACGCGCTGGCGCGCAATCGCCGGATGCCAGTGGCGAACGATGCCCGAAAAGCGGCATTGCTCGCCTTTCCGCCAACGCCCGGGGCCGGCTGGGTCGTCATGATGCGCGACAGGAGCAATGCCGCGGGATCGATCGGCTTCGACGTGTCGGTCGATGACGTGGCGATCGCCCAGCTGATGCCGAAGCGTTTCACCATGATGGCGTTGCCGGCGGGCACGCACCGCCTCTTCGCCGATATTCCCGGCGCGCCCGGCCCCTCGGCGGTCGCGCCGCTCGAGGTCGATGTCGGGGCGGGCGCTGTCATGATCTTCGCGATCCGGACGTCGATGGGGCTGGTGCGCACCTCGCCCCGGCTCGAGCCCGTCGCCGATTCGCCCGAGACCCGTGCCATGCTCGCCCGGATGAAGCTGGTGGAACCCGATCCGGTCCGGCCATGAGCGCGGCGGCGAGCCAGTTCCTGTTCCACAGCCTCACGACGGCGCTGCCGTTAGCGGCCATCGGCATCGTCGTGGTCCTGCGCAGGGGGAAGACATCGCAGCCCGCGCCGCCCGTTACCGCGCCGGACGGGACGATCACCATAGCCGTTCGCGCGCTGTACCGGCACCAGGGCGGCCTGCTTGGCAGCAAGTCGCACAACAGCATCAATCCCCGCTTCGCGATCGCGCCCGATGCCATCCATTTCAAGCTGTTCCGGGAAGGCCGGCTGCCCTTTGCGACCATCGACCATATCGAGGTTCGCGATTGGTTCGGCAGCGTATACCTGTTGTTCCTCAACGCCGCCCCGCCCCGCCTGCTCAGCGCCAATGTCGGTGACCGCGCCACCGCGAAGCGCGTGCTGGACGCGCTGCCCCGTTCCATCGCGATCACGCCCGAGGCGGCGGCGATTCGCGATGGTACACCGGCCGCGGGGACCTCGGGCCTGAAGCTTTATGGGGGACGATTCTGGTGACGGCCGATGGCGCGGGCGGCCTCAACCGACAGCCACGCCCCTTTCAATCCCCGCCCCGCGCGCTATCCTCTTGTCCAACGATAGACAGGAGGGACCATGTTCACGCGGAGAGAGGTGGTCAGTGCCGGTATCACGCTGGCGCTCGCGGGTCCGGCAGTAGCGGCGAAAGCCCCTGATCGCTTCGTAAAACGCGACGGGATCCGCTTCACCATCGGCGGCAAGCCCTATCGCTATGCCGGCGCGAACATGTGGTACGGCGCGTGGCTCGGGGCCGATGCGCCTTATGGAGACCGAGCGCGGCTGAAGCGCGAGCTGGATGCGTTGGCCGCGATGGGCGTGACCAATCTGCGCGTGCTGGCCTCTTCCGAGAAATCGCCGCTGCTCAACGCGGTCGAGCCGGCGATGCATGATGGGCGCGGTCACTATGACCCGGCACTGCTGGGCGGGCTCGATTTCCTGCTGGCGGAGATGGGCAAAAGGCAGATGCGCGCGGTGCTGTACCTGACCAATTTCTGGGAATGGTCGGGCGGGATGATGACCTATCTCAGCTATGTCGACCAGGGCCGCTTCATCAACATGAACGATCCGGCGCATCCCTGGCCGGAATTCCCGGATCATGTCTCGCGCTTCTATGACAGGGCGGATGCGGTCGCGCTGTACCACCGCCATATCCGCGCGATCGTCGGGCGCACCAACAAGGTCACCGGCATGGCGTATGCGGACGACCCGACGATCATGGCGTGGCAGCTCGCCAACGAGCCACGCCCGGCGGGCAGCGACGCGGTGGGGCTGGCCGGCCTGCCCGCCTTCCAGGCCTGGGTGCAGGGCACCGCGCGACTGATCCGCGGCCTCGCGCCGCGCCAGCTCGTCTCGACCGGGAGCGAGGGCCTGAAGGGGGCGCTGGAGCGCGAGGCGATCGTGAAGGCGGAACATCGGATCCCTGAGATCGATTATCTCACCTGCCATATCTGGCCGCTCAACTGGGGCTGGGTCGATGCGAAGAACCTGGCGGGCACGGAGGACGCGGGCGCGGTCAAGGTGGCGGACTATATCGCGCGGCATGTCCGTATCGCGACCGAGCTGGGCAAGCCGCTGGTGATCGAGGAATTCGGCTATCCGCGCGACGGGGGCAGTTACGATCCGTCCGCGGCGACGGCCTTCAAGGACCGCTATTACCGGCAGATCTATGGCGCGGTGGAGGCCGATGTCGCGCGCGGCGGGCCGGTCGCCGGAAGCAATTTCTGGGCCTGGTCGGGCGAAGGCCGGGCGGCGCATGCGGATCATCGCTTCGTGCCCGGCGACAAGGCCTGGCTGGGCGATCCGCCGCATGAGCCGCAGGGCTGGTACGGGGTATTCGACAGCGACGCCTCGACCCGCGCGATCATCCGCGCGCACGCTGCCGCCATCGCCACACCAGTGGCATAGATTCGCTAAGGACGCCCCAAGCAAGCATCCGTTGCGGCCCGCCCGCCCGGGGACCATCTGCACTCCCCATGGCAAGCCTTCTCGATCCTTCCGCGCGCGGGCGCGTGATCCTCGTTGGTGCTGGCCCGGGCGACCCCGGGCTGCTGACCGTGCGTGCGGTCGAGGCGCTGAAATCGGCCGATATCGTCGTGCATGACGGGCTGATCGACCGCCGCGTGCTCGATATCGCGCCCGCTTCGGCACAGCGCATTTCGGTCGCCAAGCAGCGCGCGCGGCATACCTTGCCGCAGGAAGCGATCAACGCGCTGATCGTGGCGCATGTGAAGACCGGGGCGATCGTGGTGCGGCTGAAGGGCGGCGACCCGTTCATCTTCGGGCGCGGCGGCGAAGAGGTCGAGGCAGTGCGCGCGGCCGGGCTGCCGGTCGAAGTCATTCCCGGCGTGTCCGCGGCGCTTGGCTGCGCAGCCGAGGCGATGCTGCCGCTCACCCACCGCGACCACTCGAGCGCGGTCAGCTTCGTCGCGGGCCAGTGCAAGGGCCTGACCGAGCAGGACTGGTCGGGCCTGGCCGGCAAGGGCCGCACGCTCGTCATCTATATGGGCGTCGCGACCGCGAACGACATCGCCGACAAGCTGATGCGCGACGGCGTGGCACCGGACATGCCGGTGGCGGTGCTCGAGCGCGGCACGCTGTCGGGCAGCCGGGCGATCAAGACCTTGCTCGCCGATCTCGGATCGATGGTCGATCGCGAGAAGGTGGCGAGCCCGGCGATCATCGTCGTGGGTGAAGTCGTGGAATTGTCGGATGCCGAGGACAAGCTCGGCCGCTGGGCGAGAATAGCGGAGAGTGTTGCGTGAAATTGCTGACCGGGAACGACCTGCCGACCGGCGACGTGATCTGGTGGACCGGCCAGGGGTGGTCGCGCCATGTCGAGGATTCGGCCGATGTCGGCGATCAGGGCGAGGCGATCGCCGGCGCGGAGGAAGGTGCCCGCCGCGTCAACGCTCCTTATGTGATCGATGCGACAGCGACGCCCGAGGGGCCTCGTCCCGCGCATATCAAGGACCGCGTCCGCGCGCTCGGGCCCACGGTGCGGCTCGACCTGACATTGAAGCCCGCCGATCCGACCGCGGGGAGCTGGGTGATATGAGCCTTACTGTCAATTCCTCCCCATCGCAGATGGTGAGGGGGACCGCGCGCTTCTTAAGCGCGTGGTGGAGGGGAGATTGCGGGACGCTCGCTTCGCTCGCGCCCCCWCCACCCCTCGCCTTCGGCTCGCGGTCCCCCTCCCCCGCTGCGCGAGGGAGGAATTAGGAAAAGCCATGTACAAATACGACCAATATGACCAGGCGATCGTCGATGCCCGCGTCGAGGAATTTCGCGACCAGGTGAAGCGCCGCCTTGCCGGGCAGATCACCGAGGACCAGTTCAAGCCGCTGCGGCTGATGAACGGGCTTTACCTGCAGCTTCATGCGTACATGCTGCGTGTCGCCATCCCGTATGGCACGCTGGACGGGCGCCAGATGCGGATGCTCGGGCACATCGCGCGCAAGTATGATCGCGGGTACGGGCATTTCACCACGCGGCAGAACATCCAGTATAACTGGATCAAGCTGGCCGACGCGCCTGATATCCTGGCCGATCTGGCGACGGTCGAGATGCATGCCATCCAGACCAGCGGCAATTGCATCCGCAACATCTCGTCGGATCAATATGCCGGCGCCGCGGCCGACGAAGTGGCCGATCCGCGCCCCTGGGCCGAGCTGCTGCGCCAGTGGAGCACGTTCCATCCGGAATTCAGCTATCTGCCCCGGAAATTCAAGATCGCGGTGATCGCGGCCGATGAGGATCGCGCGGCGATGCGGCTGCACGATATCGGCATTCAGCTGCTCGAGCGCGACGGGGAGCTTGGCGGCAAGATCTTCGTCGGTGGCGGCATGGGGCGCACGCCGATGGTCGCGCCCGAGATCAAGGATTTCGTCGGTGCCGACGATCTGCTCAGCTATGTCGAGGCGTGCCTGCGCGTCTACAATCGCTATGGCCGGCGCGACAATATCTACAAGGCGCGGATCAAGATCCTGATCCATGAGCTGGGCGCCGACGAATATCGCCGTCAGGTCGAGGAAGAGTTCGCGCTGGTCAAGGCGCTGGGCATCGACCCGCCCAAGGCCGAGTTCGACCGCATCACTGCCTTCTTCGCCCCGCCCGCCTTCGAGCAGGGCACAAGCGAGCTGGTCAGCCGCAGCGACCCCGATTTCGCGGTATGGCTCGACCAGAACGTCAAGCCGCACAAGCAGCCGGGCTATGCCATCGTCAATATCAGCCTGAAGCCGGCTGGGGGCATCCCGGGTGACGCGACGGCCGAACAGATCGACCTGATGGCGGCGCTGGCCGAGCGCTATTCGTTCGACGAGCTGCGCGTGACGCATGCGCAGAACATCGTGCTGCCGCATGTGCGCAAGGCCGATCTGTACGCGGTGTGGCAGTCGCTCAGCGAGGGCGGGCTGGCCGAGGCCAATCTCGACCTGATCAGCGACATCATCGCTTGCCCGGGGCTGGATTATTGCAGCCTGGCCAATGCCCGCTCGATCCCGGTCGCGCAGAAGATCGCCAGCCGCTTCGCCGATCCGGCGCGCCAGCGCGACCTGGGCGAGCTGAAGCTCAAGATCAGCGGCTGCATCAATGCCTGCGGCCATCACCATGCCGGCCATATCGGCATCCTCGGCGTCGACAAGAAAGGCACCGAGAATTACCAGCTGCTGCTCGGCGGATCGGGGGCGGAAGATGCCAGCCTCGGCAAGATCACCGGCCCCGGCTTCGACGAGGACGGCATCGTCGATGCGGTCGAGCGCGTGACGGACCGTTATGTGCTGCTGCGCGAAGAGGGCGAGCGCTTCCTCGACACCTATCGCCGAGTCGGCATCGATCCGTTCAAGGAGGCGATCTATGGGTGATCGGCTTCCTTTCGCTCTCCCTTCTCCGTTCGTTTCGAGCGGCGTCGAGAAACGGGCAGCGGGCGCGCACTCAATGTGTCTCGACTTCGCTCGACACGAACGGATGGGGACGGAGTCTTATCATGGGTGATCTGCTCCGCTTTCGCGACGACGCCGCGCATGACGAGCCCGCGGTCACGCTCGATTCCTTCATGGGGCAGACCAACGCCACCGCGGTCCGCATCGAAGCGGGCGACGATGCGCGCGCGCTGATCCCGCATCTGGGGCAAATCGCGCTGATCGAAGTGAGCTTCCCCAAGTTCCGCGACGGGCGCGGCTATTCCTCGGCGCGGGTGCTGCGCGAGGCGGGCTATACCGGCGAGCTGCGCGCGGCGGGCGATGTGCTGGTCGACCAGATCCCGCTGATGAAGCGCTGCGGCTTCGACAGCTTCGCACCCGAGGCGGAGATCGACGCGGCTACGCTGCAGGCGTCGCTGGCGCGGTACGAGCATGTCTATCAGGCAGCGGCGGACGGCGCCGTGCCGGTATGGAAATTGCGGCATGGCTGAAGCCGCGCGGAAGATCGACGTCATCGATGCCCGGCCCGCTTTTACGCAGGCGGATGCGGACGCGCTCAACGCGCGCTTCGCGGGCGTCGATACGCTGACCATGCTGAAGGCGCTGTTCGTCGACGGCACGCTCGGCACGACGGCGGTCGTTTCTTCGTTCGGTACGGAAAGCGCGGTGTTGCTGCACCTTGTCGCTCGGGCTGACCCTAGCGTGCCGGCGATCTTCGTCGATACGCTGAAGATGTTTCCTGAGACGCTGGCGTACCGCGAAACGCTGGTGCGGGCCTTCGGGCTGACCAACAGCTGGGTGGTGGAACCCGACGCGGCGGTGCTCGCCGCGAAGGACGACAAGGGGCTGCGCTGGTCCTACGACCCCGATGGCTGCTGCGACATCCGCAAGGTCGAGCCGCTGAAGCGTGCCAAGGCCGGCCTCGACAGCTGGATCTCGGGACGCAAGGCGTTCCAGTCAGTCACCCGCCAGAACATCCCGCGCTTCGAGGTCGAGGACGGGCGGCTGAAGATCAACCCGCTCGGCGACTGGGTGAAGGCCGATCTGGAGGCCTATTTCGCGGAGCATGACCTGCCGCGCCATCCGCTCGAGGCGGAGGGGTATCTGTCGATCGGGTGCCAGCCCTGCACCAGCAAGGTGCAGCCGGGCGAAGACCCCCGCGCCGGCCGCTGGCGCGGCTGGGACAAGGTCGAATGCGGGATTCATGTCGACAAGCCGGGCGAAGAGCCGGTTTTCTGAATCTTCCCTTCTCCCCTTGTGGGAGAAGGTGGCGCGCAGCGCCGGATGAGGGGGAGTGAGGTTCGAGACAATCGAGTGTCCCCCTCACCCTTCCCAAGCTTCGCTTGGGCCCCTTCCCTCTCCCACAAGGGGAGAGGGAGAATTTAATAGCCCACGAAATCGCTGAACCGGGTCACGCTCGGCTCGAACTTCAGGATTACCTTGCCGGTGGCGCCGTGGCGCTGTTTGGCGATGATCAGTTCGGCCAGGCCGAACACGCGTTCCATGTCGGTCGCCCATTGCGCGTGATCCTCGAAGATCTTGGCGCTGTCGCCCTCGACCGGGCGCTTGGGCTCCTTCGCCGCGACGTAATAATCCTCGCGGTACACGAACATCACGATGTCGGCGTCCTGCTCGATCGAGCCCGATTCGCGCAGATCCGATAGCTGGGGGCGCTTGTCCTCACGCTGCTCGACCGCGCGGCTAAGCTGGGAGAGTGCCATCACGGGGACGTTCATGTCCTTGGCCAGCGTCTTCAGGCCGCGGCTGATCTCCGAGATTTCCTGCACGCGGCCGTCGCCCGAGGCCTTGGCCGAGCCGGTCAGCAGCTGGAGGTAATCGACGACCACCAGCCCGATCTGGTTGTTGTGGCGCCGCTGCAGCCGGCGCATGCGGGTGTGCAGCGCGGCGATGCTGAGGCCGGCGGTGTCGTCGATATAGAGCGGCAGATTCTCCAGGTCGGCGGCGGCGGCCGCGAGCTGGTTGAACTCGGCGCGACTGATCTTGCCCATGCGCAGCGCCTCGGAGCTGATCCGGGCCTGTTCGGACAGGATACGCGTCGCGAGCTGGTCAGCCGACATTTCGAGGCTGAAAAAGGCAACCTTGGCACCGACCGATTCCTCGGGCGCGATGCCGTCCTGCATGTCGCGCATCCAGCGCTGCGCCGCGTTGAAGGCGATGTTGGTGGCGAGCGAGGTCTTGCCCATGCCGGGACGGCCGGCGAGGATCATCAGATCCGAATGATGCATGCCGCCCATCTTGGCGTTGACTGAATCGAGCCCGGTGGTGACGCCCGACAGGTTGCCGCCCGAGTTGAGCGCGCGCTGCGCCATCTTCACCGCGAGCGTGGTCGCCTGGGCGAAGCTCTTCACCTGGCTTTCGGTGCCGCCATCGGCCGCGACCTTGAACAGCTCCTCTTCGGCGAGCTCGATCTGGAGTCGTGGATTAACCTCTTCCGACGTGTCCAGCGCACGATCGACCAGGCCACGGCCGACCGTCACCAGCGTGCGCAGCATGGCGAGATCGTAGATCTGCTGGGCGAACTGGCGCGCGCCGATCAGCCCCGCCCCCGAGCCGGTGAGCTGAGCGAGATAGCTGGGGCCGCCGAGTTCCTTCATGCCCTCGTCCGCCTCGAACATCGGGCGGAGCGTGACCGGGGTCGCGAGCATGTCGGTGCCACGCGCCTGCTTGATCGCCGCGAAGATACGGCCGTGCACCGGCTCGTAGAAATGATCGGGTTCGAGCTTGTCGACCAGATCGTCGGCCAGCCGGTTGTCGATCATCATCGCGCCGAGCATCGCCGCCTCGGCCTCGACATTCTGAGGGAGAGTCTGGGCTTCGGGTAGAATCGGGGTCGGAAGGATCGCAGTGGCCATGGCCGTCTTTCACAGAGGTCACGCGCGGGCTCAAGTGACCGCGCAGTACAATAACGGGGATAAGTTCCCGGCGCCCGGTGAAGCGAGCGTGTTGTTCCCGGCGGCCTTCCCCTTTACGGGAACGTCATGGCCGACCCGCGCATCATCGCCGTATCCCTCGACGAGCGCACCATATTATGGCGCTCGGCCGATATCGAGCAGGAACGGCGAATCGCGATCTTCGACCTGGTCGAGGGCAATTATTTCTGTCCGCAGCGCGCCTATCCCGATGGCTATGCCGGGCCGTTCAGGATCGCGCTGGCGGTGGAGGAAGGCCGGCTGGCGATCGCGATTCACCGCGAAGACGAGTCGCATCTCGAGACCTATGTGCTTGCGATGGGGCGCTTCCGGCGACCGATCAAAGACTATTTCGCCATCTGCGACAGCTATTACGAGGCGATCCGGCACGCGACGCCAGCGCAGATCGAGACGGTCGACATGGCGCGCCGCGGCATCCACAACGAGGCGGCCGAATTGCTCAAGGAACGGCTGGAGGGGAAGATCGAGATCGATTTCGACACCGCGCGGCGGCTGTTCACCCTGATCTGCGTCCTGCACATCAAGGGCTGACGGCGTGGCCAGGCGCACCTGGGGCGGCCGGCTGCGGCGCGCCGGGATGGTCGCTGTCGGCCTGTTGCTGGCCGCGACGGCCGGCTGGATCGGCGCACGCGCCTGGCGCCCATCCGACAGATATGATTTTCAGGGCGTCGATATATCCGAGCAGCAGGGCGCGGTCGAATGGTCGACGGTGAAGGCCGGGGGCGCGGATTTCGCCTATCTGCGCGCGACGTACGGTTCCAACGGGCGCGATGGGCGCTTCGCGACCAACTGGTCGGATCTCCAAGCCTCGGGCATGCGCCGCGGAGCGCTGCACGTCTATTCGCTGTGCCGGCCCGGCGCTGCCCAAGCGAATAACTTCATCACCACGGTACCGCGCGACAGCGACGCCCTGCCCCCGGCGGTCGAGATCGATTTCGCGCCGGATTGCGGCGTCCGGCCGGCGCGCGATGTCGTGCTGGATGAATTGCGGCGCTTCCTGACCATGGTGGAGGCGCACAGCGGCAAGCCGGCGCTGATCAAGATCAGCCGGCGGTTCGAGGCGGCCTATCAGGTGACCGGCGCGATCCCGCGGACCATCTGGGCAGTGCAGGATTTCATTCCGCCCGATTATACGGCAAGGCCGTGGCGGATGTGGCAGGCGAACGACATGCGAAGGATCGACGGGATCAACGGGCCAGTGCGCTGGGACGTGGTGGCGCCGTGACGGACGAGACCGCCCAGCGCGATCGCCTGATCGCCGCCGCGCGCGAGGCAGCGCTCCACGCCCATGCCCCCTATTCGCGCTTCGGCGTCGGCGCGGCGGTGCTGCTGACCGACGGCAGCGTGGTGACCGGCACCAATTTCGAGAATGCGAGCTACGGCCTGTCGCTCTGCGCCGAGACGGTCGCGCTCGCCACGACCAATGCCCAGGGGCGGCTGCGCGACGTGGTCGCGATCGGCGTGATCGGGGGCGTCATGGACGCGGCGGGCAAGCCCACCGGCACCAAGCCCGTCGGCCCGTGCGGCCGCTGTCGCCAGGTGATCAACGAGGCGGCACAACTCGGCAAGCGCGACATCGTGGTGTGGTGCGCGGGCGCTGAAGGCGACGCCCATGAGCGGCATCTGTTGTCGGAATTGCTGCCGTACGCCTTCGGGCCGGGCGATCTGGGAATCGACTGACTGTCAGGGTGTTGCTGTTCCTGCGACGGCCTCAGGCGTCACGGTTGTTGTACTGTCTGCCGCGCCGAGAAACCCCGAGACACCTCGTCCAAAATCTTCGCGCCTTCGCGTGACATCATCGGCTCGCGAAATTCCACCCCGCCAGTTGCCGGGATCGCCCGTCCACATGTCATTATTATAGCGAAATAAAACGGCCCTATCGGGCCTTTTGGAACGTCCTGTCCCCGAGGTCGTATTGAGCAGGTCAATCAGGAGAACCTCCCCCATGAAGAACATCTTTCGCGCCGGCGTCATCGCCGCGTTGCTCGCCACGTCCGTCAGCGTGCCCGCCATGGCGCAGCATCGCCAGCCTTCCCATCCGCAGGCGCATGGCCAGCAGCAGCGCCCGTCCTGGCGCGAGGTCAGCGCCTCGCGCGGCCACAAATGGCGCAAGGGGCAGAAGCTCGCGCGCAATCAGCGCCGCTATGTGGTCAGCGACTGGAACCGTCGCGGCCTGCGCACGCCGCCGCGCGGATATCAATGGGTGCGGGAGAACAACAACAGCGGTGACTATCTGCTCGTCGCCGTCGCGACTGGGCTGATCGCCAGCATCCTGACCCAGTAAACACTTACGATACGCATGACGGCCGGCCGCCTCGCGAGGCGCGTCGGCCGTTGTCGTTTTGCGCGGATCGGTCTTGCCCCGGACGGCCATTCCCGCGAAAGCGGACGGCTAAAGGGAGGCGTTTTATGTCGATCATGTCGGACCGCTGGATTCGCGAGCAGGCGCTCGCCAACGGCATGATCGAGCCGTTCGTGGACGGCCAGAAGCGCGACGGCTGTGTCTCCTACGGCCTGTCATCCTATGGCTATGACGCGCGCGTTTCCGACGAGTTCAAGATCTTCACCAATATCGACAGCGTGATCGTCGACCCGAAGGACTTCGCGGCGAACAGCTTCGTCGATCGCAAGACCGATGTCTGCATCATCCCGCCCAACAGCTTCGCGCTGGCCCGGACCGTCGAATATTTCCGGGTGCCGCGCGACGTGCTGGTGATCTGCCTCGGCAAATCGACCTATGCGCGCTGCGGGATCATCGTCAATGTCACGCCGCTGGAACCCGGCTGGGAGGGGCATGTGACGCTCGAATTCTCGAACACCACCCCCCTACCCGCGAAGATCTACGCGAACGAAGGCGCCTGCCAGTTCCTGTTCCTGGAGGGCAACGAGCCCTGCGAGACGAGCTATGCCGACCGAGCCGGCAAATATATGGGCCAGCGCGGGGTGACCCTGCCGAGGCTCTGAGCCCCGGCACGATCATGATGCGCCACGCCTAGCGCGAGGACATTTGCCGCGCGTTGAGCAGGGAAAGCCCCGCGTTCGCGAGAGAATGGGACGAGGCCGTCCGTTCGGCCGTGACGTCCATCAGCGCATCCGGCTGAGCCAGGACCGCCTGATACAGCGCCCGTGCTTCGTCCTGCCGGCCAGTGTTGCGATAGACCGCCGCCAGGTTGAGCATCAGCTCGGGACGTGAGGGATAGATGCGGCGCTCGGCGAGCAGGGTTCGCTCAGCCGTATTGAAATCGCCCTGTTTGATCGCGCTGAATCCGGTGCGGTCGCTCGCGACAGCTGCGCTGCCCGCACCAGCCAGGACAATTCCGGCAATCAGCACTCCAAAACCGATACGCATTGCTCTTCTCCTTACCGACCTTTCCACGAAAGGTTTCATTTTTATGACACTGTTGTGTCACTTCAATGACTCTGCCGCAACAGTTTTGCGACAGAACGGTTACAGATGCAGCGCGGGTTTTCAGGCAACAAAAAAAGGGCGGTCCCTGAGGACCGCCCTTTCCCGTTTTCGTCCGATCAGATCGATCAGAAGTCGTTGCGATACTGCTCGTTGCCGATGAACCCGAGCTTGGTCACGCCGGAGCGCTTGATGACCGCAAGAACTTCGTCAACCCGCGCATAACGCGCCTGAGGATCCGGCTGGAAATGCAGCTCCGGCTCCGGGTTGATGCCCTTGGTCGCTTCCAGATATTGCTGGAGAGTGACCTTGTCGACCGGCGCGCCGTTCCAGGCGATCGTGCCCGCCGGATCGATCGTGACCTTGTTCTTCTGCGGATCGATCGGCGGCGGCTGGTTGTTCGGGTCGTTGATCGGAAGATCGACCTTCACCGCATGCGTCTGGATCGGAATGGTGATGATGAACATGATGAGGAGCACGAGCATAACGTCGATAAGCGGCGTCGTGTTCAGATCCATCATCGGCTGGCCGTCATCGGAGCCACCGCTCATTGCCATATCAAATTACTCCTAAGCTCTGACCGGTCACATCCGCTCGGCGTTGCCGCCGGGCGGGGGCTCGGAAATGAAGCCGACCTTGGCAAAGCCTGCCATCTGCATCGTGTAGATCGCACCGCCAACGCAGCGATACGGCGTGTTCACGTCACCGCGGATATGCGCTTCGGGAAGTTCGAGATCGGGATTGCCGACGCCGCCCTGGCGCGCAATCTCAGCCTTCAGCTTCGCCACCGCGCGATCGAGCAGCTCCGTATGAGTCACCGGCGAGGTACCCCAGTAGATGCCGCAGGTGCCATCGGGCTTCTGCAGGATCGAGAGCGATACATTCTCGGGCTTCGTGGTCGTGGGGTCGTAACGAATATCGGGAAGCTTCAGCTTCACCGACTGCAACACGACGGGCACCGCGATCAGGAAGATGATGAGCAGAACCAACATGACGTCCACCATGGGAGTCGTGTTGATGTCCGACATCGGCTTTTCTTCGGCGCCGTCGCCGCCAACGCTAATTGCCATTGAGGACTATCCTATCCTTGCAACTGCGCCACCGGGAAACTCCGGCGGCGAGGAGGCGGGGCGACGCCAATGAGCGCGCCCCGCCCCGTCATCAGCGTGCTGCCGTGGTGGTCGCAGCGGCCGGCTTTGCTGCCGGAGCTGCCGCACCCTTGCGGACTGCAACCGCCGGGCGAACCGCGCCGTCCGACGCCAGGTAACCAAGCACGTCGTTCGAGAACGCGTTCAGGTCTTCGGCGATCGACTTGTTGCGACGCTGCAGCCAGTTGTAGGCGAGCACCGCCGGAACGGCGACGACGAGACCGAGAGCGGTCATGATCAGCGCCTCACCGACCGGGCCGGCGACGGCGTCGATCGATGCCTGACCGGCAGCGCCGATCTTGATGAGCGCGCGGTAGATGCCGATAACCGTACCGAACAGGCCGATGAACGGTGCGGTCGCGCCGACGGTCGCGAGGAACGCCAGGCCCGAGTTCAGCTGCGAGTTGATCGACGCTTCCGAACGCGCCAGCGAGCCGTGCAGCCAGTCATGAGCCTCGACCGGATCGGTCAGGCGGGTGTGCTGCTCCTGAGCCGACAGGCCGTCATCGACGATCTGCTTGTAGGCCGAGTTCTTCTCGAGCTTCGCCGAAGCCTCACGCAGGCTGCTGGCGTTCCAGAAGCCACCGCTGACGCGCTTGTGCTGGTTGATCACCTTCTGCTGCTCGAACAGCTTGGTGAAGAGGATGTAGAGCGAGACGAAAAGCATCAGCACGAGAATGCCGAACACGGTCTGCGAGATCAGGCCGCCTTCACGAAGGGCGGGGACCAGACCGTACGGGTTGTCGCCCTTGGGGGCGGCTGCTGCGGCGCCGGCCGCAAGGATGGTGGTGAGCATTTTGGTTGGTTTCCTCTAGGCTGTATTTTTAACTGTCATATCATCGAGAAACGGCCCGGCACGACGCGCCGGGCCGACTCTTACCCTCAATCCTCGGGCAGCACCCACTTGACCGGCAGATTGGCGGTCGAGACCATGGGCTGGCCATTCTCGTCCTTTGCCGGGGTGTAGCGCACCCTGCTCCGCGCGATGCGGCACGTCGTATCGTCCAGCGAGCTGTTACCGCTCGAGGTGGAGATCGTGCACGCGGTCACACGGCCATCAGTACCGACGGTCAGCCTTGCAACAACACGACCCTGGGCACCGGCGCGAATCGCTTCCGACGGATAGGAATCATTGTTGAAGAACTGGCCCGGGTTACCCTTGAGTCCGGCTGCCTGCGAAACGCGTGGCGGGGCCGGCGGCGGTGGCGGTGGCGCAGCGACCGGCGTCGGCACGAATACCGGCGGCGGAGTCTGCACCGTCTGGATGACGACTTGCGGCGGCGCGTTCGTCGTCACGATCGGCGGTGGCGAGACGACCGGGGGCGGCTCGAGCGGCTGATCTGGCGGCGGGGGCGGCGGCTCATCGGGCGGCGGGGGCGGCGGCTCCTCGACGTCGAAGGTCTTTAACTTCTCCGACATAGCCTTCACGTACTTGTACGTGAGACCGGTGACGAAGGCGTAACCCATGACGGCGACGATCACCGACACGATCACGATCGCCACCACGCGGTTGCCGCTTACATTACGGTCAGCATAAGCCATTCAGAAACGAAACTCCTCTATCCGTACACGACGCGTATCGCCGATCCGTAACGTCCGTTCGTTCGATCCGCCTGTCATGGGCTGATGTATCCTTGGACAGGGGCGATCCTATATGACCCCCCAAACCCTGACGCAAACGCTTTGTCTCACGCAACAAACGTACAAACCCAACGTGGCAGAATTATTTCTGTATAAAATCGGTACAAAAGCCTAACTCTTGGCCGATGATTCCCGTTCCCAAAATCGCCCTCGCGGTGGCCCTCGCGGTCGTCGCAACCGCAGCCCCGGCCCAGCAGCGCCCGCCGATTCCCGCCGATTCGGTGGTAATTACACCACCTTACGCGGACTATGCCGATCTGGTCCTGGCGTCCCCGACGATCGTCGATGCGACCATCCGCGGCGCCACCCGGCTGAAAGGCCCGGATGCGGCAGGCGTCGCGACCGGCAGTGCCCGACTTTATATAGAGGCCGATGTCCTGGCACTGATTCGCGGCGCTGCAGCATCGCCGCAGCGAATCGCCTATGTCCTCGACGTGCCGGTCAACGCGCGCGGGCAGCTGCCCAAATTGCGCAAGCTGCGGGTATTGCTGTTCGCCCGGCCGGTCGCGGGCAATCCGGCGCTCGTCCAGCTGGTACGGCCTGACGCTCAGCGCGACTGGACGCCCGCGGCCGACGCGCTGACCCGGCGAATCATCCAGGAGACGCTCAGCCCCGATGCCCCGCCCAAGGTGACGGGCATCGGCAACGCCTTCCATGTGACGGGCGACCTGCCCGGCTCGGGCGAGACTCAGATATTCCTCACCACCGCTGACGGACGGCCCGTTTCGCTGGGCATCCAGCGCAGCCAGGGCGAGCCGCCGCGCTGGTCGGTGGCACTGAGCGAGCTGGTGGGCGACGGCGCAGGCCCGCCGGCGCGCGATACGCTGTTGTGGTACCGCCTCGCCTGCGCGCTGCCGCCGGCCCTGCCCGCCGCCAGCCTCGCGTCGCTGGCTGAAAGCGATGCCGCCATCGCGCGCGAGGATTATCGCCTGGTGCTTCGCTCGCTCGGTCCGTGCACTCGCTAGGCTGACCCCGCGACCGTCAGCACCTGGCCCGTGGTAGAGCGCGCCGTGGCGAGAAACCGGGCCGCGGCGATCACGTCGTCCGGCGCGGCGCCAGCCGCCACGTCGATCGCGCCGATTCGGGCATCCGGCGCCAGCTCGACCGCGAGCGCGCCGATCGCGGCGAGCAGCATGGCACGCTCGATCGGCGCGATCGACGAATCGATCAGCAACAGGACGACGTCGCCCTCCGCCCCGCGCAATATTTCGACGACCTCCCCCGCCTGCCCGGCCCGGGCGCTGACCAGGGTGGCGCCGGAAACCGTCGCAAGCGAATCGCGAACGGCTTCCTCCAGGGTCATTTCCGGTGGCGGATGAGCGTGATGCCAATCGATTCGCCGTCCTCGGCGATCGCGAGCTTGACGATCTTCACCTTGACCCGCGCGACGCGCCTGTCCTGCAGGAACAATGTCTCGGCGATATGATCGGCGACCCCCTCGACCAGGGTGAAATGCACGCCCGGGGGCAGCGCCGTCGTCGCCGCGCGCTTCAGATCGAGATAGTTCTTGGTTGCGCCGAGCGGCGAATCCGGCGCGAAATGCGCCGGACAATCGAGATCGACCGTCAGCGAGATGCGCAGCGGCTGCGGCAAATGGGTTTCTTCGGAATAGATGCCGGTCAGGACCGGTACCTCGAGATCATGCACTTCAAGGCTGAGACGATCGTCCAAGCGCGGACCTTTCATAATGTGGCGGGCGCCATAGCAGATGGCGGCGCGGTGGAAAGCCGCGTCAGGCGGTGGCGCTTGGCCGGCCGCTCACCGCCGCATGCCAGCGCGCGACCGCCCGGCAGCCCTCGGGCACCTTGAATCTGGCGGCGCGGGCGAAATCGATCGTCACCAGCGCGGTGATGTCCGCAAAGCTGAAGGCGTCGGTCGCGATCCAGTCCCGATCCGCCAGCCGCGCGTCGAGCGAGTCGATAAAGGCGCCCCACATGATGAGGCCCCGCGCGCCGAGCTCCGGGATTTGCGGCATGGCCGGCCATTTGCCCGGCGCCGCGCGATCCTGGAAGGCGGGATGCGCGTTGCGAAAGGCATAGACGGCGGCGGCATAGCCGTCCGATTCGATTCGCCTGGTCCAGGATTCGATTCGCCCGATATCGAGCGGCGTGGTGCCGAACAGCGCCGGCGCCGGCTGCACCGCCTCGAAATAGCGGCAGATCGCGGCCGATTCGCAGATGACCTCGCCATCGTCGAGCTCCAGCGCGGGCACGGCGCCGCGTGGATTGACCGCGAGATAGGGATCGGCGAGCTGCTCGTTCCGGCGCAGATCGACCATCACGCGTTCGATCTCGATGCCCTTCTCGGCCAGGAAGATGCGCACGCGCCGCGGACTTGGGGCGAATTCGGCATCGTACAGCTTCATCGGACGACTCAATTCGGCTTGCGTTCAGGCTGACGGAGGCTAAAGCGCGCGGCCCCGTGCGTCCATGCCGGGACTCGCAGGAGCCACTCCATTGATCAGGATCGCGCCGATTTCCGAAGTTGAACCGCAAGCGGTGGAGCAGTTGCTCGACCGCGCGTTCGGCACGGACCGGCACGAGCGAACCGCCTATCGGATTCGCGAGGGCATGCCCGCGATTCCCCGGCTGAGCTTCGCCGCGTTCGAGCAGGACGCGCTCGTCGGCACGATCCAGTGCTGGCCGATCCTGTTCAGCGGCGATGACGGCCGCGACGTGCCGCTGGTGATGGTCGGCCCGGTCGCGGTCGAGCCGGCGCGGCAGCGCGACGGCATCGGGCGCGACCTGATGCTCTGCGCGCTGAACGCAGCGGTCGCCACGGGCGAGGCGGAGTCGCTGATGCTGATCGGCGATCCGGAATATTATGGCCGCTTCTTCGGCTTCACCGCCGACCGGACCGCCAAATGGCGTGTGCCGGGGTCAGTCGAGCAGCGCCGGCTGCTGGCGCTGGGCGATTCGGTGCCGACGGGCGCGGGGATGCTCGGCCCACGCGTCGCCGCGCTCGCCTGAGCTTTACGCCCGGGCGGGGCTGTCCTACCGCGAACCAATGCCGATGGACCCGCTTCCCGATCTTGCCGCGCTGTCGCTCGCCGATATCGCGCGCCTGGCCGAGGAGCGGAAGCTTCCCCCGGTCGAACGCTGGAACCCCACGCATTGCGGCGACAGCGAGATGCGCATCGCGCGCGACGGCACCTGGTTCCATCAGGGATCGCCGATCGGGCGCCAGGCGATGGTCCGGCTGTTCTCGACGATCCTGCGGCGCGAGGCGGATGGCAGCTATGTGCTGGTCACCCCGGTCGAGAAGCTCGACATCGCGGTGGAGGACGTCCCTTTTGTCGCGGTCGAGATGAAAGCCGAAGGCGAAGGGCGCGATACCCGGCTGGCGTTCCGGCTGAACACCGGCGACCTGGTGACCGCCGGTGGCGACCATCCGCTGCGCTTCGAGGAGCGCGAGGACGGTCCCCGTCCCTATCTGCATGTGCGCGGCGGGCTCGAGGCGCTGGTCGCGCGTTCCGTCTATTATGATCTCGCCGCGATGGCGCTGGCGCACGACGATGTGCCGCCCGGCGTGTGGAGCAACGGCGCCTTTTTCCCGCTGGAGCCGTCCGAATGAGCCTTGCCGATCGCCTCCGCCACGCGCTCGAGACCGGGCATGGCATCGACACGGTGCTGCTGACCGGGGATCACCGCGATCTCGAGCTCGACCAGTCCACGCCGCTGATGAACGCGGCGGTGCTGGTCGCCGTGACCGACCGGCCCGAGCCCGGCGTGATTCTGACCCAGCGCACCGATACCCTGTCGCGCCACCCCGGCCAGATCGCCTTTCCCGGCGGCCGGATCGATCCCGGCGACAGCGGCGCGATCGACGCGGCCTTGCGCGAAGCGGAGGAGGAGATCGCGTTGCCGCGCGACCGGGTGATCGTGATCGGCGAGGCCGACCGCTATCGCACCGTCACCGGATTCGAGGTGACCCCGGTGATCGGCATCGTCCCGCCCGACCTGATCCTGGTGCCCAGTGCCGGCGAAGTGGCGCAGGTGTTCGAGGTCCCGCTGGATTTCGTGCTCGACGCCGCCAACCATGTCGAGGCGACCGTCGAATGGCAGGGCCGCAACCGGCATTATTACGAGATCAACTGGGCCGGGCACCGCATCTGGGGCGCGACCGCCGCGATGATCGTCAACCTTTCCCGGCGGCTGCGATGGAACGGGTGACCCTACCCCACGCCGGATGGCGGACGCGCGAAGGGCTGACGGACCTTTGCCGGGTTCTCGGCGCGGCGGAGGGCAAGGTGCGCTTCGTCGGCGGCGCGGTGCGCGACACGTTGCTGGGGATCGACGTGGCCGATGTCGATCTGGCGACGACCTATTCGCCCGAACAGGTGATGGCGCTGCTGAAGGACAAGGGCATCAAGGTGGTCCCGACCGGCCTGGCGCATGGCACGGTGACGGTGGTGCTGCCGGGCGGGCCGATCGAGGTGACGACGCTGCGCTGCGACGTCGCGACGGACGGGCGGCATGCCACCGTCGCCTTCACCGACGACTGGAAGGAAGATGCCGCGCGGCGCGATTTCACGATGAATGCGCTCTATGCCGAGCCGCTGACCGGCGCGATCTTCGATTATTTCGGCGGGATCGACGATCTCGAGGCGCGGCGGGTCCGCTTCATCGGCGATCCGCTGAAGCGCATCGCCGAGGATCATTTGCGCATCCTGCGCTATTTTCGGTTCCATGCGCGGTTCGGCGACGCGCCGGATGCGGCCGGGCTCAACGCCTGTTCCGCGCGGGCGAACGATCTGATGGCGCTCTCGCGCGAACGGATCGCCGCCGAACTGCTGCGTCTGCTGGTCGCGGTGCACGCAATAAGGGTGGTCGAGCTGATGATCGACCGCGGCATCTTCGTGCCCGTATTGCCGGAGATCACCAGCGTCCGGCGACTGGAACGACTGGCCGAGCGCGAAGCGGCGGCGGGAATCGCGCCTGACCCGATCCGCCGGCTGGCGGCACTGATTCCGGCCGACGCACGGGTGGCGGACGATATCGGTGCCAGATTGAAGCTGTCCAAGGTCGAGCGGCGCCGCTTGATCAGCGCCACCGAACCGGCCGGAACCGAACCAGCGACGGTGATCGGCTATCGGATCGGCGCCGATCTGGCGATCGACCGGCTGTTGCTGTCGGATCGGCCCGAGGACGAGGCTGCATCACTGATCGAATGGAAGGCCCCTTCCCTGCCGCTGACGGGGGGGGCGCTGGTCGAACGGGGGCTGAGCAAGGGGCCCGAGGTCGCGAGAACGCTGCGTCTGGTGGAAGAGCAGTGGATCGCCGAGGGTTTCCCCGATGCCGCGCGCGTCAATCAGATCGCCGACGCGGCGGCCGAGGAAGCCCTGCGCTCCGCCGGCAGCGGATAAGCGCGCCGGCTCCTTTGCCTCAGAAGCGATTGTCGCGCGGGAAACCGGTGGGTGGCATGCGCCCCGCCGCGCCCCGCGCCGCGCGCCACGGCGCGAGATCGGTCTCGGTCCGCGTCCGCCCGGTCTCGCCACCCATCGCCCAGCTCAGCCCATTGGCGAAGATGAAGGTGATCGCATCGGACAGGCCGCCGTCGCGATAACGCTGCAACTGGACGCCCTGGCCGCGGGCCAGTTCGGCCAGCTCGGTGATCGGAAAGACGAGCATCCGGCGATTGTCGCCGATCGCCGCGACATAGTCTGCCGCCGGATCGACCGGACGGACGACCTTGAGCTTCGCGCCAAGGCGCGGCGTGACGACCGTCTTGCCCTTGCGCGTCTCGGCGATCGTATCCGCCGTCTTGACGATGAAGCCGCGCCCGTCCGTCGCGACGACCAGCAGCTTCTCCGTCCGGCTCGCCGGCATCAGCTCGACGATCCCGACATCGCCATCGAGGTCGATCATCGCGCGCACCGGCTCGCCAAAGCCGCGTCCGCCGGGCAGCTTGTCCGCCGCCAGCGTGTAGAAACGCCCATTCTCGGCCGCGAGCAGGATCTTGTCGGTGGTCTGCGCCGAAAAATGCAGGAAGGGTGCATCGCCTTCCTTGAACTTCAGTTCGGCCGCGGCGGCGGGCTCGATATGGCCCTTCATCGCCCGGATCCAGCCGCGCTGCGACAGGATCACGGTGATCGGCTCACGCTCGATCATCGCCTCGAGCGGAATCTCGCGGGCGGGCGCGGCTTCCTCGATCGTGGTGCGGCGCTTGCCCAGCACTGTCTCCGGGCCATAGCGGTCGCGCAGCTTGCTGAAATCGCGCTTGAGCCGGGTGCGCTGGCGCGCATCGCTGCCGAGCAAGGCTTCGAGCCCGGCCTTCTCGGTTTCCAGCCCGTCGCGTTCCTTGCGCAGCTCCATTTCCTCGAGCCGGCGCAACGAACGCAGGCGCATGTTGAGGATCGCCTCGGCCTGGCGGTCGTTGAGTTCGAACTCGGCGATCATCACCGGCTTGGGCTCATCCTCGGTGCGGATGATCGCGATCACCCGGTCGAGATTGAGGAAAGCGATGATATAGCCGTCGAGCAACTCGATCCGGTCGGCGATCTTGGCAAGCCGATGCGCGGTGCGGCGCTGGAGCACGATGAACTGGTGATCGACCCAGCCGAGCAGCGCTTCGCGCAAGCTCATCACGCGCGGCGTGCGGCGCGCATCCAGCACGTTGAGGTTCAGGCTGACCCGGTTCTCCAGGTCGCTCATCCGGAACAGACTTTCCATCAGCATCGTCGCGTCGACCGTGCGGCTGCGCGGTTCGATGACGATGCGGACCTCGGAATCGGATTCGTCGCGGACGTCAGCGAGGATCGGCAGCTTCTTGTCGTTGATGATCGTGGCGATCTGCTCGATCAGCTTGCCCTTCTGCACACCATACGGAATTTCCGTCACGATCGCGTTCCAGGTGCCGCGCCCCTGATCCTCGACATGCCAGCGCGCGCGGACGCGGAAACCGCCGCGCCCGGTGGCATAGGCTTCGGCGATCGCCGACGCACTGTCGACGACGAGGCCGCCGGTCGGGAAGTCGGGGCCGGTGACATGCTCCAGCACCTGCGCGTCGCTCGCATTGGGCTGGTCGATCAGCAGGATCGCCGCGTCGAACAGCTCGGCGGCATTGTGTGGCGGGATSSWSGTCGCCATGCCGACYGCRATGCCGGMCGMGCCATTGGCGAGCAGGTTCGGGAACATGCCCGGGAACAGCTCGGGCTCCTGCTCCTCGCCATTATAGGTCGGGCGGTAATCGACGGCGTCTTCGTCCAGCCCGTCCATCAGGTCGATCGCGACCTGAGTCAGCCGCGCCTCGGTATAGCGATAGGCCGCGGCGTTATCGCCRTCGATATTGCCGAAATTGCCCTGMCCRTCGACCAGCGGATAGCGCATGGCGAAGCTCTGGGCGAGGCGGACCATCGCATCATAGACCGACTGGTCGCCATGCGGATGATATTTACCGATCACGTCGCCGACGACGCGCGCGCATTTCTTGTAGCCCTGCGCCGGATCGAGCCGCAGCAGCCGCATCGCCCATAACAGGCGGCGGTGCACCGGCTTCAGCCCGTCGCGGACATCCGGCAGCGAGCGCGCGGTGATCGTCGACAGCGCATAGACGAGATATCGCTCGGACAAGGCGCTGTCGAACGGCGCGTCGACAATGGCATTGAAGGGATCGGGCTCTAGGATGTCGGTAGGCATTGGCCCCCGGTTAGCAGGCCGAGTCCGCCGACGCTACCGTCACACGCGATCGTGGTCAGACGGGACTGGGAAGGTCGCGGGCAAGCTCGGCGAGCAGCCATTCGCGGAATCGCTTGATCTTGGGCACGCTGCGCCGCGGTTCCGGGCAGACCAGCCAATAGGCATAGCCACGGGTCGAGACCTGGTCGAACAGCCGCACCAGCCGCCCCTCGGCCAGGTCGTTGCGCCAGAAAAAGGGTGTCAGCATCGCCATGCCCTGCCCCGCCATCGCCGCGTGGCCTTCATGCGCCTGGGAATCGAGCCTGACGCCGGGCCGGGGGAGCGTGTCCGGCGCATCGACCCCGGCCTCCCTCAGCCAATGCGACCACCAGGGGTCGTGCGGGCTGATCAGCGGCAGGCGCAGCAGATCCGCCGGCTCGAAGCTCGGGCCATGGCGCCGGAGGAAACCGGGGCTGCACATCGGGGTGAAATCGATCGGGAGCAGCAGGTCCTGTGACAGGTCGGGCCAGGGCCCCCGACCGGCGCGGATCGCGATGTCGACATCGTCAGTGGCGAAATCGGACAGGGCGTCGCTGGTCAGCAGGCGCACCGCCATGTCGGGATGCGCCATCTGGAAGCTGCCGAGCCGCCAGGCCAGCCAGGTATTGGCGAAAGTGTTGGAGGTAGAGACGGTCAGCAGCCCCTCGTCCTCGGCGCGGATCGTGGCGAAGGCCGAATCGAGCGCATCGAAGGCGCGGCCGACCTGTGGCGCGATCCGCCGTGCCGCCTCGGTCAGCACGACGCGCTTCTTTTCCCGACGGAACAGCGGCACGCCGAGCCGCTCCTCGAGCAGCTTCACCTGATAGCTGACGGCTGCCTGAGTCATGCCGAGTTCGGCCGCGGCGGTCGTGAAATTCTCGTGCCGAGCGGCGGCCTCGAACACGCGAACGGCGGAGAGAGGGGGGATGCGGCGCATGTCCGACGGATAAGGCAGCCTTATGGATCATGTCCAACGATTTGTTGGCGTCGCGTTACGAACGGACGCATAGCCATCCTGTGGTCAACGCCAGAGCAAAGAGGAGAATGGCGATGCGCGACGATTTCCATAGCCAGGCCTGGGCCGAAAATCACCGCCAGCTGAGCAGTACGATCCATAAGCTGGTTCGCGCTGTGGCCGAGACCTTCGACAAGCTCACCGCCTATCAGTTCGAGGCGCCCTGGCTCGTCCGCCGGAGCAAGCGCGACAAGGCAGCGTGCGAGCATGCCGCCTGAGGCGACCGGCTTGGACAGTATGGTGTGAAGCGCGTATCGGGGGAGCATGTTACGGCTTGCCTCGATCGCGCTTCTCGCGTTGATCCCCGCGGTGATGACCGCGACCGACCCTCCCCTGCTCACCTGGGACGATCTTTCGGCCCGTCCCCGACCCAAACCCGACGCGACGATCGCCTATGGTGGCGACGAGATGCAGAAGGTCGATGTCTGGCTGCCCGCCGGCAAAGGCCCCTTTCCGACGGTGTTGATGGTTCATGGTGGCTGCTGGACGACGAGCATCGCCGATCGCAGCCTGATGAACTGGATCGCCGGCGATCTCCGCAATCACGGGATCGCGGTGTGGAACATCGATTATCGCGGCGTGGACCGTCCGGGCGGCGGTTATCCGGGCACCTTTCTGGATGCGGCCGCGGCGGCCGACGCGCTCGCCGCGAACGCCGAACGCTTTCACCTCGATACCAGGCGTATCGTCGCGGTCGGGCATTCCGCCGGCGGCCATCTCGCATTGTGGCTCGCTGCGCGGCCTAAGCTGTCCAAGGCCAGCCCGCTACGGAACGCCGCGCCGCTCCCGATCGCGCATGTCATCAGCCTGGGCGGCCTTCCCGATCTCGAAGCGACCGCCGCAAGCCCCGACAATGGCTGTGGCGTCGATGTCGTGGCCCAGCTCGTCGGCGCGCCGGGCACCCGGCCTGACGTCTATGCCGACACCTCGGTTCCACGCCTGCTGCCGATCGGGGTACCGCAGGACCTCGTCAATGGCCGCGAGGACCGCATCATTCCGCTCAGGCTGGCCACCGGCTATGAAGCCCGGGCGAGACAGGCCGGCGATCCGGTCGCGCTGCATTTCGTGCCCGCGACTGGCCATGTCGAGCTGGTGACGCCCGACACGTCGGCCTGGCTCGAAACCCGCCGGCTGATCCGCGCGGCGTTCGACCAGTGACGCTGGACGATGCGCTGGCGCGTGACGCCGCCGATCCCCTGCGCGGGTTCCGCGACCGGTTCGCGCTGCCCGAGGGAGTCATCTATCTTGACGGCAATTCGCTCGGCGCTTTGCCCCGTGCCACCGGCCCGGCGCTGGACGACATGGTCGAGCGGCAATGGGGCGAGCGGCTGATCCGGAGCTGGAATGAGGGCTGGATCGAGGCACCGCGCCGGATCGGCGCGAAGATCGCCCCGCTGATCGGTGCCGAGGCGGACGAAGTGATCGTCGCCGATTCGACCTCGGCCAATCTCTTCCGGCTGATCGTCGCGGCACTCAGGCTCGACCCGGCGCGCAGCGTGGTGGTGAGCGAGCTCGGCAATTTCCCGACTGACCTGCACATCGCGGAAGGCGCGGTTGCCTGCGTGCCCGGCGCGACCCTGAAGGCGGTGCCGCGCGAGGCGATCGGCGCGGCGCTGGGCGACGACACCGCGCTGCTGCTGCTCACCCATGTCCATTACAAGACCGCCGAGCGGTTCGACATGGCCGCCTGGACCGAGCGCGCGCACGCCGCCGGCGCGATCGTCCTCTGGGACCTGAGTCATAGCGCGGGGGCGGTACCGGTCGACCTTAACGGGGCCGGCGCCGATCTCGCGGTCGGCTGCGGCTACAAATATCTGAACGGCGGTCCCGGTGCGCCCGCCTTCCTGCATGTGAACCGCCAATGGCAGGAAAGGCTGACCAACCCCCTGTCGGGCTGGATGGGCCATGCCGCGCCGTTCCAGTTCGAGGACGGCTATCGCCCGGCGCCAGGCATGACTCGCTGGCTGACGGGAACGCCGCCGATCCTGGGCCTCGCTGCGCTGGAGGCCGGCGTGGACATCTGGTCCGCCGTGCCGGCCGACAGGGTCTGGGCCAAGAGCGCCGCGCTGTTCGACGCCTTCGCCGCGATCGGCGACGACCTCGGGCTGGAGTGCGTCTCGCCCCGCAATGCGGCGCAGCGCGGCAGCCACATCAGCTTTCGTCATCCCGAGGCCCATGCGCTGTGCCAGGCCCTGATCGCCCGTGGCGTGATCGGCGATTTTCGCGATCCCGATATCCTGCGGTTCGGGCTGACCCCGCTCTATCTCGGTTTCGAGGACATCGCGCGCGCAGGAGATCAACTGCGCGACCTGCTCATAACCGGCACCTATCGCGACCCGGTCTTTTCGAATCGGAACGCAGTGACCTGATGCCGCGGCGGCATTGACACAATATTCTATCGATGTGACAGTGTAACAGTCGATCGGGAGAGCGGCGATGCGGTACGTGATCTTGTTGGCGCTGTGCCTCGGCGCTTGTTCCAAACCGTCCGACGCCCCGGACCAGGCTGCGAGTAGCCATGACGTGGCTGCACCGGCAGCAGGTGCCAAATCCGCCGCATCGGGGGCGCCCGCAGCCATCGCGGTGTCCGTCCCGAAGATGGCATACAGCTACAAATATGCGTTCGTCCTGCCCGGAACGTCCATCGCGAAAGCCCAGCAAGCCCATGTCGCGCTCTGCGACCAACTTGGCGCGGCGCGGTGTCAGGTTCTCGCGCTCGACAATCAGGCCGCCGACGCAAGCATCTCCCAGGCGACCCTCAAGATTCGTGTGGCGAGCGCCCTGGCCCGTCAGTTTGGCGCCGCGCTCAAAAAGGCCGTGTCGGGTGCCGGCGGCCGCGCGGTCAGCCAGTCGATCGCGGCCGAGGACGTGTCGAAGGCCCTGTCGGACACGCAGGCGCGGCTGCGGCAGCGCGAAATGCTGGTCGAGCGGCTGACCGAAGTCTTGCGCACCCGCAAGGGAAGTGTTGCCGAACTGGTCGAGGCGGAACGCAGCGTCGCTGCGGCCCAGGAGGAGATCGACCAGGCGCGCGGCTGGCTTGCCGAGCTACAGGGCCGGGTCGCGATGTCGACGATCGATATCGAGTATAGTGCTGCTGCTGCGGCGGCGGGCCATGTCGGCAACGGGATCGGCGACACCTTCGTCGCATCAGCCAGCGCTTTCCTGATCGGAATCGGCGCAATCCTGCGCCTGCTCATCTTCCTCGCCCCCTGGCTGGTCCTCGCCGCACTGGGATGGTGGCTATGGCGGCGGCTTGGCGCGCGCATGCCCCGGTCTTTCGGGCGAGGATCGAGGGCGGAGCCGCCGCCAAGCTGATTGCACCACCGTCCCCCTTCCGATATAGCGCCGGTCTTCCGGCCCCGGCCTGCGCTTCCGCGCCGCCGGGGCTGCTCATTTTCCGAGGGTAACGCCATCATGGCTCGCCGCCGCCAGATTTACGAAGGCAAAGCCAAGATCCTGTACGAGGGTCCCGAACCCGGCACGCTGATCCAGTATTTCAAGGACGACGCAACCGCGTTCAACGCCCAGAAAAAGGGCACGATCAGCGGCAAGGGCGTGCTCAACAACCGCATCTCCGAGCATATCTTCACCCTGCTCGGCCATATCGGCGTGCCGACCCATTTCATCCGCCGCCTCAACATGCGCGAGCAGCTGATCCGTCAGGTCGAGATTATCCCGGTCGAAGTGGTGATCCGCAACGTTGCGGCGGGGTCGCTGTCGACGCGCCTCGGCATCGAGGAGGGCACGCAGCTGCCCCGCACGATCATCGAATATTATTACAAGGACGATGCGCTCAACGATCCGATGATCACCGACGAGCATATCGCCGCGTTCGGCTGGGCGAGCCAGGAGGAGATGCACGACATCGCCGACCTCGCCATTCGCGTGAACGATTTCCTGTGCGGCCTGTTCGCCGGGATCGGCATCCGGCTGGTCGACTTCAAGCTGGAATTCGGCCGTCTCTGGGACAATGAATATGCCCGGGTGATCCTGGCCGACGAGATCAGCCCCGATGGCTGTCGCCTGTGGGACATGGAAACCAACGAGAAGCTCGACAAGGACCGGTTCCGCCGCGATCTCGGCGGTGAAGTCGAGGCATATCAGGAGGTCGCGCGCCGCCTCGGCCTGCTGCCCGAAGGCGCCGACGGCGCGGTCCTCGATCTTGAAAAGCACCGGCTCAGCAAGGGCAAATAAACCCCGGCCGTCCGGGCTTCAGCCCTTCACGCGGTAACCGCAGATGATGCCGAACACATAGGCGCTGAACAGGGCGAGCTGGACGCGACCGCCCGGATCGCTCCAGCCGAAATATTGCCCGCCGAACGCGAACAGCGTGATGAACATGATCATTGCCAGACCGGCCATGGCCGAAACTCCTTGTCGCGCCCCGCCCCAGAGAGAGCGCCGCCGAAAGGCTGGGCCACTCACGTAAATTTTCCATGAAGCTTGCGGCAGGGCGTTGCGCTCGCCATAGGGTCGCCAACCAATCCCAAGCCCAGGAAACGCTCATGAAGCTTCGCATCTTCGTCACGCTGAAGAACGGCGTGCTCGATCCGCAAGGCAAGGCGATCCACAAGGCGCTGGACGGCCTCGGCTTTGCCGGGATCAACGATGTCCGCGCCGGCAAGCTGATCGAGCTCGATGTGGACGACGGCACCAGCGACGCGAGCATCGACGAGATGTGCCGCAAGCTGCTCGCCAACACCGTGATCGAAAACTACCGGGTGGAACGGGCATGAAGACAGCGGTCATCGTCTTTCCGGGCTCCAATTGCGACCGCGACATCGCCGTCGCGCTGGAAGCCGTGACCGGGGTGAAGCCGGCCATGGTGTGGCATGGCGAGACCAGCCTGCCCGACGGCACCGGGCTGGTCGCGCTGCCCGGCGGCTTCTCCTATGGCGATTATCTCCGCTCCGGCGCAGTCGCCGCGCGATCGCCGATCATGCGCGCGGTGATCGAGGCGGCGGACGGCGGCCTGCCGGTGCTCGGCATCTGCAACGGCTTCCAGGTGCTGACCGAGGCGGGCCTGCTGCCCGGCGCGCTGATGCGCAACGAGGGCCTGGATTTTGTCTGCCGCGACGTGGAACTGACCGTCGCCAACGCCCAGTCTGCCTTCACCAGCCGCTATGGCCAGGGCGAGACGATCACCGTCCCCGTGGCGCATCATGATGGCAATTATTTCGCCGATGCCGAGACGCTCGACCGGCTCGAGGGCGAAGGCCGCGTCGCCTTCCGCTATGCCGGCCAGGTCAACGGTTCCGCGCGGAAGATCGCCGGCGTGCTCAACGCCGCGGGCAATGTGCTCGGCATGATGCCGCATCCGGAGCGCCGGATCGAAGCGGCGCATGGCGGCGTGGACGGCCGGCGGCTGTTCGAGGGCCTGTTGGAAACGGTCGGGGCTTGAGGCCGATTTAGCCAAATAGGCTCTTGCATTCCGGATTGCCTACTGGCATAGCCACGCCATGGCTATCACCATGATTTTCGCGCAACCGCGCCCCGCCAGCTGTCGACATTGACGCTCGCATAGCCGCGCCCATTTTCCGGGCCGTGGCGGGATTGGGATAGCGCTTCGCCAGCGACACCTCGCATCTCCATCCCGATCTTCAAAAAACCCCTGAATTCTGCTGCCTTCAGGCGTGGCCGAACGCAATAGAGTGCTCGGCCGGTCTGTGATTCCGGTGCTAGCGGGTGCAAATCCCACCGGTCACTCCTGAGGGCAGCAGCCGTCCGAGTGGCGAAATGGGAACGCAGCGGATTGCAACTCCGCCATGAGCCGGTTCGATCCCGGCCTCGGACTCCCTTGCACGGAACCTATTCGGTTAATTCCTGGCGATGGAACAGGTTTGTGTATCGCAGCATCAGCGTGAGCGCGGCCGGCCAGAAGCAGGTATTCCAGATATCGTGCCAGTTCGCCGGAAAATCGGGCCTGGCATTGATCACGAGCAGGTCGCGCAGGTCCCAGGCCTCTCCAGCCAGAGCGAGGGCGGCGACGACCAGAAAAGGGCGCCAGTCGCCCACGCGCCATTTGAACAGCCGCGCCGCGCCGAGCAGGATCAGCAGGCCGATATAGACGTGCAGCGCATCCTTGGAGAGGCCGGTATGGTTGGTCAGCCAGAGCTTGCCTTGCTGGAAGGCGCTGAGATGATCAAACACGCGCTTTGAACGGCGTAAAATCGGTGCCGTCATCGAACACGTCGACGCCCTCGCGGCGCTTCAGGAAATTGACGACGAGATAGGTGACCGGCGTCAGCAGCACTTCCCAGGACACTTTCAGCACCCATTGCGTGACCAGCACCTTCAGCATCAGGTCGTTGGTCCAGCCCTCGGCATACAGAAAGGCCAGTGGATAGAAGATCAGGCTGTCCACCCCCTGCCCCACGATCGTCGAGCCGATCGTGCGGGTCCACAGATGCCTGCCCCCGGTCCAGACCTTCATCCGGGCGAGGACATAGGAATTGACGAACTCGCCCGCCCAGAAGGCGATCATCGAGGCGAACACGATGCGCGGCACCTGGCCGAAGATCACCTCATAGGCCGCCTGGTTCTTCCAGTCGGGCGACGGCGGCAGCGCGACGACGACCCAGGACATGAAGGCCATGAAGGCGACCGCGACGAAACCCGCCCAGATCACGCGGCGCGCCCGGGCATAGCCATAGACCTCGGTCAGCACATCGCCGATGACGTAGCTGATCGGAAAGAACAGGATGCCGGCCCCGAACGGCCACAGGCCAATACCGGGCAGGTCGATCACCGCGACCTTGCCCGCGCCGATCACGTTGGACAGCAGGATGATCGCGACGAACGCGGCCATCACGAAATCATAATAGCGGAAATGGCCTCCGGCCACCTCCCCCGCGCTGACCGCCTTCAGCCCGCCACCATCCGCCATGCCGGCTTTCCCCCAAGTTCGTGCAGGCATTTTATGAAGCCGGTTTCGCCTCCGCGCAATCCGCGCTAATCCCCGCGCCATCGCGCGCCCGTAGCTCAGTTGGATAGAGCACGAGACTTCTAATCTTGAGGCCGCAGGTTCGACTCCTGCCGGGCGCGCCAGTTCTTCAATCGATGGACGAGACCTGCGCCAGAGCGCGCTTCCGCTCGGTGAAAGCCGGCTCCATCACATTTCAGCGAACCGCGTTCGCTGCCGCATCCATTTGGTCCCGGGCCGCGTCCGCGTCACCGCTCAGCTGCTTCGAGAACGCCATGCCGCGGTCGAGCAGCGCGCGATGGCGCTGCCGTTGCAGCGTCAGCGCCTCGCCCGCGAACGGCACTTTCTCGCCGCGCTTCCATCGAACCGAAAGATCATCGCTCATACGCTTGCTTTCACCATCCAGCAGATCGCTGACGCACGTCGAGGCATGGGCACTCACGTCGGAACTATTGACCGCGTTGTGGGCAATCGCGTCGCTCGTGCGAACGATGTTGGCCGCCCGGCGATTCGAGTCGCGCACCGTGTCGATGGTCCGATCATAGTCCGCGCGGGTCGAGACGTTGACGAAGCCGCCGCCCCCGGCATCGGCGACCCCCTTGAGCGCCGCCGCTGCTTTTGATGGCAGTCCGAAGCCAATGACATTCACCACCGCGCGCGTGGTGCCTCCGTTGATCCGCCGCGCGACGGCGACGGGATCGCCGCCGCAGGTCTCCTCGCCATCGGAGACGACATAGATAACCTGTTCGCCCGGCTTGGCCGCGGTCCCGAGCAGCGACTGCGCGCGCTCGAGCCCGGCGGCGAGCGGCGTCCAGCCGGTGGCGCGAACCTGCTTCACCGCCGCGGCAAGCCCCACCCGATCGGTCGACATCGGCGCGAGCACGTCGACGCCCCGACAGGACTTCGCCTTGCCGGCCTCGCTGTTGTCGCCTTGCTGGCCGAACACCAGCAGCGAGGCCTGCACGGTGGACGGAAGGCCGTCGATGAAGCCCAGCGCTGATTGCCGCGCCAGCTCCAGCTTGGTCTGGCCGCCGATCCGGCCGGCCATCGAGCCCGACCCGTCGATCGCGATGATCACGCGGGTCGGCGGCACGGTCGGGCCGATCGAGCTTCGACGTCCCTCCAGCACCGCGTGCTCCAGCTCGACCTTTCCAAAACAACGGTCCGGGTCTTCGGTGATGAAGCTGTCGACATAGGCGCGCGCGGCCGCGTGGAGATCGGCGGGCGCGGTATCGGTCGCGGCCTGGGATTTCGCGGAGTCCGTGTCCTTCTTGCCGCTGCAAGCGCAGAGCGCGAGCGCCAGGGCAAGCAGTGCAGCCGATCGGGCATGAATCAAGCGAGGCATGACGTTTCCCTAAACAACCGACAATAACGCCGCTGGATCGGAATCGGGTGCGGCCCGTGCGCACTGCGTAGATGTGTCAGGCGGCAATGGAGCAGAGACACCCGCCTGCAGACATGGAACCGCCGCGTCAGCGTTCCCCCGGCGCAGCGGGCTAACGCCGGGGCTTCGCGGCCGATGCGTTCAGCGCAACGGCGGCCTTGACCAGCGCCGTAAGCGCAGCCTCATTCACCGTATCGCCCTCATGGAAGTCGATGGCACGCCGCACATTGCCGTCCAGGCTGGCGTTGAACAGAGCCGTCGGATCCTCCAGCGACGCGCCCTTGGCGAAGGTCAGCTTCACCACCGCCTTGTAGGTCTCGCCGGTGCAGATCATACCGCCGCAATACCACACGGGCACGCCGCGCCACTTCCATTCCTCGACGATGCCGGGATCGGCCTGAAGGATCAGGCGGCGCAGCCGCGCGAGCATCTCGCCCCGCCAGTCGCCAAGCTCCGTTATCCGCGCGTCGATCAGGCGGGAGGGATCGGCGCCCTCGGTTTCGCTCGCGCTCATCGTCCGTCCCTCCTCATGCCGCTCGTCCGCCACGCCGCCGGGCATAGGGCAGCACGAACATGTACAGGCCGCTGAACAGCAGCAGGAAGAGCGGCAGCAGCGGGGAATAGACGATCCAGGGCGGCGGTGTGCCCAATGCCATCGCGACGAAATTGGCGATCACCGTCGCGGTGAAGATGATCGACAGCCAGCGATGGGCCTGGCGGATCCACATGCTCAACATGGCGTCTCCTTTCGAAGCACGGCGCCGACCTCAGTCGGCCCGGGCCAGCAGTTGCTCCAGATTGCCGAAGAAGCGCGGCCACCCGGCCTTGGCGCCGAAATAGGCCTGTTGCTGGTCCGGCTTGAAGCCGGTCTGTTCCATGCGCAGGCGCGTGCCGGTCGCTATGGGGCTGAGCGTCCAGGTGACCACGCTCTCGAGGCCCATTCCATCCCAGGTGTAGGACAATGTCCGGTTGGGCTCGACCTCGAGCACCCGGCAGTCGACGCCGCCCCAGTCGGCGCTGAGATGGAAACGATGGTCGACTACGGGCTTGAAGTCGTTCTTCATCAGCCATTCCTCGATCAGATGCGGCTGGGTGAGCGCGCGCCAGATCTTTTCCGGCGGATAGGCGATGTCGCGCTCGACGGTGACGGTGCGCGTTTCAGTCGCGGTATCGGTCATTGGTCCATCCTTTTGAGCAGGTCTTCGAGGTCGTCGAACCGGCTTTGCCAGAATCCGGCCATCTGGCTCGTCCAGTCGATCAGCGGCGCCAGCGCGCCAGGCTGGGCGCTATAATGCGTCAGACGCCCATCGGGCCGGTCGCGCACCAGCCCGGCCTGTTTCAGGACACCGAGATGCTTGGAGACCGCCGGCTGCGAGACCCCCGCGCGCGCCGTCAGCGCCCGCACGGTCTGCTCCCCGTCGCGGCACAACCGCTCGAACAGCGCGCGACGCGTCGGATCGGCGAGCGTCCTGAAAAGCATGTCCTGCGCGTCCGTCATCCGCAATCGATAACCCCGTGGCTATTGATTTACGCATAACTGCCGGGCTATGAATGAGTCAAGCGCGGGACGGCCGGCCGGGCGCGCCGTTGCCGCCGTCAAGCCAGGGCGACGTCCTTCCCCGCGAAATCCTCGGCCAGCACCTGATTGATCGGGCGGGCAATGCCGCGCGTCAGGGCTTCCGGCACGGTCACGCGAAAACCGCGCTCGACCAGCCCGTCGATCGCCCAGCGCACGCAATAATCGGCGGCCACGCCGATCACGGTCGCTTCCTCGACGCCGGACGCCTTCAGGTCGCGGAAAAAGGCATCGCGATCCACCGGCGCGCCGCCGCCGATCGGCTCGACGCTCAGCCCATCCTCCTGCCACATCGCGAACACGCCCTTTTCCAGCCGCCAGGTCGGGATCGCCGGATCGACCAGGCCCGGGTCGAGCACATTGCGCCAGCCGGGTGTTTCGCGAACGCAGTGAATGGGGAATTCCTTCGCTTCTTCCGACAGCGGATAGGTATCGGCGAAATGCGTGTCGAAGGTGAACAGCACCGAAGCTGTGTCGTCAGGCCGCAGCGCGCCGAGCCAGGCGTTCATCGGTCCGGCCAGAATATCGGCGCCGGCCACCGCGAGCGCACCGTCCGGGTTCATGAAATCGGCCTGGGTATCGACGACGATCACGATCTTCTTCATCTCATGCTCCGGCATTTGTTGGGTAGACGCCCGCGGCATTTGCCGGGAAAAGCCTGTCATGGTCCTGACCGATATCGCGACGCGCACCTATAATCACGGCTGGCGGCTCGATCCGATCGTGCGCAGCCTGCTCGACACCGATTTCTACAAGCTGCTCATGCTGCAGATGATCCGGCATCTGCATGCCGATGTAGAGGTGACCTTCTCGGTCCTCAACCGGACGAAGACGATCAGGCTGGCCGATACGATCGACGAAGGCGAATTGCGCGCCCAGCTCGACCATGCCCGCACCGTGCGCTTCGGCAAGAAGGAGCTGATCTGGCTCGCCGGCAACAGTTTCTACGGCAAGGAGCGGATGTTCGCGCCGGACTTCATCGCCTGGCTCGCCGAGTTCCGGCTGCCGCCCTATGAGCTCCATGTCGTCGACGGCCAGTACGAGCTGCGCTTCGCCGGGCCCTGGACTCATACGACGATGTGGGAAATCCCGGCGCTCACCATCATCAACGAGCTTCGCTCGCGCGCGACCCTGCGCAACCATGGCCGCTTCGAGCTCGACGTCACTTACGCCCGCGCCAAGGCGAAACTCTGGGACAAGGTCGAGCGGCTGAAGCAATTGCCCGATCTCGTGCTTTCCGATTTCGGCACGCGGCGGCGCCACGGCCATCTCTGGCAGCGCTGGTGCGTCGAGGCGCTCAAGGAAGGGCTCGGCGATCGCTTCATCGGTACCTCCAACGTGCTGCTGGCGATGGATGGCGACCTCGAGGCGATCGGCACCAACGCGCATGAATTGCCGATGGTCGCCGCCGCCCTCGCCCGCGACGATGCCGAGCTCGCCGCCGCGCCCTATCGTGTGCTGGAGGAATGGCGCCAGCATTATGCCGGCAACCTGCTGATCGTGCTGCCCGACGCCTTCGGGACGACCGCTTTCCTGGCCGATGCGCCCGACTGGGTCGCCGACTGGACCGGCTTCCGCCCCGACAGCGCCCCGCCGATCGAGGCCGGCGAGCAGATCATCGCCTGGTGGCAACGCCACGGCGTCGATCCGCGCGAGAAGCTGCTGATCTTCTCCGACGGGATGGACGTGGACTCGATCGAGCGCACCTATCGCCATTTCCACGGCCGGGCGCGCATGAGCTTCGGCTGGGGCACCAACCTGACCAATGATTTCCGCGGCTGCGATCCGCGCGGCAATGAAGGGCTCGAGCCGATCTCCCTGGTGTGCAAGGTAACGAGCGCCAATGGCCGCCCGGCGGTCAAGCTCTCCGACAATCCCGCCAAGGCGACCGGCGATCCGGCCGAGATCGCGCGCTATCTGCGCGTGTTCGGCGATGCGGGCCGCGTCGAGAGTGAGGTTGTCGTCTAGTCGGGCCGCGCCGCGCCGATGCGACCGCCACTTCCCGCTCCCCGACGAAGGCCGGGGCCCAGCTGGAAAGGTAGTTGTAACGACACACAGCACCTTGCCACGATCGTCCCCCGACTGGGCCCCGGCCTTCGCCGGGGAAGCCAAAGGGTGCAGACAAGCGACTGATCTCAGCCGAGGACGACCTACCCCTCGATCAGATCCAGATACGCCACCACGTCATTGTCGGTCGCCAGGAAAAGCCCCTCCTGCACTTCCTCCGGCTGAGCCGCGGCGATCGCCATCGCCTCGCCGAGCGGCCCGTAGAACAGGGTCGACGCCCCTCCCCCGTCATGGCCGTCGGACAGATGATACAGGCGCACGGAAACGCTGTCGGAGGTGGTTCGCATCAGCGCTTGATGCGGCGCGCGCCGGCCGATCGCAAGCCCGTCAGCAGGGAATGCACAGCGGCACCTGGTCGCCGGCCTCATCGAGCGGACAATCCCTGGTGTCAGGAATTACTCCGCCCACCGGCGGGCACGGGAAATATTGAGTCGTGAGCTGGACCTGCTCTGCGGCGGCGGTCCCCATCAGCAACTCTATCAGCCGCAATGCTTCGTCCAGCCCGGAGGAGATGCCGCCGCCGGTCAGCCGGTCGCGGTCGAGATGGTAACGCGGATGGCCCTCGACCACTTTCACATGCTTGAAGCGCTTGAGGCACGGAATAAAGGCCCAGTGAGTCGTCGCCTCATAGCCGTCGAGCAGCCCCGCCGCAGCGAGCAGCATCGCACCTTCGCACACCGACGCGACCAAGGGCGTGACGGCCGCTTTGTCGCGCAGGAAACAGAGATAGGTTTCGTTCTTCATCTGCGCGTTCAGCGCGGTCGGGTCGCCACCGGGCACCCACAAGGCCGCATAGTCGGGGCTCGCCTCGGCAAAGCTCTTGACCACCTCGAAGCGAAAGCCTTCGCGGAAACAATGCATGCGGCTTTCCGCCGCGACCAGCTCGACCTGGAACCCGGCCCAGACGAACATGTCATACGGCCCGCAGACGTCGAGCATGTCGACTGAATCATATACCGGTATGCCGATGATCGGCTTGCTGCCCTTGGCGTCCATCACCGCATCCTCCACCCTGACCGGCAAAGCATAGCGCCTTGCCGGCCCGGCCGGTGCGACGTTGACGCCATATCGAGGCTTTTTGCGGTCGTAGAACGGCGCAAAGCGCTTCATGGTGACGCCGGTCAGCGGCGCGGCGACCGCGGATCGCCGCCGTTTCGGGAAAGGGCCTTGCGTGCCGGCCGGGGAAGAGACTCATTGCGACGAGGAGGCGAGCCATGTGCGCCGCCGCCCTTCCGGCGAGCGGACGGGTCTCCTGCTGGTCGGGCCTGCGCTCCTGACATTGTCCGCCTCCCCGGTTCAGGCGACCGGCCCCGCGGCGCATTTCGTCGAGGTCTGCACCGCGCAGGGCATCACCTGGATGGCGATCCCCGATACGGGCCGGATCCCCGGCGACGAGTCCGACAAGGCGAACGGCCATGCCGCCTGCGCGCATATCCTGCGGCCGCGCAACCCGCTGCGCCCTCGCCGGAGCCGCGCCGAAGCCTGATCCCGGCCCCGCGCGCCCGAGATCGATTCAAACGGCGCGAAAAAAGGCGCAGGGTCCCGTCGGGCGAACGCTTCCGTCCAGGCTTTTTCTCATTGGTGATCGATATCGAATTTCGCTGTTCCGCAGGAATTTTCCCTGCTCGGGTTGTGACATTCCCTGTTCCTTGATTCAAATTCCCTGTTCTTCGATAACAGGGAATTCGTTGCAAGGCACAGATATATAAGGAAATAGTGCCGCAGAATCGCCGAAAAAGGCCAAAGAAAAAGAAATTCCCTGTTAATCGGCAATAACAGGGAATTTGACCATCGAGCGCCGGTCTCGCGATGCCGCCTATCGCCGATGCCCGAAGCTGCTGCTTTCGAACGACACGGTGGCCCCTGCGTTTTCGCCCAGCGGAATGTCCGCGGTGCCATAGACGCCGCGCGCGCCCTGCGATCCGATCATGACGCCGACCTCGCCATGGATACCCGGCCTGGCGATTTCCGAGTCCCTCAGTTCGCCACGTGCGGCGGCGGCACTTTCGACCGTATTGTTGTTCAGTATTGCGTCCCGCTGCTCGTCCGTCAGGCGAATCGTGTCACCGGTCGAAGGACGCACCGGCTGCGCCATTGTCGGTGCAGGCGCCGACTCCGGAGCCGGCGCGGACTGCGCGAAGCACGCCGTCGACAGGCAGGAGGCTCCCGCACCAAGGGCAAGTGCGATCGGGAGCGCGCGATAGCGCAGCGAAATCAAACGGGTCATCCCTGCCTTATAGACCGGCGCAACCCGACCACAACATGAACGGAAAATCCTTAAACCCGCCGCCGCAGCACCACCTCGGCGACATGCCGCCGCCCGCCCGCGCGGGCGAGCTGGACGAACACATCGACCGTGCTGCGGACATAGTGGAGCACGTCGTCGCGATTGAGCCGGGTACCGGTCTGCAACACCAGCAGCGCGATCTGCTCGACCGCGCGCTCCGCGCTGTCGGCGTGGACCGTGGTCATCGATCCCGGATGGCCGGTATTGACCGCGCGCAGAAAGGCATAGGCTTCCTCGCCACGCAGCTCGCCCAGGATGATCCGGTCGGGCCGCATGCGCAGGGATGCGCCGAGCAAATCGTCGGCGCTCACCCGCGCCTCACCCAGCGCGCTGCGCGCGGCGAGAAGGCCGACGGCATTGTCGTGGCGGAGATGGAGCTCGGGCGTGTCCTCGATCAGGATCAGCCGTTCGTCCGCCGGGATCTCGCGGATCAGCGCGTTGAGGAACGTCGTCTTGCCGGTCGAGGTGCCGCCCGACACCAGGATATTCTTGCGCGCCCGCACCGCTGTCGCGAGCATGCCCGCGATATCACCGGCATCGAGCATCATCGTCAGCACCCGGTCGATGTCCGACGTGTCTTCCTCGCCATGCCGCGTCTCGGCAAAAGCGCCGCTCGACACATAATCGCCGAGCGACAGATCGGGCGAGACATGCTTGCGGATCGCGAGCGCGAGCGGCCCGCGCGTCGCCGGCGGCCCGACCACCTGGACGCGCGCACCATCGGGTAGGGTCGCCGAGAGCAGCGGATGCTCTCGGCTGATGCCCTGGTGCGATAAGGCCGCGATCTGGCGCGCGAGCCGCGACAGCGTCGCCTCGTCGAGCCCGGCCGCCTCGTGCCGTTCGATCGTGCCGCCGGTCGTCTCGACCCATATCTCGCCCGGCCGGTTGACATAGATGTCGGTCACATCGGCGCGCTCGAGCATGCCCACCAGCGGCGACAGATAGCTGCGCAGATAGACCGGGCGGTCGTCCCGCGCCGGCGCGCTCACCGCTTGGTCTCGACGCCGGTGAAATCCAGGTCGCGCGCGACGAACACGCTGATCGCGGTGCCCTGCTTCACCTTGAGGGTCGGCTGGATCTGCTGAGTCTGGGTCAGCCCGCCCGTCGCATTCTGCAAAGTGCTCGGCAACGCGACGATCACCGGCGAATTGGAATTGCCGATGCGCGAGGCGAGATTGACGCCGACATCGAGCGTCGACTGCAGGATCGCGGAGCCGAATCGCTCGAAGAAATGGCTGTTGACCTTGCCCTTGATGCCGACCCGGCCAAGCGGATCGGCCGCGGGCGAACCAAGCGCGATGGTCACCCCGTCCGGACGAACGAGCCGGGTCCACATCACCGTCGCGCGATTCTGGCCGGGCTGGAGATCGGCGCGATATTCACCGATCAGCCGGCTGCCGCGCTGGATCAGCACCTTGCTGCCGTCGAAGCCGCGCACGTCGCGCTGGACCAGCGCGCGCGCCAGGCCGGGCCGGGTCGAATCGAGCGCCGTCTCCAGCACGGCGGGGATCAGCGTGCCCTGCGGCACCGTGGTCGGGCGGTGGCGCATCACCGTCGCCCGGGCACGCGTGGCAAGCGCCGCGCCGCCACTGTCGCCGGTCGCGGTGGCGCCCGCCGCGCCATCGGCGGCAACGGGCGATGCGACCGCCTCGCCCGTCGTCGTATCGATGATCAGCGCCGGATCGCCGGTCGCGCGCGACGGGGCCGGCGGCGGGGCCGCCATGGGCGGTTGCGGCATGGGCTGCGGCACATAGACGATCTGCGGCTGCTGGATCCGCTGCGGCGGCGGGGGTGGCGGCGGCGGCGCCGGGGTTTCCACCGCGACCGGCGGCGGTGCCGGCTCGGGCGGGATGAACAACGGTGCGGGCTGCGGCGCCGCCCCGCCGAGACTTTCCGCGAAGCCCGGCTTGGTCGGGGGCGCGGTCAGCGCGCGGCGGCGCATGTCGAGGATGCTGAACAGGAGGATCGCGAAGACACCCAGCCCGACAGCGAACACCCACCAGGGCATGCCCGCCGACGGCATGGCGACGACCGGCCGGACGCTGGCTTCACCATCGGGGCCGATCCGCGGATCGCCGCCATTGGCCGGGACCGAACTCGCCATCAGCGCTTCGCCTTCGGCTTCACGCGCACCGCGCTTGCGAGATCCTTGTCGAGCCGGAACAGCAGCTTCGGCTTGACGCTGTCGATCACATATTGGCCGTCGCGCATATGGCCGTCGACCAGCATCTCCCGCCCCTTCTCGTCGATCGCGAAGACCGCCGGCAGCGGCTTGTCGGCCGGCCAGACGATATAGGTCTTCTCGCCATCGTCATCGATCTGGGACGGGCGGATCGCGCGCGCGCCGCCGAGCTTGTAGCGGCCCGGTTCCACGGCCGGCGACGCGTCGGCGACGGTCGCCACCGCGGTCGGCGGATAGGTGAAGCGCACCGTATAGGCCATGTCGGGCAGCGGGCCGTAGAGCGGCGCGAGATCGAACATATAGCTGCGTGCGTCGGTCAGCACGGTCAGGTTGGTGGTGACGCCCGCCTGCACCGCCTTGATGAACAGGTGATCGCCACGCTTGTTCGACGTGACCTGCCACGCGCCGCTGTCGCCGACCGCGACATTCTCGATCCGCTCGTCCAGCGCGAACTCGACGGTCAGCTGATAGCCGGTCGCCACCTGGAGCTGCACGACCTGGTTGGTGTCGTAGAGCACGGTCTGGATGCGCGGGTCGCCCGGCCCGGCCGTCGGACGCACCTGCGCCGTCGCCGCCACGGGCAGGAGCAGCGCGAGCAGGACCAGCGCGATCCTCAAAGCTCGACCTCGGGACGCGAGGGCCGGTTCGGCGCCCGCTGCGGCGGCGGGAAACTGGGCGGTGCCGTCGCGGGCACCCCGTTCCGCACCGGGACCTCGGTGGTCGTCGTGGTCGTGGTGGTCGAGGAATCGATCACGGTCGTGGCTGGCTCCGCGGGCTCGACCGGCGTCACGTCCTCGGCGTCGCGGCGATAGCCGGTCACCTGGAAGCCGAGCGGATTCACGAACCGGTCCTCGCGCGTCATCGGCTCGCCCGAGAAGCGATAACGAATCACCGCTACCCAGGATTGAGCGGGCATGATGTGACCGCCCGCGTCCTGGCGCTGCGTATCGAAGCGGACCAAAGCCGAATTGCCGCCCAGCGGAGAGACGCTCTTCACGCGCGTGCTGACGACCGTCGAGCGCGGATAGCGGGCGAGCGGGCTGGACGGGTTGGACACCTGCACGCTCGACACATATTCGGCCTTGGCCGGATCGGCCGACCAGAGCGTCGTTTTGCGGTAATTGGCCTGCAGCGCGGCAATGTCGAAGCTCTCGCGCGCGATGACATATTGCACCAGGAACGACTGAGTCAGCGCCTTGTCCGGCGCGATGCGATTGGCGTCGAGCGGCTTCAGTGCCTCGACGAAGCCGGTGTGGCGATCGACCAGCAAGGTATAGGGCTCGACCGTTTTGAGCGGCATCAGCACGATCAGCGCGATCGCCTCGCACACTGCGATCGTGCTGGCCGCGGCCGCGACGATCCAGGCATTGCGGCGCGAGGCGCGCAGCATGTCCTGCCGGTCGCTCGCCCAGCTTTCCGCCTCCCGGTAATAAGCGTCGAGCGAGTCTCGTGAGGTCTTCTTCATGCGTTCCTGTCCCGCCGGGACGCGCCGGCCGATACGCGCCCGCGCGTGCGGCGCCGATAGCTTTGACCGAGCGGCACCGGCGCCGCCACCGGAATATCACGCGACACCGCCTGGGTCGTCCCCTGATGGGCGAGCTGTGCCGAGGGCGGCGGCGACATGCCCGCCTCGCGCCGCTGGCTGGCGGCGACGGCATCGGCGACTGAATGCGCGCGCGTCCGCGGATCGGCGATCTCATGCTGCCCTGCGCCAGCGAGCGCCGGCTGCGGCACCCGCTCTTTGATCGCCTCGGCCCAGCGCGACGCGGCGCTGCGCACGGCCGCCGGCATCCGGAACCCCTGCGCCACCCGCGCCGTGGCGATCAGCGCCGCGAGCAGGGTCAGCGCGAACACCAGGGTCAGCGCCAGCAGCTCAGTCGGCACCGACGGGGTCGGGATATTCTGGCGGCGCAATTCGAGGATCTGGATCAGCCATGGCTCCATCAGCGCCAGTTCGACGCCGAGCACGATCGATGTCGACAGCGCGCCCAGCGCCGCGCCGGCGATCCCGCGCACCCAGCCCTCGAACAGCCCGCGCGTCGTATCGAACAACAGGAACAGCGCGAACAACGGCCCGAGCGCCAGCAACAGCCCGGCGACCACCCGCACCGAGGCAAAGGACGCGATCGCCCCGGTCAGGTACAGCGTCCGCGACTCGCTGAGCATCGTCGCATCGCGCGTTGGGTCCCAGCGCGGCTTCTGCTGGAGCTGCTGCAGCCGCGAGTACTCCCGCTGCTGTTGCTGCGGCGTCAGCGGCTGGGTCGGCCCGACAATCTCCTCCGCATCCGCCGGCTTGCCGGTGCCGTTCCGCTGGAGTTCGGCCAGGGCGTTGTCGACCCCCTGCAGTCGCCCGACCAGACCACCATCCGAACCGGGCAGGCCCGCCGAACCACCGATGCTCGCCGCCAGCTCGGCCGGCCCGTGCATCGCGACATTATAGGCCAGCGTGCGGAAGGCCGGCCAGCTCGTCGCCAGCGCCAGCACCACGCCGATCTTGACCAGCGCCATCACGCCCTCGCGCGTGCCGGGCGTCTGGCCGAGGATCATGCGATAGCCGAACAGCGCGACGAAGATCGTCAGCAGCCCGGTCAGCAGCACCGCGACGGTCGATCCCGGCGCGGTCAGCGCGTGATAGCCATTCTCGCCGATCGTCTGGGCCTGGCAATCGACGTAGCTCAGCACGCCGCTGAGAAAGGGGCCGCCGGGCGAGATCGACGGGCATGTCATCAGGCACGCTCCAGCAAACGCGGGATCCAGCTCTGCGGATCGTCGCCGCTTTCCGCACGGATCTCGTCGAGCAGCCGCACGGTGCGCTCGCGGCCCGACAGGATCGTCAGGATATCGCGCTCGCCCGACAGGTTGAGCCGTGCCACCACGCTGTCGGTGCCGTGCTTGATCAGGAAGCAATGCGCGTCGTCGGGCAAGGTCCGCACGATCTCATATTCGTGCGGCGTCAGGCCGAAGCCGTCGACATAATCCGCCGCCCGCGCCTTCGGGTTGGTCATGAAGATCTGCGTCGCGGCCTGCTCGATGATCGCGCTGGCGATCCTGCTCTCCAGCGCGTCCTGCGCGCTCTGGGTCGCGAAGCCGACGATGCCGTTCCGTTTCCGGATCGTCTTCTCCCAGTCCTTGATGCGGCGGACGAACACCTCGTCGTCCAGCGCCTTCCACCCCTCGTCGACGACGATGATCGCCGCCGTGCCGTCGAGCCGCTCCTCGACGCGGTGGAACAGATACATCATCGCCGGCGTGCGCACCGCGGGATCGTCGAGGATCGCGGTCATGTCGAAGCCGACCGCCTCGGCGGACAGATCGGTCAGATCCTCGTCATTGTCGAACAGCCAGGCGCGCTCGCCCTCGCCCCACCACGGCCGCAGCCGCGCCCAGAGATCGGCGGCGTGCGGGCGGTGCCCGCCGCGGAACAGTTCGGCGAAATGGCGCAGCCGGCGATGCTCGCGCGGCTGGGCGAAGTTCGCATCGACCGCGTCCTTGATCTTCGCCACCTCATCGATGTCGGCGCCGCCCGCAAGCTGCTGGACCCAGTCGATCAGGAACTGACGATTGGCGGGATTGTCCTCGATCTGCAGCGGGTTGAGCCCGGACGCTTCGCCCGGCCGCAACAGGTCATAGCGGCCGCCGATCGCGCGGATGAACAGCTCGGCCCCGCGATCCTTGTCGAAGAAGATCACCCGAGGATGGAATTTCCGCGCCTGGGCGAGCAGGAAATTGAGCACCACCGTCTTGCCCGAGCCCGACGGTCCGATCACGGTGAAATTGCCCAGATCGCCCTGGTGGAAGTTGAAATAATAAGGCCCCGCCGCGGTCGTCTCGAGCAACGTCACTGCGTCGCCCCAGTGATTGCCCTCGGCCCGCCCGAGCGGGAAATTATGGCTGCTGGCGAACCCGGCGAAATTGCCGGTCGAGATCAGCCCGCGCCGCGCGATATATTTGAAGTTGCCCGGGAACTGCGCCCAGAAGGCCGGTTCCAGCGCAATCTCCTCGCGCACCGCGATGATGCCGAGATCGGCCAGCGACGCCTGAACCTCGGCCACGCCCGCATCGACAGCGGCCGGCGAATCACCACGCACCGCGACCGTCATGTGATGCTCGCCAAAACCCGCACGCCCGGCCGCGACGTCATCCTTGGCGCTCGACAGCTCGCCGCGCAGGCTCACTGCTTCATCCTCGGCCGAGCGCATGCGGCGCAGCGCGAGGTTCATCTTGCCCAGCGCCGCCTGGCGATCGACGAAACCGAAGGATTGCGATACGGTCAACTCGAACGGCAACCGCAGCAACTCGTCGAGCATGCCCGGCGCGGTCTGCGCGGGGTAATCCTTGATCGAGACCATGCCGACAAATCCGCGCTGCGTGTTGCCCGCCGGCCCGAGTTCGACCGTCTCCTCGCCGAAGCTGATACGGCGATAGGGGATATAGCTGCCGGCATCCTGCATCGGCATCAGCACCGGCCGCATCTCGCCATTGTAGAGCGCGGACAGGAATTCGAGCGGTTCCGAGCAAACGCCCTGCTTGGTCTCATACACCCCGAGCAGGCGCGGCGCGTAGCTGCCGAGCTGCGCCAGCAAGGCGTCGCGTGCACCGTCGAGCTGGCGCAGTTCGTTGGCCGACACCGCCTCCGACGTCGTCGTTGCCCGCCCGAACATGCCGCGCACCCGATCGGCGACCCCCACCCGGCCCTGTAACGGCCGGCGGATCAGGGTCAGGAACAGGTCGTTGACGTAAAGCTGCTTGCCCGCCAGCCGCGCCCGCCACGCGGCATCGAGCTGGCCGGAGAACGCGTCCGGGAACTTGGCCGGCAGTTCCACCTCGGCCTGACGGCGGATGACATGGTGGTAGAGCGCAAAGCGCGACGACCCGATGGCCTGCAACATCGCGTCGCGCAACACCTTGCGGTAATTGATCTCGTCAGTGTCCGCCGTCTCGAACAGCAGCCCGCGCAGGTGGATGAACTGCATGAGCAGCCCGTCGCGCGTCTCGATCGTGTGATCGTCGACGTGCCGTGCATAGGGAAGATGGGATCCCGCTGACTTCTCGCGGGCGACCGCCCGCGGGTCGGATGTCAGGGGCGGTAGGAGTTGCATCGCCAGATCTTGTGATTGCGCACGCGCGGGCAGCGGCCGAGGCGCGTGAGCCACAGGTCGAAGATGCGCGGCTCCCGCACGCACAGCACCACGCCGACCAGATGCACGATCAGGGCGACGCCCAGCACCCAGAAGGCGTGGAAGATCAGGAACAGCTCAGTCGCGATGACCGCGTTGAACACGAAATAGCTATAGGTGACGCCAGCGAACATCTGCGGCCGGGTGAGCGCGACGAACAGCGGGTCCCGCTCCAGCCCGTTCATGCTTCAGTATCCGGCGCTGGCGGTGGACTGGATGCCGGCGACGATGCTGGCCGCCCCGAACAGGATGAAACAGCCCAGGATCACGGTCGCGCCGTAACGCCAGTTAATCCGTCCGGTCAGCATCAGGAAACCGACCGAGGCGACCGCGATCACCGCGACGACCGTCGCGACCGTGCCGAGCAAGGTGCCCTGAAGCCAGCGCACGGCAGCGACGATCGCGCCCGAGCCTTGCGGGTCGGCGAGCGAATCCTGCGCCAGTGCGGCACTTGACTGGATCGTCGCCCAGGCAGCGGCCAACCAGCCACCGCCGCGTACTTTCTTGCCGTTCAACCCTTACATCCCCGCGTAACAGTCTGATTCGCCCGATCTCGACTTTGCGCGCTGGCTTGGCACTTGCCAACAGCTTTCGGCGACGGGTTTCTGATGGCGAAACCGTCCCGGAAGATTGCCAATCGCCCTTTTTCAGCGGCGATGCTAGACGCTACCCACCCCGTCGCAAGATCAGGCAGCACGTACAATTCGCCTCGATACATCCCCCGAATTCGCGCTTGTATGCGCTTTGGTCGTTCGACCGTTCTCGGATGAGCGCACTGACCGCATCGTCGCGATGGCGGCGGTCGGGGTGGATTGGGGATTTGTCGAGCGCATCGCCGCGCGCCACCGCGTGGCCGGCCTGGTCAGCGAAGGCCTGGCCAATGCCGGCCTTGCCGTGCCGCCGGGCATCACCGAACGCGCGTACCGGACCATGGCGGCGGCACTGCGAAATACGGGCGAGGCCCTGCGGCTTCAGGGCCTGCTCGAACAGACGGGGATCGAGCCGCTGTTCCTCAAAGGATCTGCGCTGGCGGTACGCGCCTATAGCTCAATCGCTGTCCGCGATTCGATCGATATCGACATGGTCGTGCCATCCGCCGACGTCGCCCGCGCCTGGGAAGTGCTCGACCAGGCCGGCTATGTGATGACCGCGCCGGGCCGGCCGCTCCCGCCCGGTGCGCTCAGAACCTATCAGGCGATCTCGAAGGACAGCGCGCATCGTCACCGCGAGCGCAAGGTGTCGATCGAGCTCCACTGGCGGCTTTCCGATGCTGCCGGCGATCGTGGCATGCCCCCGGCACGCGAGCACCAAATGGTCACGATACCGGGTGCCGGCGCGCTGCGCACGCTCGCCGACCCTCCGCTGTTCGCTTATCTGTGCGTGCATGGTTCGGGCCATGCCTGGGCGCGGCTGAAATGGCTGGCCGACATCGCCGCGTTGCTCGGCACCAGCCAGGACGGCGGCGCGGAACTATGGGCGGCAGCGCAGGCCGGCGGGGCGGCGCGGCCGGCTGCCTCGGCGATCATGCTGGCCAATGCCGTATTCGGCACGCCCCTGCCCCCGAATTTCGTCGGCCCTAGATCGATCCGGCTCAACCTGCTGAACGCGCTTGCCCTGCGCGTGATGACGGCTGGCGGCGGTGCGCGCGAGCTGGCCGACACACCGTGGAACTCAGTGGTGGAGCCGAGCGCGACGCTGCTGACCCTGTCGCGCTGGCGCGATGCCTGGGCGCATCTCCGGCGAATCGCGATTCCCGCCGAGGACGTGGCGCTGCTGCGTCTGCCCGCGGGGCTTGGCATTCTCTATCCGGTGCTGCGTCTGCCGCTGTGGATCTGGAAGAGATCCCCTTGGTCGCCCCGCAAACGGCCCGCCTGACCCTCAGGGCTGGACCCGGGCTAGCCTCGGCGACAACAGGTGCACCACCCCGACGGCGATCAGATAGACACTGCCCGCGACCGCGAAGATCAAAGTGTAGCTGCCAGTGGTCTGCAGGATATAGCCAGTAAACCACGCCATCCCCATGCCGCCGATCGCGCCGACCGTACCGCCGATGCCGACAACCGACCCTACCGCCCCGCGCGGAAACATGTCCGACGGGATAGTGTAGAGGTTGGCGGAGAATGCCTGGTGCGCCGCCGTCGCCAGCCCGACGATACCGACCGCGAGCCACAGATTGTCGACATATTGCGCAAAGAAGATCGGCATCACCAGAAAGGCGCAGGCGAGCATGGTCAGCTTGCGCGCCGTATTGGCGGAGAAGCCGCGCTTCATCATCGTCGAGGACGACCAGCCGCCGGCGACGCTGCCCAGATCGGAGATCAGATAGATCACGATCAGCGGCGGCCCGAAGCTTTTCAGGTCGAGATGATAGGTCTTGGACAGGAAATCGGGCGTCCAGAACAGGAAGAGCCACCAGATCGGGTCGATCAGGAACTTGCCCAGCGCATAGGCCCAGGTCTCGCGATAGCCGAGCAGGCGGCCCCAGCCGATCTTCTCCGGCGGATCCGCCGGATCGCTTTCGATGTAGGCAAGCTCGGCGGCGGAGACGCGCGGCTGCTCGCGTGGGCGGCGATAGATCGCGATCCAGGCGACCAGCCACACCAGGCTGGCCGCGCCGGTGATGATGAAAGCCATGCGCCAGCCGAGCCCCATCGACACGACGATGAACGGCACGACCGCCGGCGTCACGATCGCGCCGATATTGGCGCCCGCGTTGAAGATGCCGGTGGCAAGCGCGCGTTCCTTCGCCGGGAACCATTCGGACACTGCCTTGATGCCGGCCGGGAAGTTCCCCGATTCGCCGATGCCGAGCACGAACCGTGCCGCGGAGAATTGCGCCGCGCTGCCGGCAAAGCCGCACAAGGTATGGCCGAGCGTCCAGATGATGAAAGCGACCGAATAACCGATGCGTGCGCCGAGCCGATCGATGAACCAGCCGAAGCTGACATAGCCGAGGGCATAGGCCGCCTGGAACCAGATGATCACGGTGGCGAAATCGGTCTCGTTCCAACCGAGATCCTGCGAGATCGGCGCCTTGAGCACGCCGATCATCTGCCGGTCGACATAGTTGATCGCGGTGGCCGCAAAGAGCAGCCCGCAGATCACCCAGCGATACCGGCCCATCCGGCTTGCCGCCGCGTCGGCGACCTCCGGCCCAGTCATCTCCGGCATCGCCGATTCAGCCATCACTCTCTCCCGAAGAGCCCCTTTACGAGGCCTTTATGGTGCATTCCACCGCGAGATCCGCACCGAAACGCGCCTCGATCCGCTCGCCGATCTTCACCGCGTGTACGCCGGTTACCGCGCCGCTGGAAATCCATTGTCCGGGTTTTAGGGCGATGCCCCGCGCCGCCATCAGCTCGAACAGGAATCGCGCCGCGCCGACAGGGCCGTCGAGCATGTCCAACGCCTTGCCGGTGCCGATGACTTCGCCATCGATAGCCACCGCGAGCGGCCAGCCATCGATATCCGCATTGCGCCAGTCCGGGATTGCGGCCCCGATGACGAGGCCGTTATTGTTGCCGAAATCGGAGATCGTCACCGCGGCGCCCAGATCGTTGATCGCCGCCAGCGGCGAGCTGGCGATTTCGATCCCGACATGCACCGAATCGATCAGCGCGGCCGCTTCCTCATGGCTGAAGCGAGTCTTGCCGGCGGGCGGCGTGGCACCAATCCGCAGCAGGAATTCGGCCTCGGCCGCGGCGAAACCGCCGACGAACACGGGCATCGCCACGGGCTCGTCAGTCGCTGCCACGATCTGGCTGGTGAAGATCGGGCCGGCGAGCCGGTCGACGCCGTCGATCGGCGGATTGATCCGGCCGACCTTCCAGCCGCCGATCTCGGCCTCGTTCAGCGCGATCGCCGCGTCCTGCACGGCATAGGCATCGGCCAGGGCGACCGGCACGGTGCCGGGATAGTCCGGCAAGGACCGCCCGGCGCGGCGCGCCTCGACGAATGATTGAGCAATATGACCCACTTCATGGGCGAAATCGGTGGAATCCACCCTGGTAACCCTCCCGCACGCGCTCCCGACGCTTTCATATAGGACCCTAAGGTAAACCGGTGTCAATGACAAGGACCGGTTCTGGCTGTTTCGCCATCGCCCTTCCGACAGCGCGGATTGTTGCGGTTGCGACGCGCATTTGGCGATTTGCCGGGATAGGCGCTATGCCCTCTCATGATGCGTAAAACGGGCCTTCCCACGATCAACGACGTCGCGCGCATCGCGGGCGTCTCGAAGAAGACGGTCAGCCGGGTGATCAACCGGTCGCCGCTGCTCAGCGACGACACGCGCAAGCATGTCGAAGGGGTGATCAGCGGGCTCGGTTATGTCCCCAATCCCCAGGCGCGCGCGCTCGCGCTACGGCGCAATTTCCTGATCGGGCTGATCCACGACAATCCGAACGCGCAGATGGTGATGAACGTCCAGCAGGGCATTCTCGAATCGCTGCACGGCACGGAGTTCGAACTGGTCGTCCGCCCGATCGACCGCGGATCGGCGACGATGCTCGACGATGTCCGCAACTTTCTCGAGCGGCAACGGCTATTCGGCGTCGTCCTGCTGCCCCCGGTCAGCGAGAACAATCAGCTTGCCAAGCTGTGCGACGATATCGGCTGCCGCTATGTCCGCATGGGATCGGCCGAGCTTGACGACCCCGCGCATATGGTGGCGTCCAACGACTGCGAGGCGGTGACGGCAGCGGTCGATTATCTGATCGACCAGGGCCATAAGCGCATCGGCCTGGTGCTCGGCCCGCACGGCTTCCGCTCCGCGCGCGAACGGCGCCAGGGCTTCGAGCAGGCGCTGAACGCCGCGAAGATCACCCTGCCCCGCTCGATGATCGCGGAGGGCAATTACACCTTCGAATCCGGCGTGATGGCGGCCGATCGCCTGCTCGACCTGATGCCGCGCCCGACCGCGATCTTCGCCTGCAATGACGAGATGGCGGCGGGCGTTCTCCATGCCGCGCGCCAGCGCGGGATCGAGGTGCCGCGCGACCTGTCGATCATCGGTTTCGACGATACGCCGATCGCCGCGCATATCTGGCCGCCGCTGACGACGGTGCGCTGGCCGATCATTTCCATGGCCCGCTCCGCCGCGTTGAAGCTCACCGCGGACGGTGACGAGGTGGTCGAGGAACCGTCGATGTTCCGCTCGACGCTCATTCGCCGCGGTTCCGTCGCACCGCCCCGCGATTGATCCGCGACTGATATTGCGAAAGGGGCTGACACCGGTTACCCCGCGTGTCGAAGAATCATGCGCTGCGAAGGCGCAGCTGGAGGGACCCTGATGTTCGATCGTACCTATTACGCCACGCACCCCGACATGATGGAGTGCGTCTCGAACGACGAGCTGCGCGACCGCTATCTGATCCAGGGCCTGTTCCGCGCTGGCGAGTGCGTACTCAACTATACCCATGCCGACCGCTTCGTGATCGGCGGGGTCGAGGTGGCGGAGACGCCGGTCAAACTGCCCGACCAGACCGAGCCTGCCTCAGCCGTCGGCCATCCCTTTCTAGAACGCCGCGAGCTGGCGATCGTCAATGTCGGCAAGGTGGATGGCACGGTCCTCGTCGATGGCGAGAGCTTCACGCTCGGCAACAAGGACTGCCTCTACGTCACCATGGGCGCGAAGGAGGTCGTCTTCTCCGGCGCCGGCGCGCGTTTCTATCTCGCCTCCTGCCCGGCGCATAAGGGCTTCACCACGCGCAAACTCTCGATCGCCGATGCGAATGCACTGGAGCGCGGCAGCCTGGAGGAATCGAACGAGCGCACCATCTTCCAGCTCGTCATCCCCGGCGTGTGCGATTCGGCGCAGCTCGTCATGGGCCTGACCGTGCTCAAGCCCGGCAGCGTGTGGAACACCATGCCGCCGCATATCCATGAGCGCCGCAGCGAGATCTATTTCTACTTCGAACTCGACGGTCCCAATGACCGCGTCATGCACTTCATGGGCGAAGGCGAGGCGATGCGGCACATCGTCGTCGCCAACGAGGAATCGGTGATCAGCCCGCCCTGGTCGATCCACATGGGATCCGGCACCAAGGCCTATGCCTTTATCTGGGCGATGGCGGGCGAGAACCAGGATTATACCGACATGAACGTGCTGGATATCTGCCAGCTGGCGTAACGCTGGAAGGAATCCCTTCTCCGTTCGTGTCGAGCGAAGTCGAGACACTGTGACGGCGCGCCAGGACATGTTTCTCGACTTCGCTCGAAACGAACGGATTTAGGATGCCCACCAACCCCTTCGACCTCACCGGCAAGGTCGCCATCGTCACTGGCGCCAATACCGGCATCGGCCAGGCGATCGCGCTCGCCCTTGCCGCCGCCGGTGCCGATATCGCGGCGGTCGGCCGTACGCCTGCGGAGGAAACCATTGAGAAGGCCCGCGCCCTGGGCCGTAGGGCAGCAATCGTCTCCGCCGATCTCTCCACCATCGAGCCGGTCCAGCGCGTCATCGACGAAACGCTGGAGAAGCTCGGCGGCCTCGACATTCTGGTCAACAATGCCGGCATCATCCGCCGCGCTGATTCGGTCGATTTCACCGAGGAGGATTGGGATGCGGTGGTCGACACCAATTTGAAATCGGTCTTCTTCCTGTGCCAGGCGGCCGGCCGCCACATGATCGGTCAGGGTCACGGCAAGATCATCAACATCGCATCGATGCTCACCTTCCAGGGCGGCGTCCGCGTACCGAGCTATACCGCCTCCAAATCGGGCATCGGCGGACTCACCAAGCTGCTCGCCAATGAGTGGGCGGGCAAGGGCGTGAACGTCAACGCGATTGCGCCCGGCTATATCGCGACCAACAACACGGCCGCACTTCAGGCCGACGAGACGCGCAACCGCTCGATCCTCGAACGCATTCCCGCCGGGCGCTGGGGCGATGCAAGCGATCTTGGCGGTGCGGCGGTCTTCCTCGCATCGGCCGGCGCGGATTATGTCCAGGGCCATATCCTCGCGGTCGACGGCGGTTGGCTGGCGCGATGAACTCTTGCACTTCCGCCGAAGAGAAGGGCTTAGACAGGCTCGGTCCGAACGGAGCAGCAGGTGGATAATGGGTAAGTTCGTCGCCTTTGGTGAAATCATGCTGCGCCTCTCGCCTCCGGGGCGGGAATTGCTGCTCCAGACGCCCAGGTTCGACGTGTGGATCGCCGGCGCCGAAGCCAATGTGGCGAGCGGCCTTGCCCGCCTCGGCCATGATGTCAGCCTGGTCAGCGCCGTCCCCGACAATGATCTTGGCCGCGCCGCCATCTCCGGCCTGCGGGCAAACGGCGTGGATTGCTCGGCTATCCAGTTCAGTGGCGATCGCATGGGGCTGTATTTCGTCACCAGCGGCGCCGGCATGCGCGCGACCGACGTCGTCTACGACCGCGCCGGCTCCAGCTTCGCCGAGGCGCCCGCCAGCGCCTGGGACTGGGACACGCTGCTCGCAGGCGCCGACCGCCTGCATCTCTCCGGCATCACCCCTGCCCTTGGCCCGGTTCCGGCCGAAGCCGCCATCGCCGCCGCCGAAGCCGCGAGCGCCCGCGGCGTGCCGATCTCGTTCGACGGCAATTACCGCGCGCGCCTCTGGGAAAGCTGGGACAGCGATCCGCGCGGCGTGCTGACCAGGCTGGTGCAGCATGCCGACATCATGTTCGGCAACCACCGCGACGTCGCGCTGCTGCTCGGCAAGGATTTCGGCGGCGACGGCGAGGATCGGCGCCTCGCCTCGGCCGAGGCGGCCTTTGCCGCCTTCCCCAAGCTCAAGCTGATCGCCTCCACCGCGCGTCACGTCGAAGATGCCGACCGGCACCGCCTCTCGGCCCGGATCGATGGCCGCACCGAGCATGCCCAGACCGACGAAGTGCTGCTCGCCGGGATCGTCGACCGGATCGGCGCGGGCGACGCCTTCGCCGTCGGTGTGCTTCATGCGCTCCGGTCGGGGGGCGATATCACTGAGGCCGCGCGTACCGGGCTCGCCCTTACCGCGCTCAAGCATTCGCTGCCCGGCGATGCCAGCCTGTTCCGCCAGGCCGATATCGACGCCTATCTCTCCGGCGGGCTCGATGTCCGCCGCTGACGTCTCCCGACGCGGCGTGATCGGCGCCGGCGCGGCGCTGATCCTTGCCGGCTCGGCTCGGGCTGCCCCATCGGCCAGCGTTCGGGCGCCGTCAGGTAATTTCGTTGGATCGACCGAGGGCAGCGTACTCGTCTTTCGCGGTATCCGCTACGGCACTGCCGAGCGCTTCCAGCCGCCCCGCCCGGTATCGCGCCCGGGCGAGACCATCACCGCTCGGGCCTTTGGCCCGGTCGCGCCGCAAAAGGACGATCGCTACGGCGCGCAGAGCGAGGACTGCCTGTTCCTCAATATCTGGACCGCCGAGGCCGGGCCGGCCGCGAAGAAGCCGGTCATGCTTTACATTCATGGCGGCGCCTATTCGAACGGCAGCAGCACCGATGCGCTGAACGACGGGCAGGTGCTGGCCGCGCGCGGCGATGTCGTGGTCGTCACCGTCAACCACCGGCTCAACGCCTTCGGCTATCTCTATCTCGCGCGGCTCGACCCGCGTTTCCCGGACAGCGGCAATAACGGCCAGCTCGACCTGATCCTCGCCCTGCAATGGGTGCGCGACAATATCGCGGCGTTCGGTGGCGATCCCTCGCGCGTGATGGTGTTCGGCCAGTCGGGCGGCGGCGCGAAGATCGCGACGATGATGGGCATGCCCGCCGCCAAAGGCCTGTTCCACCGCGCCGCGACGATGAGCGGCCAGCAGGTCACCGCCTCCGGCCCGCTCAACGCCACCCGCCGCGCCCAGGCCTATCTCGCGAAGCTCGGCACTGCCGATCTCTCCACGCTTCTGGCCATGCCGGCCGGAAAGCTGGTCGACGCGCTCGACGCGACCGACCCGATCCTCGGCGGCGGGGTCTATTTCGGGCCGGTGCTCGATATGAAATGGCTGGTTCGTCACCCTTTCTGGCCCGACGCCAATCCGCAGTCGAACGCGATCCCGATGGTCCTCGGCAATACCCATGACGAAACGCGCGCTTTCATCTCGCCCGATTCGCCCCGGGTGCAGACGCTGACCTGGGACAATCTCGCCGAGCGTATCGCGCCCGAGCTGCGGATCGATGCGCTCCCTGAATGGGTGGTCGCCGAATATCGCGCGAAATTCCCCGATTGGTCGCCGACCGAGATCTTCTACCAGGCGACCACCGCCGGACGGAGCTGGCGCGGCCAGGTGATCGAGGCGGAGGAGCGAGCCCGGGCGAAGACGAAGACCTGGGTCTATCAACTTGACTTCACCTCGCGCACTGATCCGCGGCGCGGCGCCTATCACTCCCTCGATATCGCGCTGGTCTTCGGTACGCTCGGCGCGAAGGGCTCGCAGACCGGCACTGCGGCGGATGCCCGCGCCGCCTCGGCCGCGATGCAGGAAAGCTTCGTCGCCTTCACCAGGGCCGGCAATCCCAACCATGCCGGGCTGCCGAAATGGCCGGTCTTTGACCTGGTCCACCGGCCGACGATGATCTTCGACGCGCGCAGCCGGGTCGGGAATGATCCGCGCCAATGGCAGCGCGAGCTGTTTGCGCGCATTCCCTATATCCAGCCGGGAACCTGAACCCTTCGCAGCCGGTCAACATCGCCCGTTATCAACTGACGCAGATCATTGTCTCTGGCCATTGACACCGGTTACCAAAGGCGACAAGTTGGGGCTGAGGAAGATCAACGGAGATTGGTCACCGAAGGAGAGGGCGAATCGCTGGCCACTTCATGGCCTACCCTCTCCTGACGTGCCGACGGCCCGGACGAGCAGCTGAACTGCTCTCTCCGGCTACCGGTGTCAGCAACGTCGCAAAGCGACGCAGATGGGGAGTGGGTAAATGGGGAATGCAGTCCGGGCCTCGCGAGGCACGATTTCTCGCAATATTGCAGGTGCTTCGCTTGGCGCGCTGGCGATCGGCCTGTTGATGCCGGCGGCGGCCTTCGCGGCCGAGCTCAAGCCGGCCGAGCCGGCGGCCGTTCCAGCCCCGGCCCAGCCGGTCGCCGCGCAGGATGCCGCGGCGCAGGACGTGCCCGCGACCGACGAACAGGATATCGTGGTCACCGGCTTCCGCCGTTCGCTCGAACAGGCGCTGACTCTCAAGCGCGACTCGATTTCCGCCGTCGACGCGATCGTTGCCGAGGATATCGCGAAGTTCCCCGACCAGAACCTGGCCGAATCGCTGCAGCGAATCCCGGGCATCACCATCCAGCGGGACGGCGGCGAAGGCCGCGCGATCACGGTGCGCGGTCTGGGCGCGCAATTCACCCGAGTCCGCGTCAACGGCATGGAAACGGTCGCCACCTCGACCGACGGCGCCAGCGCCAACCGCGACCGCGCCTTCGATTTCAACGTCTTCGCCTCGGAGCTGTTCAGCTCGCTCGTCGTCCACAAGACGGCCGAGGCTTCGCTTGACGAGGGCTCGCTCGGCGCCGTGGTCGACCTGAACACCGGCAACCCGCTCGCGGGCAAGGTCGGCTTTACCGGCGCCCTCTCCGCCCAGGCGTCGTATAACGATCTCAGCAACAATGTCGGTCCGCGCTTTGCCGGTCTGCTGTCGTGGCGCAACGATGCCGGCACCTTCGGTGCATCGGTTTCCGCCGCCTATTCGAAGATCAACACGCTAGAGCTCGGCAACAACTCGGTTCGCTGGGCGCAGGCGCGCTTCGACTCGGTCGATGGCACGCCGTGTTTTTTCAACACCAATGCAGCCGGCGCCCCGACGACCGCCAAGACCAATACCGGCGGTACCTATTTCCAGAACGCGGCTTGCGACAAGGCGGCGCTCGCCTTCCATCCGCGTATCCCGCGCTACGGCGTGGTCGATCACCGCCGCGAGCGCCTCGGCATCACCGCCAGCGTCCAGTTCGCGCCCACGGATTCGACCAAGATCTCGATCGACGGCCTCTATTCGCGCTTCAAGGAGGAGCGCGAAGAGAAATGGGCGGAGGTCCTGCTGCGCAGCAACGAACGCTCGATCGACGTGCTCAACCCCGTCTATGACGGCAACAATAACATGATCTCGGCGACGCTGAACGACGCCTGGGTCCGCACCGAACATTATCTGCGCAAGTCGCAGACCGAATTCTACCAGCTCGGCGGCACCTGGGATCAGGACGTCACCGACAGCTTCCGCTTCACCCTGCTCGGCGGCTTCTCGAAGTCCAGCGCGGACATCCCGGTGGAGACGACCTTCGTCTATGACGACCGGGACGCCGCCGGGTACAAATATGATTACAGCAACATGGCCACCCCGGTGCTGACCTTCGGCACGAGCGTGACAGATCCGGCCAACTTCCAGCTCGCCGAAATCCGCGATCGCCCGTCGAACACGACCAACAAGTTCCGCACCGCTCAGCTGCGCACGGAGTGGGACGTGACGGAGGGCTTCACACTCAAGGCGGGCGGGGTCTATCGCCGCTTCAGCTTCAACACCGCCGGGTTCCTGCGCGACACCGCAGTGTGCGGCAATGGCGGTGCCGACCTGGTGCTGGGCACCCTGACCTGTTCGGCGAACACGGTGTTCGGTCCAAGCGCGATCTACGGCTTCCAGGCGACATCGGCGCTGTCCGACACCGTCAAACTGGGCGATGCCGGCCAGCCAGCGGGCACCACCACGACCTGGCTCGTTCCCAATATCGACGCCGCGGCGAACCTGACCAAGCTGTACAGCCGCACACCACTGGTCGACGCGGGCAATACCCGAAGCGTGACCGAGACGGTGAAGGGCGGCTATTTCCAGGTCGATGTGAAGGGCGATCTCTTCGGCCTGCGCTATGCGGCCAATGCCGGCGTTCGTTATGCCCATACCGACCAGTCTTCGTTCGGCCTGAACAGCGGAACCGGCGTAACGGTCACGCGCGATTATGACGATTGGCTGCCGTCGGTGAACGTCGCGCTATTTCCGACCGAAAGCGTCGTGTTGCGCGGCGCGATCTCGCGGGTCATCACGCGCCCAACTCTGGGCAATCTGACACCGGGCGGTTCGGTCGACGGGTTCAACTATCGCATCACCTTCGGCAATCCGCTGCTCAATCCGTTCCGGGCGACCGCCTACGACCTCGCGCTCGAATGGTATTTCGCGCCGCAGTCGATCGCGTCGGTCGCGGTCTTCAAGAAGAATGTTGATAGCTTCCCGGTTGCGCAAACCTATAGCGGGACGTTCGCGTCTACTGGCCTCCCGAAGTCGGTGCTGCCGACCAGTTCACCGGCCTATATCAACTTCGATCCAAACCAGATCTACACGATTACCGGCAACGTGAACGGGTCGGGCGCGAGCCTGAAAGGCATCGAATTGTCGATCCAGGCGCCTTTCAAATTCCTGCCTGGCTTCCTCTCGAACTTCGGCGGCATCGCCAACGCCACGTTTATCGAATCGAGCGCATCCTACACACTGGCTGGCCCAGTGGTTGTGGTGAAGACCGCGACCGGCGCGTTCGGGCCGAACGTCGCGACCACACGCTCGACGACTCTGTATGGACTGTCCAAGACCGCCATAAACGGCACGCTCTATTATGAAGACAAGAAGTTCAGCGCACGCGGCTCAGTCAGCTACCGCGGTCCGTATGTCGATCAGGGCAGCGCCAACGGCAACCTGTTCGAAGGCTATGGCTCGACGATCAACATTGATGCCTCGGTGCGCTATCGCTTTACCGAATGGCTCGAAATGTCAGTCGAAGGCGTCAACCTGACCGACGAATATCGCTATCGCTACAACGACAACGACGCAAACCGCAGTTACGAGAACAACCATTTCGGGCGTACGATCCTGGTGGGCGCGCGCGTGAAGATGTAAGTCCGCCTCCCCTGGACTATCCTGACGGACGCTTGCCTATCCGGGCAGCGTCCGTTTCTTTTTCTTCGGAGGTTCCATGTTCGATCGTCGCGACCTGATCCTCGGGACTCTTGCCGCAAGCGTCACAGCCGGCGCACGCGCGCAAACCCCTCCTCCGGCAAAGGCGGGAGACGCACCCGTGCCCGGCCTGCCCGATCCGGTGGAGACGATCGATCTTTGGCCGAAGGGCGCGCCGGGCATGCCCGCCACGCCGCCGGTCGAGACGGTCGATCAGCGCAGCACCGACCCCGATCTTCCCGACCGTGCGGTCCGCGGCATCGCGCGCCCGCGCTTGGTCGTGTTCAGGCCGCGCATTTCCAATGGCGCCGCCGTGCTCGCAATGCCGGGCGGCGCCTATGTCCGCATCGTGGTCGACAAGGAAGGGTATGAGATCGCCCGCTGGCTGAGCGCACGCGGCTATACGGTGTTCGTTCTGTTCTATCGCCTGCCGGGCGACGGATGGAAGGCCGGACCTGACGTCGCGCTGTCGGATGCGCAGCGCGCGATGCGGCTGATCCGGTCGCGCGCGCGGGACTTCGCGATCGATCCCGAGCGCGTCGCAGCGATGGGCTTTTCCGCCGGTGGCCATCTGTGCTGCGATCTCGCCACGCGCTTTGCGGCAAAGACCTATGATCCGGTCGATGCCGCCGACCGGCTCAGCGCGCGCCCGTTCCTCGCCGCGCCGATCTATGCGGTGCAGTCGATGAGCCTGCCGGTCGCCCATGCGGGCTCACGCGAGCAACTGATCGGCAAGGACGCGAGTCCGGCACTGGAAAGGGCGCACACGCCCGCGGACAATGTCACGAAACAGACCCCGCCCTGCTTCCTGCTCCATGCCGAGGACGATCCGACGGTGCAGGTCGAGAACAGCCTGATGTTCCGCGCCGCGCTGAAGGCGCAGGGCGTGACCGTCGAGACTCACCTGTTCACCAATGGCGGCCACGGCTTCGGGCTGCGCAAGACGATCGGCAAGCCGGTCGCGGCATGGCCCGAGCTGTTCGTCGACTGGGCCAGGACTCAGGGCTTCGCCTGATGGTGACTACAGCGCTCGATAGGTGAAGTTGGAGAAGCGCGCCTCACCAGCTCCGGCCGAATAGAGGCCGGGCCGCAACATCAGGAAACCGCCACGGACATTATGGTGGTATCCCGACACCTCCATGCCGCGATCGAAGCGTGCCCAGGTCCTGCCCCCGTCCCCGCTGGTGTGGATCGCAACGATATGGCGCTTGTTGGAGATCCGCATCCGCATCCTGCGTCCGTGCGGATTGGCCGGCCTGCCGCGCTCGATGCCATATTGGTGCGTGACGAAGCGATCCTGATCGAAGCCGAGGCCGCAATAGAGCTTCTCGTCGTAGAACAGCACGAGCCCGGCCGTGCCGCCCGGCGCGATTTCGATATCGCATTCGAACTGATAGCCGAGATCGCCCGCGATCAGCAGCAAAGGCGATGAATCGACGGGCGCCACGCCGCTCGCGGTGAGGATCAGCGTTCCGTTCTCGACCCGGGCGCGGATGCTTTCCTTGGGCCCCGGCTTGAAGAAATTCCATTTACCGCCGAGCGCGAGCGTCCTGAAATCGTCGGACAGGGGCTGGCCATGCGGCAGCGCCTGACCGCCCTTCGGCTTGGCGATCGGCGCGGAGAGATCGCCGCCCTTCATCCGGAACCAGCCATCGGCAGTCCATTCGATCGGGTCGAGCAACGCCTGCCGGCCGAGCGTCCAGAAGCCGTTCTCATAGCCGTGATAGATCGACCACCAGCTCTTGTCGGGCGCCTCGACCAGTGAAGCATGGCCGCGGCACCACCATTTCTCCTCATTGTCGACGGTGCGGACCAGCGGGTTGTGCGGGCAATTCTCCCATGGGCCGTGGATCGAGCGGGACCGTGCCGCGATCACCATATGTCCGGTCGGCGGGCCGGCGGTGCCGCCCACTGCTGTGATCATGTAGAACCAGCCGCCATGACGGACCAGCTTGGGTCCCTCCGGCGAAAAGCCCTCCACATCCCAATCGTCGGGATAGTGCCATGGGTCATAGACATGCTCGACCTCACCGACCGTCGACAGGCCGTCGGCGCTCAGCCGGATGCGGTCGCCGCCCGACAGGAACAGCCAGCGCGATCCGTCCTCGCCCACCGCATGGCAGGGGTCGATATGGCGGTGCAGCCCCAGATCGACCGGATCGCTCCATGGGCCGTCGACATGATCGGCCCAGATCACCCAGATCGAATTGGGGGTCGCCTTGACCGGGATGTAGAGGAAATAGCGCCCCTCATGCTTCTCCAGGGAGACGGYCCATACCGACCCGATATTGCGGGTCAGCGCAGCGGTGCGCGGCTGCCAGTTCACCAGGTCGCGCGAATGCCAGATGGTCAGCCCCGGATAGGAATCGAAGCTGGAAAAGGTCATGTAATAGTCGCTGCCGTCTTTCAGGATCGCCGGATCCGGATGGTCGCCGGCCAGCAGCGGATTGAGGAAGCGCTCGTCGCCCAGGTCAGCGACGCGCTGACGATCATAGCCGCGCCGCCAGTCAGGCACCGCCGGCTTCCGGGTCGCGGCCTCTGCCCCAGCCGGGCCGATCAGCGCGACCGCGGTACCGGCCAAGGCCGTGCCGAACATGTCGCGCCGGTTGATCCCGCCGCCAGTGTCGTCCGTCATCATCGGGCTCCCATGTCCGCAGCGCGCGCTTTCAGCACCGTTAGGCCTCCGTACCGCATCCTGCTATTCCACTTCCGATCGGGGCAAGGCGAGGTCGGAACGGCGTGGAACTGGCGTGGATCGAGGATTTCGTCGCGCTTGCCGAAAGCGGCAGTTTCTCGCGGGCGGCGGAGGCACGCCGTGTCGCACAACCTACCCTTGGCCGCCACATCCGCGCGCTCGAGGAGTGGATCGGCACCGCCTTGTTCATCCGCTCGTCCAGCGGCGTGACGATGACGGCCGCCGGCCTCGAGTTCGAACGCGGCGCGGCCGGCCTGATCGAAACGATCGATCGGCTGCGGCGGGACGCGCGGCAAGTGGGCGAGGCGCGCGACAGCGATACCACCACGCTGCATTTCGCCGCGACTCACGCGCTTGCCTTCTCCTTCTTCCCGGGCTGGATCCGGCAGATCGAACAGCGCGCACCGATCGGCCCCATGCGGTTGTTTTCCGACAGCCTTGCCGCGTGCGAGGAGTTGATGCTGCAGGGCCAGGCGCAATTCCTGCTCTGTCACCGCCACGCACTGGCGACGAGCCGGTTCGAGCCAAGCCAGTTCACCTCGATCGTGGTCGGCATGGACTCGCTGGTGCCGCTCGTGGCGTCCGATCCGGCCGGGTCGCCCCGCTGGTCGCTGGACAGGACGACGGGCACCCTGCCCCTGCTGTCCTACACCGCGGAATCCGGGCTCGGCCAGATCGTCGCCGCGCATGGCATCACCGATCGCGTGCCCGCGCTGGAAAGCGTCTTCGCCGCGCAGCTTGCCGCCACCCTGCTCGGCAAGGCGCGCGAGGGCCGTGGCATCGCCTGGCTTCCCGCCGGGCTTGCAGCGAAGGAAATGGCGAGCGGCATGCTGGTTCGCGCCGGCGGGCCGGACTGGGATGTACCGATCGAGATCGGCCTGTTCCGCCCGATCGCGCCGCAAGCCGCCGCGGCGGAGCGTTTCTGGGCCAGCCTGACCTGACACGGGCCTATTTGACCGGGAGCACGACGACATTGTTGAGCAAGGTCGTCTCCGGCGCATTGCCCGCCAGTGCGACGCGGACCCGCACCGCACCAGTGGGCAGCGCCAGTTTCAATTTCGCGGTCTTCGGCTGAAGATCCAGCGGCGCGGCGAGCCGGGGTATCGGCGCCGTGGCCAGCATCTTGCCGCCCGCATCCTCGAGCGACACCGTCCCGCCCACCGCGTCGATCGCGCCGAGGCTGTGCACGGTCACCGTCACCGCCCGCTTCGCCACCACCACATCGTCGACGCCGATACCCAGATCGGCGCGCCGCTCCGTCGGCAGGCCCGGCGTGGCCAGCGCGAACTCGAAGACATTCTCGCCCGGCGCGAAGACCAGCGGGATCGACGCGCTGCGTTCGAGCGCGACCTCGCTCGCGCCGGCCGGCCCGGTCATCGTCCAGCGCCCGGCGGTCACGTTCCACGCCGTCATGGCGACGCTCTGCGGGCGGCCGCTGGCGTTCCAGGCGATCACCTTGAACCTGCCCATGGTCGCGCCCGGCACCAGGATCGCGACCTGCTCCGCCGCGCCCGGCTCGGCGAAACGCCAACTCACGCTGTTGCCCGGCCAGTTCTGGTTGCGGCGCAAGGCCACCCCGCCCAGCCGTTCACGCTGCAGGATCTCGTTGGGCTGATCGACCCGGTCGGACCACCAATGCCCCTCGGTATACATATACTGATGCTGCGCCTTGTCGGCGATGGCATCCGCATGCAGCGCGTCGAGCCATTTGGTGTCGCCGGTCGCGTTCCACGCCGCATAGCGCTCGAACGCCCCGCCGCCGCCCGCCCTGGCGGTCAACGCCTTGCCCCAGTCCTTCCCTCGGCCAAGCGCATCGACCGCATTCTCGTTGATATCGGCAAGTGAGCCCGGACCGCTCTTCGCGGTACGCGCCAGGATTGGCCGGAGATAAGTCTCGTTGCCGGTGAAGCGCCACGCCGCCCAGGCCGATTGCAGCGGCGTCGCCACCCCGCCGCCATCACCCACGCGCTCGGCATCCGTGTGCCAGTTGATCTCGTTGGGATAGGCCCAGTTCCCATCCTTGTCCTGCCTACCATGCGCCATCCAGCCATCGACCACGCCGGTCACGAGCCCCCGAGCCGACGGATTGCCGTTATAGAGACCCATCAGGATCGGGCCGTGCATCACGGTGAAGCTATAGGGTTTCTGCCATTCCCATGGCCCCTCGCGGTACATCTTCTGCCCGCCATACCAGTTGCTGGCGAAATGCAGGTGCCCGGCCGGGTTCTTCAGGATGACGCCGCCCAGCGCCCGGGTCGTCGCCATCAGCCGCTCGACTGCCTTTGGCTCGCCCCAGTTGAGATAGAGCCGCTCGGCATCGCTGTTCAGCCCCTCCTCATAGGCGTGGAGCTCGTCGGTAGTGATCGTGCCAAGCCCGTTGGTGATCATGCCATTGGCATGGGCCGCATCGGACAGCGCGCGGACGGATGCGTTGATCTTGTCCGGCTCGACGCCCATCAGCGCGAGGCCCGGCCATTGCTGCACCAGATCGGTATCGTCGGAAATGCCGCCGCCAAAATCGCCGTAGGGCACCTGCCGGTTGTCGATCCACCAGGTGACGAACTGGCGAACCAGCTTCAGATCCTCGAGCTGCCGGAACGCCCAGAGCGGCACGCCAGCCGGCGCCTGGGGCTGCGTGAAGGCCGGGAGATTCTGCTCGCCATAGCTGATATCGGCCCAATAGCGCCGCCCCTCGACATTGTCGGGATCGACCCTGAGCAGGTCGGAGATATCGCCATAGAGGCGCCGATAGAGGCCAGCGCGCTTCGACGAGGTATGTTCCTCGACCAGGAAACCCCAATTGTCCTTCACCTGGTTGAACCGATCGGCGATATGCTCGGGCAGCGCCGCCGCGCGATCCTTGAACACCAGCCGAATTTGCATCCCGTCGAGCGACGCCGCGCCGAAATCGGGCGCGGCCGAAGCGATGCTCAGGAACAGGCTGTCATCGGTCAGGATTCGGTCGCGCAGGTCGAGCCAGACCGTGCGTTTCTGCCCCGGCCTGACCGACACCGACACATCGATCATGTCGCGGCCCGGCCAGATCGGGTCCTTCACCCGGATGTTGAGCGGGATCAGCCCATCCGCGCCCGGCGTCGCCTTCAGGGCGGGTATGTCGATCGCGATGCCGTCGAGCCCGTCATGGACATTCTCCCAGCCATAATTCCACGACCGCGCGGATGGCTTGCCGAGAAAGGCTTCGCCGAAGCCGGACGGGATCAGGACATGGACGATCGGGGCGGCATCGGCGCGATGCTCGATCGCGGTCGTGGCCGCGGCATTGCCCGCGCCGGCGGCGGCCCGCGCGCCCGCCGGAAGGGCGACCACCGTAGTGCGTTCGTCGGGTGCGTAACGGCCGGCGATGTAATCGTTGAGCGACGCGAGCGTGGCGAAAGCCGGTGCCGCATTGGCCTGCACCGTGTAGCTCAGCTTGAAGCTGCCCGCGGGCTCTGCCGCATCGGTTATGTCATAGGCCCAGATTTCCTGGATCGGGGTTTCCTGTGCCGTATTGGCGAAGCGCAGCCGGCCCCCGGTCTTCCGCCCGAAACTGTCGACGCTGCGCACCTCGCCCTGCGGCCGCCGCGCGAGCGTCGCCCAGGAACCGCCATCCGCCAACCAGCTCAGCGCGCCATAGACCGCACCGCGGATCTCGACGCGGTTGAACGACACGCCAGCCGGCACGGCCAGATCATAGGCCTTGCCGCCCTCCACATAGGTGTTCCAGTCGGGCAGGATGAAATAATCGTCGCGCCCGGCCAGTCGCGAGCGATTGTAGACGCCCGGCCAGGTCGTCTCGGGGATCCCGTCCACGCCCTTCCAGTTCCACTGCTTCAGGTCCTTCGCATCAGCGAACTCGACCTTGCGGATGCTGGTGGTGTCGCCAGTCAGCGCGGGCGGCGATGCGGTGTCCCAGCCGAAGCGGTGGAGCCAGGCGACGCGGCGCGATGCTTCCGAAGGCGCGGGCGCCGCGGCCGGCTCCGCATTATCGGCCAGCGCCGCCACGTCGGCCGCCCCGAGCATATGGTCATAGACGCGAATCTCGTCGACATCGCTGCCGCGCATGAAATTGTAGCGGCTTTGCACCTGATGCGGCGACAGGACGCGCCCGGCCAGGCCGAACTGGTCGAGCCCGGCATCGAGATCGGCCTTGCCGTCCTTGCGCGCGACCTCCTTGCCGTCGACGAACAGCCGCACGCCGACGCCCTCGTCCCAGGAAAAGGCGATATGCTTCCACCGGTCCGCCGCGGGAAGCGAGTCGATGCGGAACGACACCCGGCTCCGCGCCAGATTGGCGTCAGTAACGAAGGCATCGAAACCGTGCCCGTTCCAGTCGATCCGCAGGAACGCCATGTCCCAGCTCGAATGATCGGCGAAGCCGACGCGGAAGATCGCGAACGGTGCCTCACCCACCGGCGTGCGGGGCCGCCAGAAGAAGGAGAGCGTGCCCCGCTGGGCCAGGATGTTGCCCGGCGCGCGCCAGGCGACATAGCCGTCATCCTCCCACTGGATCGCGCCGCCCGCCTTGCCGGTGGGCACGATCGCGACGTTGCTCTGGAAATTGGGCTCGGCCTCACCCCCGGCAGGCTCGGCGATCAGGTTTTTGTCGGCGGGAGCGCGGAACAGCAGGCCGGTGGGGTCGGGCGCTCCCTGAGCGTGCGCGCTGCCCGCGGCCAGCGCAATTCCCAAGGCGATCCAGGATGTACGAAACCCCAATGTCACACGCGCTCTCCAATGGAGGCGGTTACGTCCACCTTCCTTTCGCTACTATGGCAGCCGATGACACCGGTATCAACGTGCGATCGAGTATCTGGAGCGCTCTCCTAGCCCAAAATCGGCGAGCACCGCGTCGTTGCCGGGAATCGGCGAAAGACATCGGTTGTCGATGATCGAGATTGGGATAACGCGGAAACGGCATGAGTTGAATCGAGGCGCGGCACGTCAGCGCGAATAGGGAGCGAATCGCAGGGAGATATGGGACACCATATGTCTCGTATCTTCCCCCCGGCTCCCAACCGCCCAGACCGCCATTATTTCAATTAATTACAACCACTTACGTTTCGCCTGATGTCAGGTTCACGAAGCGGCGGCGGGACACGGCCCGCCGCCTTTCATCAGAACTTGGCGCCGGCCCTCACCCCGATCGTGCGCGGATTGATCGGCACGATATAAGGCCGCTGCGAGCAGCTTCCGCATTCCTGGAAGCGCGACAGCTGGCCGCGCTCGTCGAACGCGTTCTGCACGAACAGTTCGAGCGTGTAGTTGGTGAATTCGGCGCCGATCGCGAAATTCGCGGTCGTGTAAGCCGGCAGGCGTCCCTGCAGCGCGGCTGGATTGACCACCGCGAACGTCCCCGCCTGGATGACCGCAGTGCGGATATCGGACGAGGCCGAGCTCTGGTAGGCGACCACGCCCTGGAGATAGGGCTTCAGCGTGCCGAGGTCGAAGGTATAGCGCGCCGTGCCGTTGACCTTGACGCGTGGCGTAACCGGAAGCCTGGTGCCGGCAGGTGCCGATATCAAATTATCCTGTCCGCCCGGCCCCGGCAGTGTGCAGGCAAAGGTCGGATCGTCATACAGGCACAGATTGTTCTTGGTCTTGGCGTCCGTGTAGGAGCCCGCCGCCGTCAGCACGAGCGGGCCGAGATTGAGATTGGCGTCCATTTCGACACCGCGGATGCGCGCATCGGGGCCATTGTGGATTTCGGTGAAGCTGTTCTGGCCGAGGAAGGCGAACTGGAACGCTTTCCATTCCTGCTGATAGATCGCGCCGTTGAAACGGAGCTTGCCGCCCGCCAGCGTCGTCTTCCAGCCGATCTCGTAATTGGTCAGGAAGTCGGCGGCATAGGGCGGGATGGTACCGCGCCGGTTGATGCCGCCCGGCCGGAAGCCGCGCGACCAGGTGCCGTACAACAGCACGTCCTCGACCGGCTTCCATGTCAGGTTGAGTTTATGCGTGAAACCCTGGCCCTGGGTATTGACCGGCTGCAGTCCGCGCCCGACCGCATAGACCGCCAGATTGGTACAGGGGCTGCCCGCGACCGCCGCCGGCAGCAGGGTAAGCGAGCTGCTATAGGTATCGGTATCGCGGTCGTAGAGCCGCTGACCGGACGTGGTGAAGCACTGCGCGACACCGGTGCGGTTGCTGCCCGCCGCGTTGGGCGGCCCGTCCGAGAAGCCATTGCCCGGATTGCGTCCGAAGCCGAAGAAGCCGATCAGCGAGTTGTCGTAGATGAAGGCGCGGCCGCCGGCGGTCAGGGTGAGGTTCGGCAGGATGTCGAACGCAGCCTCCCCGAACACCGCGTAATCCTTGTCGACGCGGTGCTGCTGAGTCAGCCAGAGCGTGCCCGGGGAACCGTTCACCGACAGCTCGGGCGCGAGACCAGCGACCTGATAATCCTGGTGAATCTCGTTGCTCTGGCGCTGGTAGAAGGCACCGGCCACCACCCGGAACCGCTCACCCTGCGGCGAGGCGACGCGGAATTCCTGGCTCATCTTCTTGAAGTGATCGCTGCCGATCACCTTCTGGCGCGGGTCGATCGTGTTGCCGGCCGCATCGTGGAAATAGAAATAGCTGCTGATGCCGCCATAGGAGGAGTAGAGATGGTCATAGGCCTCGGCGTAATCGGTATAGTCGCTCGAGGATAAGGTCTTCCGGTCGAGATAGGCGCCGGCGTAGGTCAGGTCCCAGTTGCCGAGCTTGCCCTCGATCGTCAGCGCCGCCTGGATGAAGCGGTCGCGGCGATATTCCGGGAAGAAATGCTGGACCTTCAGGTCGCCGAGCCGCGGATCATAGCCATAGCTGCCGTGCGAGCGCGTATCCTGGTAGATCGCGGTCGGCGTGACCGTCCAGTTCTCGTCTAGATCGATCTTCAACGCGGCACGGCCGCCCCACAGCTCGGTATCGTTATAGTCCTTCTTCACAAACTTCGAATTGTTGACCGTGATGCCACCATTGGTCGCGGTGCAGCCCAGCGGATTGGTCTCGGGCAGGAAGCTGCGGCAGCCGGGCACATTGTCGATATAGCCCGCGTCCTTCTGGTAGAAGCCGACCGCACGGAACGCGATGTCGGGCGAGATCGGGATGTTGATCATCCCTTCCGCCTTGCCGCCGACGCCGCCCTTGTTGACTGAGTTCACTTCACCATCCACGCGGCCGTAAAAGCCGCTCGTGTCGGGCTTGTTGGTGATGATGCGGATCGTGCCGGCCTCGGACGAGGCGCCGTAGAGCGTGCCCTGCGGGCCGGCGAGGCTCTCGATGCGGGCAATGTCGTAGACATGCACGTCGAGATTGCCGCCGATCGTGGTGACCGGCTGTTCGTCGAGATAGACGCCGACCGAGGGCAGCGAGCCCGAATGGTTGCCGTCGCCGCCCGAGGCGACGCCGCGCATATAGACGACGTTGGTGCCGGGTGTGCCGCCCAGCGCCTGGAACGACACCGACGGCAGCAGCTGCGAATATTCGGCGAAGTTGGCGATGTTGAGCTGATCCAGCTTCTTCGTGCCGATCGCCTGGATGCTGATCGGGACGTTCTGGATATTCTCCTCGCGCTTCTGCGCGGTGACGATGATGTCATCCTGGTCGGAGGCCGGCGCCGCTTCCTGGGTGTCGGTCGACTGCGCGAAGGCAGGTGTCGCGATGCCGGCGACGGACGCCAGCAGGGCAGTGACGGCGAGTTTACGCTTGGTGACGAGCATCGTAGCCCCCGATGTTATGTATCTGGAGCGATGCTGTTCGCACTCGCAACATCCGTCAATCGGGCGCAGCACACGAAATCATTTCGCCGCCGCATCGTGACAGTTTTGCAACGTTCAGTGGAAGGCGGGAGCCTCCGGATAGGCGTCGAGGACATCACCCAACGCTGTCTTGAGCGGATCAAGCCAGGGCTCGAACGGCTTCCAGCTTTCCGTGCCCTCGCGGAAGATCGGCTGACGCACCTGTTCCGAGCTGGCGGTGCGCACGGCGCGCTCGGTCTTGTGGAAATCGAGGCATGCGGGATCGAATTCCAGACGGCACGCGGCGAGCAGCGCCCGCACTTCCGCCTCGGTATCATCCACCATCCGCTCATAGATCACGCGATGAACGAGGCCCGGCCGCACCGCATCGATATGCGCCATCAGCCGCACATAATCGCGGTAATAGCGGCCCATATCCTCGAGCGAATAGCTGAACGCCTGGCCGCGCGCAAAATGCTGCTTGAAGTTGGAGAAGCAGCACCCGAGCGGATGCCGCCGTGCGTCGACGATCTTCGCGTTGGGCAGGATCAGGTGGATGAAGGGCAAATGCGCCCAGTTGTTGGGCAGCTTGTCGATGAAATAGGGCCGGTCGGTGCGCCGCTGCACGCTGGCGCGGCGCAGATATTCAGCGCCCAGCGCCTCGAGGCGCTCCGGCGCCAGGGCCTCGAGCCGCTGCGGGTAATTGGACACGGCCAGCGCGAGGGCCGGGATGTCGGGCAGTTCGGAGGTGCCCTCGACCAACGGGTGGCTCGACAGGATCTGCTCGACCAGGGTCGATCCGGCGCGGGGCATGCCGAGGATGAAGATCGGGTCGGGCGCATCGCAGCCCTGCCCCGCCCGCGCGTCGAAAAAGGCGGGCGTGCACAACTTGATGCTGCGGTCGACGAACGTCCCGGTCTCGTCGGCGTCATAGTCGATCTTCGTCCGGCGCAGCGCATTGCCCGCGGCATAATGATCGAACGCTTCGGGCGCCTGTCTGCGATCCTCGAACGCCTTGCCCAGCGCGAAATCGAGATGGAACCGGTCTTCGTCCGATATCTCGTCGCGCGCCAGGGCCGCCTGCATCGCCGCGATATCCGCCTCGTCGAACTTGACGGTCTTCAGATTGGCGAGGCTCCACCATGCCTCGCCCAGTTCGGGCTTCAGCGCGATAGCCTCACGATAGGCGGCCACGCCGTCCGCCTGGCGCCCGACCGTCTTGAGCATATGGCCATAGCTCATCCAGACCTTGGGCTGTGTCGGCGCGCTCTTCAGCACTGCCTCGTACAGCTCGATCGCTTCGTCGAACCCGCCGATCCTGCCGAGCGCCGCGGCCTTGAGATTGGCATGACCGGGATTGTCCGGCTCGTCGTCGAGCACCAGATCGAGTTCGGCGATCGCCTCGGTCGGGCGATTCTGCCGGTAGAGCGCGATGGCGAGGTTCGCGCGCGCGGCGGTGAATGCGGGGGACAGCTCCAGCGCGCGGCGCAGCAGCGTTTCGGCATCCTTGTAACGCCCGATCCGCCCGGCCAGCTCGGCGAGCATGCGGATCGCGGCGACGTCGAACGGATCCTCTTTGAGATGCGCGCGCAGCAGCGGCTCGGCGACCGACAGCGCATTGTCGTGCAGCGCCAGCGCGGCATCGATCAGCCGGGGCGGCCAGCGGCTGCTCTCGGGCTGCCAGGAGGATTGCGAGGGGGGAATGCTTGCCATGAGGTGCGCCCAAGAAACATGGTGCGCGCCGCCGATCAAGCCGTAGAGTGCGTTATCGGGGAGATTGCCTATGTCCACATCGCCGTCACGCGCCGCCCTGGGGTTCTGGACCTGCCTGGCGCTGGTGGTCGGCAACATGATCGGATCGGGCGTCTACATGCTCCCGGCGACGCTCGCGCCGCTCGGCTGGAACGGCATGATGGGCTGGTTCGTCACGATCGGCGGCGCGCTGTGCCTCGCCTTCGTCTTCGCCCGGCTCGGTGCGAAGCTGCCCTGTGCCGGCGGCCCCTATGCCTTTACCCGGGCCGCGTTCGGGCCTGCCGCCGGTTTTGCGGTCGCCTGGAGCTACTGGGTGCTGATATGGTGCGGCAATGCCGCGGTCGCGGTCGCCGTGGTCAGCGCGCTCAGCCTGATCTTTCCCAAGCTCGGGTCGACGCCGGGGCTGCCCGCGATCGCGGCGCTGGTCGCGATCTGGGCGCTGATCGCGGTCAATATCCGCGGCGTGGCGCTGGCCGGCAAGGTGCAGTTCGTCACCACCGCCTTGAAGCTGCTGCCGCTGGTCGGCGTGATCCTGCTCGCCGCCTGGCTGCTGCTGCGCGACGGCAGCGCCGCCATCGCGCCCTATACGCCGGTGCCGCTCGGCGTCGGCTCGATCGCCGGTGCTGCCGCGATCACCTTCTGGGGTTTTCTCGGCGTCGAATCGGCGACCGTCCCGGCCGACAAGGTGGAGAATGCGGCGCACATCGTGCCGCGCGTGACCCTGATCGGCACGGTGCTGACCGGCCTGGTCTATGTGCTGGTCTCCGCCGCCACGATGTTCCTGATGCCCGCCGCGATCACGGCCGCCTCACCTTCCCCGATCGCCGAATTCCTCGGTCGCGGCTTCGGATCGGGCACCGCCGAGATCGTCGCGCTGTTCGCCGCGATCAGCGCGTTCGGTGCGCTCAACGGCTTCATCCTGCTGCAGGGCGAAGTGCCCTGGGCGATGGCGCGCGGCGGCGTGTTCCCCGCCTGGCTGGCGAAGGAAAGCAGCCGCGGCACCCCGGCGCGCGCGCATCTCGTCTCGGGCGTGCTGGTCACGATCGTGACCCTGATGAACTATACCGGGTCGATGGGTCAGCTGTTCCAAGACATCGCCTCGATCTCGCTCGCCTCGGGCATGCTCGCCTATCTCGCCTGCGCGCTGGCGGCGATCCGGCTGCTGCCCGACGATGTTCCTCTCAAGCTGGCGGCCGCCATCGCCGCGGCGTTCGTGGTCTGGATGGTCTACGGCCTTGGTCTCAAGGCCGATCTATGGGGCCTTGTGCTGCTGCTGCTCGGCCTGCCGGTTTATTGGATGGTCCATCGCGAGCGGGTCACTTCCAGCGCCGCCACCGCCCCATGATGCCGCGATCGGCGATGATCTCGTGCGCTGCGTTATGGCCCGGCGCGCCAGTGACGCCACCGCCCGGATGGGTGCCGGCACCGCACATATAAAGGCCCTTGATCGGTGACCGGTAGGCGCCATGCCCGAGCACCGGCCGGGACGCCCAGAGCTGATCGAGCGACATATGCCCGTGCATGATGTCGCCGTCGATCAGCCCGAACTTGCGCTCCAGGTCGAGCGGGGAATGGATCTGCCGCGCGATGACCGCGCCCTTGAAGTTCGGCGCGTGCCTGGTGACCGTGTCGATGATCAGGTCCGCCGCCTTTTCGCGCTCGTCGTCCCATGAGCGTCCGTCGGGCAGTTCCGGCGCGAATTGCTGGCAGAACAGGCTGGCGATGTGCATGCCCGGGGGGGCCAGGCTGTCGTCGATCGACGTGGGCAGCTTCATCTCGACGATCGGCTCGTCCGACCAGCCCTTGGCCTTCGCGTCCGTGAAGGCCTTGTCCATATAATCGAGCGTCGGCGAGATGATGATGCCGCAGGTGTGATGCTCGGCGACCTGCTTGCCCGGCAGGACCGAGAAATCGGGCAGTTCGGAGAGGGCGACGTTCATCCGGAAGGTGCCGGAGCCGGTCTTGAAATTGTCCATCCGGCGGGCGAATTCCGGGGTCATGTCGCTGCGGTCGACCAGTTGGCGGTACAGCAGCGCCGGTCCGACATTGGCCGCGACGATATCGGCGGCAATCTCCTCGCCGCTTTCCAGCGTCACGCCCGTCACGCGATTGCCGTCGACCAGTACTTTCGCGACCGGGGTCTCGAGGCTGATCTCGGCGCCCATGTCGGTGCAGGCCTCCGCCATGAACTGGGTGATCGCGCCCATCCCGCCGACGCTATGGCCCCAGGCGCCCTTCTTGCCGTTCACTTCGCCAAAGACGTGGTGGAGCAGCACATAGGCCGAGCCCGGCGTGTCGACGCTGGCATAATTGCCGACGACCGCGTCGAAGCCGAACGCGGCCTTCACATATTCGTCCTCGTACCAGCTATCGAGAAAGTCCCGCGCCGACTTGACGAACAGGTCCATCACGTCGCGCTGCGCCTCGAGTCCCATGCCGGCGAGCCGCCTGCCCTGCGCCGCCGCCGCGATCAGCGCGCGGATGCCGCCGCCGGCGTTGGGCGGGGTCTTCAGCGCCATATCGCGCAGCACCTCGGCGACGCGCTCGAGCGCTTCCTCGTACTTCGGGAAGGTGTCTGCGTCCTTCTGCGAATAGCGCGCGAACTCGGCACGGGTGCGATCCTCGCCGCCGCCGAGCTTGAGATAGCCCTTCTCGTTCGGGAAGAAGTTGGAGATCGTCCGCTCGATGATCCGCCAGCCGCGCTCGTGCAGCCGCATGTCCTTGATCACCTTGGGACGGAGCAGGCTGACCGTGTAACTCGCGGTCGAGTTGCGGAAACCGGGATGGAACTCCTCAGTGACGGCCGCGCCGCCGACGATCGCGCGGCGTTCGAGCACGCGGACCTTGAGGCCGGCACGCGCGAGATAGAAGGCGCACACCAGGCCGTTATGGCCACCGCCGATGATGAGCGCGTCGTATTTTTTCGTCATTCAAACCACCCGTTCGTTTCGAGCGAAGTCGAGAAACCGCGTCTGGCGCGCCCGTGGCCGTGTCTCGACTTCGCTCGACACGAACGGTGGTGGATCGTCAGTCCACCGGGCGCGGTCGCCGGCTCCACCCCGGCGCCGGCGCCTTGTGCAGCCGTGCCTCGGGGATCAGCCGCCGGATCTTCTTCGCAAAGCTGCGCAGGCACACTTCGCTCGCGCCGATCGGGCCGACCGTGTAGCTTTGCGACGCCATGCCCTGCTGCACCCGCGTGATCAGCCAGGTGTCCTCGGCATTGACCGTGCGGTTGATCCGCCAGTTGGCGTAGCGCACCAGCTTCATCTCGCGCCGGTCGTCGGGCAGCGCAAAGGCCATTTCGCGCAGCACGCAGGTGGTCGGCGACAGCGGCAGCCACTGCATGAAATCGACCTGGTCGGGATAGATGTCGAACGCCATGTTCGGCCACAATTTGTAATAGAGCCACAGCTTCTGCTGCGCCTCGGGCAGATGCTCCGCGCGGGGCAGATGCGCCTGGTACAGGCGCTCCCACCGGTCGTTCGACGGCTTGTCGGCAAGATAGCCGGACATCTTGTCGACCCAGGGCTGCGCCTCGATCGCATAGCTCTTGCCGAACAGCCGGGTCAGGCCGGCATGAGCGACCGGGATGTGCAGATTGTCGGAATAATTGTCGCCGACATTCTTCCAGTTCACCGCCCGCTCGCGCAGCCGCACCGGGCTGAGCGTGCGCATCTCCTCGAAGCGGTAAGGCGCGATCTCGGCCTCGTACGGCGTCATCATCCCGGCGACCGACGGGCCGCCGTCATCCTCGAGCCGGACAAACACGAAGCCGTTCCAGATCTCGATATCGACCGCCGCGAGGCCGTTCTTCGCCATGTCGAGCGCGGGATAATCGCCCTTCATCGGCACGCCGGTCAGCCGCCCGTCAAGCTCATAGGCCCAGGCGTGATAGGGGCAGACCAGCTTCTTCGCGCACCCCGCCGGCCCCTCGACCAACCGCATCGCGCGGTGGCGGCAGACATTGGCGAAGGCGCGCACCGCGCCATCCTCGCCGCGCACCGCGATCACGCTTTCGCCGATATAATCGAGCGTGTGATAGTCGCCCGGCTTGGGGATATCGCTGACGTGGCAGACGATCTGCCAGGACGGCCGGATCACCCGCGCCACCTCGACGTCGAAATATTCGGGATCGGTATAGAGCCAGCCCGGCAGGCTGAAGTCGGCGTCGGGATCGTGCCCTTCCGCCCCCTTCCCTTCGCCAGTGTCCGCGTAGCGATGCGCCATGCCGGCCTCCGTTTTCTTGTTGAACGATCGTATAACAAGATAGACGGAGGCGCAACGCGAATGTGTCTCGACTTCGCTCGACACGAACGGGAGAAGGGGCAAGTGCACAAACCCGCCTTCACCCGCGCCGAACCCGATGCGCGCCGCCTCAGCCTGATCGAGGCGACTGCGCGCGTACTCGCCACCCACGGCGCGACGGGCGTGTCGGTCCGTACCATCTCAGCCGAGGCGGGCGTGTCGCCGGGCCTGCTCGGCCATTATTTCGACGGCATAGATGCGCTGATCGCGGCGACCTATGCGCATGTCGACGCGCAGGTCTCGACCGCCTTCGAAGCCGCCATGGCCGCCGCCGGACCGGAGCCCCGCGCGCGCCTGCTCGCGCATGTCACCGCCAGCTTCGCCAGGCCGATCGCCGATCCCGGCCTGCTCTCGACCTGGATCGCCTTCTGGAGCCTGGTGAAGAGCAATGACGACATCGCCCGGCTGCACCGCGACCTTTACGGCGCATACCGGCGCGATCTCGAAACCCTGCTCGCCGCCTGCGGCATGGCGGAAAACGACCGTCGCCTTGCTGCGATCGGCATCAGCGCGATCGTGGACGGCCTGTGGCTGGAACTCTGCCTCGCCCCCGACGCCTTCACCCCAGCCGAGGCGAGCGCGATCGCCGAGCGCCATATCGACGCGCTGCTACCTCTCCAGCGCTGAGAAAGAGCCGTGCGGTGATCGCCGCCGCGATCGCCTCGATAGCGCCTGCCGGGCAGCGATTGAATCGAGTGTCCGCTGGAAATGTCATGAGGGTCGGTGACATTTTGCGCTCACCCGATAAGGTGCGCTGATTATTTTTCTTTTTTTCAAATACTTACTATGACGCCGCGTCACGTCACCGGCGACTGACAAAATGTCAGTCGCCGGTGACATTGAGGCGGCTCAAGCGAGGCGGATCGAGAGTTCGACGTCGTCCGTGAACGACATCGACCAATAGCCGTTCGCGACCGAACTGACGCGTTCGAGATAGTCGGGGCAATAATCGGTGTTGTCGGCAACGATCACCGCGCCCGGTCGCAACCGGCTCTCCACCAACGCCAGCACCTCCAGATAGAGCGACTTGGCGCCATCGAGCAGGAGCAGGTCGATCGTCTCGGGCAGATCCGACGCCAGCGTGTCCAGCGCGTCGCCTTCGCGGAACTCGACCAGGTCAGCCAGGCCGCCGGCCGCGAGGTTCTCCCTGGCGATGGCCAGCTTCGACGGTTCGAATTCGCTGGTGATCAGCCGCCCACCGCCATTTTCCCGTAGTGCCGCCGCAAGATGCAAGGTCGAGAGGCCGAACGAGGTGCCAAACTCGACGATCGATCGGGCATTGCCCGCCCGCGCGAGCAGATAGAGGAGCTTGCCCGTCTCGCGCGAGACGGGAAGCGCGAAGTCCTTCAGCCTGTCATACAGTTCGCGATAATCGGTCTTGCTCATCATGACTCGACGCCGCTCCTCGACAGAGACGGACGCGAAGACGGGGCTCATCGACGGGTGCGCAGCCTCGGCTTCAGCGAACAGGCGATCGAGCAGCGGCGCCACCGGCGCGCTGGTAAGGATGCTCATCCATTTTCTCCGGTTTCGAGCAGCTATTTGCTCGCCGGTAGAAATACGACTAGTTCGTCAGCTTTCCTATTCGCATTGGCGAAACCGCAGATGACGACCCGACGAAGTGCCCGTGTCTCCTTGCTCAAACAGCCTAAACAGGCCCGCTCCAACGACCTTGTCGCAGCGGTCCTCGATGCCGCTGTTCAGGTTTTGAGGACCGAGGGCGCGCAGCGATTCACCACGGCCCGAGTCGCCGAGCGCGCGGGGGTGAGCGTCGGCTCGCTCTACCAGTATTTTCCCAACAAGGCGGCGATCCTGTTCCGGCTGCAGAGCGACGAGTGGCGGGCCACCAGCGACCTGATGCGCGACATTCTGGAGGATCGCACAAAACCGCCGCTCGAACGCGTGCGCACCCTGGTCCATATGTTCATCCGCTCGGAATGCGAAGAAGCGGAGATCCGCGGCGCGCTCAACGACGCAGCGCCGCTGTATCGCGACGCGCCCGAGGCGATCGACGTCCATGCGTCGAGCACACAGGCCTTCCAGTCATTCCTGCTTGAGCTGCTGCCTGACGCCACCGAGAGCCGGCGATCGCTGGTCGGCGATCTCGTCGAGACGACCTTGAGCGAGGTGGGCAGCAGCTTTTCCGCCACGCCGCGCACGGCAGAGGAAATCCATGCCTATGCTGACGCGCTGGCGGACATGTTGTGCGCCTATCTGGAGCGGCTGGCTGTCGCGGGCAGTTAAGACCAGATCGGCCACTGTCACACCATCGCAACCGAAACGTCGCGAAACTGGCATGGTCCGGGCGCACAGGGCGCGTCGCTGCATCGCAGCAACGACTGCACCAAGGGGGCCCTGCCGTGATTCGACATACTTCCAGCCTGCTCGCGCTCGCGGGCGCGCTCTTCTACGCCAACGCAGCCTGTGCGCAGACGGCCGTCGTCGATTCGAGCGACAGCCAGTCGGACGAGACGATCGTCGTCACCGCCGCCAAATCGACGCGCTCGTCGACCGCGATCCCCCAGAGCGAGATCCAGAAGATCCTGCCGGGCGTGTCGCCGCTGAAGGCGATCCAGACGCTGCCCGGCGTGCTCTACATCACCGCCGATCCCTGGGGTTACAACGAGCAGAACGCGCAGATCTTCATCCATGGCTTCGCGGCGAACCAGCTCGGCTACACGATGGACGGCATTCCGCTGGGCGACCAGAGCTATGGCAATTACAACGGCCTTTCCCCGCAGCGTGCGGTGATTTCGGAGAATGTCGGCCGCGTCGTCGTGTCGACCGGCGCCGGCGATCTCGCCACGGCCTCGAACAGCAATCTCGGCGGTACCGTCGAGACCTTTTCGTCGAGCCCGCTGAGCAGTTTCGGCGTCCAGGCCGCGCAGACCTTCGGCAGCTACGATACCTCGCGCACCTTTGTCCGCATCGACACCGGCACGTTCGGCGGCGGCACGACGTCGGGCTATATCTCGGCGGCGCGCCAGCATGCCAAGGCCTGGGACTTCAACGGTACCCAGGGTGGTTACCAGGCGAACGCCAAGTTCGTGCACGACGGCGCGATCGGGAAGCTGACCCTGTATTTCGACTATAACGACATGACTCAGCCGAACGAGGACGCGACCGTCTTCTTCAAGCCTTCGGCGGGCGGCACGGCGACCCCGGTCCAGCTCTATACACCTTATACCAAGCCGTTCTTCTACCCGGATTTCGACGGGTACCGGACCTCCTATCTGAGCGCGATGGGCAATTCCCCGGCCGCCCAGGGCAGCAATTATCGCAACTATTATTCGGATGCGCAGCGGACCGACTATCTCGGCTATCTTCGCTACGACGCGAAATTCTCCGACCATGTCGCCTGGTCGACCACCGCCTATTTCCATCACAATGACGGCGCCGGCGTGGTTRCCGGCCCGCTCGGCCAGTCGATCACGACGGCCCAGCCCTATCTCGACCCCAATTACGCGACGCTCCCGGCCAATTGCCGTTTCGGCGCCAACGCCAACGGGATCCGGCCCACCGCTTGCACGGCGCTGACCGATGCCCAGGCGGCCGCGGCCGGTGCCGCGCTGGTCAAGGCGACGGGTGGCTCGGGCCTGATCACCCGCACCACGGAATATCGCATCGACCGCGAAGGTGTGATCTCCGCGCTCAATCTCGATGTCGGCAACCACAAGATCGAGCTGGGCGGCTGGTTCGAGCATAACAGCACCACGCAGTGGCGCCGGTGGTACGGCGTCGACGTCAACAATCCGGCATCGAGCACACCCTATATCCGCCCGCTCGAGGTCGCGACGCCGCTGTTCACCCAATATCAGGGCGAGGCGAGCATCAACCAGCTGCAGTTGCATATCCAGGATACCTGGCAGGTCACCGACCGGCTGATCGTCCAGGGCGGCGTGAAGACCAGCGCGCAATGGGCGGACGGGCGCTTCCCGGTCCAGCCCAAGGCCGGGTCTCTGTCTGGCCTGTCGGGCGGCTTGCCGCAGGGCAAGATCAATACGCTGCGCTGGTTCCTACCGGCGATCGGCGCGACCTATGACTTCAACGGCCATGAAGAGGTCTATTTCAACGTCCAGAAGAACCTGCGGCAATATCAGGCATATCTGGCCGGCGGTGGCGGTCCGTGGTTCACGGGAAGCCAGGCGGCGTTCGACGCCTTTGCCGACCAGGGCAAGCCAGAGAGCAGCTGGACCTATGAAGGCGGCCTGCGCACCCGCCGCACTTTCTCCGGCGAGATCGGGTTCGACGCGCAGATCAACTATTACCACGTCGTGTTCAACGACCGCCTTCTGGCGATCTCGACGAACCCGGGCGGCATCGCTGGTGGCAACATCACCGGCGGTACCTCGATCCTGGTCAATGTCGGCGACGTCAAGACGGACGGTGTCGATGCCGCCTTCACGCTCCGCGTCGGACGCGCCTTCTCGCTCTACAATGCGACCTCGTACAATCTGTCCAAATATCAGAGCGACTACACGTCGGCGGCGCTCGGCATCGGCAACGCAACCAACAGCTGCATTGGCGGGTATATCGTCACCGGCGGCGTCGTGCCGACCTGCGGCAAGCAACTGCCCGGCACGCCGAAATGGATGAACAAGACGGTCGCGACGGTGTCGGTCGGCCCGATCGAGGCACAGCTGATCGGCGACTATGTCGGTCGCCGCTTCAGCACCTTCACCAACGACGCCAGCGTGCCGTCCTATTTCCTGACGTCGCTGCGCCTCGCAGCACGGCTTCCGGAGAACATCGTGCCGCTGCACAAGGTGGAGCTTGCGCTCAACGTCACCAACCTGACCGACAAGAAGGGCGTATCGACCCTGTCGATCGGATCGGCGACCAACAGCTACTCCGCCTATCCGATCGCGCCGCGCCAGTGGTTCCTGACATTGTCGGCCGCTTACTGACGCCAGCGGGAGTTCGAACGGCAGGCGAGGTCTCGTGTATCACGAGGCCTCGCCTGCCGCTGAGAGCGGAGGCCCATCGAGCGGCACGAAGCCGAGTAAATCGCCCGCCCGGTAACCCGCGATCATTTGTTCGGTGATCCTCATGCAGGATCGCTCGCCCGGGACGTCCTCTCCTGCTCAGCACGATGAATCACCACGCGCTGATGCACAAGCCGGGCGATCGTCGGCAAGTCCGGCCTCTTCTCACCACGCCGTTCCAGGGTAAGCTCGATGCTCTCGCCGGAGCGCAAGCGGATGACGAGGTTGGCCGGGCCGCCATCGACCCTGGCCCTTTTTGCCCGCTCGATCATCTCGCGGTTGTAATAGCCGGCATCATCGATCTCGACGAACGGGATATATCGTTCCGCCGCGCCTGGATTCAGCAACAGCCCGTGGCGGCAAAAGGCGAACGATGCTGCCCCCGCCGCTAACCAATAGGTCGCCAGCACCTCATGGGCCGAGGGAAGGCCGCCCGCCTTGAGCCCGCTCGGGTGGCGCAGGAGCCGGGCGACGACCGGGTCGTCCGTGATCGCGCCCTGCTCCGTCACCCGCCGCCGCCTATTTCGACAGGTCGGTGAACACCGACAGATAATAGCTGATCCCCGGCGCGATGTTCGACACCAGGACCCGCTCGTTCAGGCCGTGGCTGAAATCGTCCGAATCCTTGCTGAAGGTCGGGCTCGCGCCATAGCTGTCCACGCCCTTGTAGCGGAACCACATGGAATCGCTCGCGCCCGACGACAGGCTGGGGAAGACGGGCACGCCCGGATAGACCGTCTTCATCGCCTTGTTCACCGCCGCGATGAAATCGGGCCGCATCGGCGAGGCGTCGGTGGCGACCGAGCCTTCGGTCACGTCCTTGAAGGTCACCGCCGGCTCGGCCGCGACCTTTTGCAGCTCGGCCATGATGTCGGCGGGCTTGTGGCCGGGGAAGATGCGGCAGTTGATGTTCGCGGTCGCCTTTTGGGGGAGCGCGTTCAGCGCATGGCCGCCACTGACCATGGTCGAGACGCAGGTCGTGCCGATCTTGCCGATCGTCGCCGGGTTGGCAGTCAGGGTGGCGATCGCCGCCTTGTCGGTCGGGTCGGCGGCAAAGGCGCGCATCGCCGCCGCCGTCTCGGCATCCTCATATTTCGCCGCCTCGACGAAATAGGCGCGGGTCAGGTCGCTGACCTCCGGCTTGAACTGATAGTCGCCGATCCGCGCCAGCGCCGCCGAGAGCTGATTGATCGCATTGGCCTTGCGCGGCGCCGAGCTGTGGCCGCCCGGATTGGTCACGGTCAGTTCGAAATCGGCATAGGTCTTCTCGGCACCCTGCCAGGTCCACAGTACCGGCTTTCCGGTCTTCTCGTCGAGCAGGCCGCCGCCGCCATCGATGTTGAGCACGATCTCGGCATGGGAGAGCTTGTCGGCGATGATGCCCGAGGTCTTCATCGTCGTTTCCTCGTCGCCCGAGAATTCGATGATGATGTCGCGCTTCGGCTTGTAGCCCGAGCGCTTGAGTTCGATCAGCGCGGCGATGGCGATGGTGCCGTCGAGCTTCATGTCGGTCGCGCCGCGGCCGAACAGATAGCCATTCTCGACCACCGGGGTGAACGGATCGCGCTGCCAGTCGGACGGCTTGGCCTCGACCACGTCCATATGGCCGGAAATCACCAGCGGCTTGGCCTTGGGATCCGAACCGCGCCAGCGCCCGATCAGATAGGCGGTATCGTCGACCGGCGTGATCTCGACATCGCCGTCAGCGAAACCGCCTTCGACCAGGGCAGCCTTGTAGAGGGCGGCGACCTTGTCGGTCTCGTTGCCCGGCCCGCGCACCGAACGCAGCGCGATGGCCTTCTTCGCCAGGTCGAGCGCCTGGGCCTCGGCCTGGGGATGCGCCACGGTCTTCGCCGCCGCGCCGGTGCCGATCGTGCAGGCAGTGCCCAGTGCCAGTATCGCTGCTGCCCGCTTCATGTTCATCGCCCGACTCCAATTGCTTGAAACACGTGCGTAACGGCGCGCTCCGGGTCGTCAAGCGGGCGGCGGGGCGTTATGATGATCGATCGATTGCGAGGTGACCCGTGAAAATTGCCGCCCTGTTCGCGCTGACTCTGTCCTTCGCGGCGCTCCCCGCCATGGCGCAGGAGGCAAGCCCTGCCCCCTGCCCCGCCCTGCCCGCCGAACTCGCCGGCTGGGCGAACGGCACCCCGCTTGCCGCGGCAACCACGCCCGGCGGGCTGGCCAAGGCGCTGGTAAAGATCGGCAGCCGTACCGACCTGGCGCTGGCGCCGACCCCGGAGGTGACCTTTGCCACCATGCCGAACAAGGCCCCGGCGCTGACCACCCATAGCGGCATGGCGATCTTCAGCGTGGCGAGCGCCGGCACCTATCGCGTGGCGCTCGGCACCAGTGCCTGGATCAACATCGCGCAGGACGGGAAATTCCTCGCGTCCACCGCCCACACGCACAAGCTGAGCTGCACCGGCATCCGCAAGATGGTCGATTTCGCGCTGACCCCGGGCAATTACGTGCTGCAGATCGAAGGTGGCAAGGACGCGGTGGCCGGCGTCCTGATCGCCAGACTGCCCTGAGCGGCGAACATGGCATTGGCAACCAAAGCTCGCTAAGCGCTTGCCATGGCGAAGGCACATCCGTTCCACTCGATCCACAGCCATGAGCTGATCCGCGTCGGCGCCTGCACGCCCCGCGCGACGGTGGGCGATCCCATGGCCAATGCGGAGGCGACCATCGCGCTGGCCAAGCAGGGCCACAAAAGCGCCGCCGACCTGCTCGTCTTCCCAGAGCTCAACATCAGCTCCTACGCGATCGACGACCTGCATCTGCAGGATGCGTTGCAGCGCGCGACGATGGACGCGCTGGCATCCGTGGTCACGGCCAGCGCCAGGCTGCGCCCGGTGCTGCTGGTCGGCGCGGCGATCCCGCGCAACAACCGGCTCTACAATTGCGCGGTGGTCATCGCGCGCGGACGGGTGCTGGGTGTCGTGCCCAAGACCTTCCTGCCGAACTACCGCGAATATTATGAAAAGCGCTGGTTCGCGAGCGGCGCGGGCCAGTCCGGCGAGATCGCGATCGCCGGGCAGACGGCACCGTTCGGCCCGGACCTGATCTTCGCGGCGAGCGACCTGCCCCACTTCGTCTTCCATGCCGAGATCTGCGAGGATTTCTGGTCGCCCACCCCGCCCTCGACCATGGGCGCGCTCGCCGGGGCGCTGGTGTGCTGCAATCTCTCGGCCTCCAACATCGTCGTCGGCAAGGCGCGCGAGCGGGCGCTGCTCTGCGCCTCGCAAAGCGCGCGCGCCGTCTGCGCCTATGTCTTCTCGGCGGCCGGGCCGGGAGAAAGCACCACCGACCTGTCCTGGGACGGCCAGGGCATGGTGCACGAACTGGGCGAGCTGCTCGCCGAATCGGAGCGTTTTCCGCAAAAGCCGGGCATGCTGATCGCCGATGTCGATTGCGGCCGGATCCGCCAGGAGCGGATGCGCACCGGCACGTTCAACGATTCAGCGGTGCTGGCCGGGCATCCCGAGACGCGCTTCCGCCGCATCGCCTTCGATCACAAGCCCGACTATGCCGATATCGGGCTGAAGCGCGACATCCGCCGCTTCCCCTTCGTGCCCAATACCCCGGAAAAGCTCGACGCCGATTGCTACGAGGCGTTCAACATCCAGGTGGAGGGGCTGCTCAAGCGCTTCGAGGCGGCCAGGGCCGAGCGGCTGGTGATCGGCGTGTCGGGCGGGCTGGATTCGACTCATGCGCTGATCGTCGCGGCGAAGGCGATGGACCGGCTCGAGCTACCCCGCAACCGCATCCTCGCCTTCACCATGCCGGGCTTCGCCACCAGCGAGCATACCAAGAGCAACGCCTGGGCGCTGATGCGCGCCCTGGGCGTCGACGGCGACGAGATCGATATCCGCCCCGCCGCCAGGCAGATGCTCGCCGATATGGAGCATCCCTTCGCGGAGGGCGAACCGGTCTATGACGTGACCTTCGAGAACGTCCAGGCGGGGCTGCGCACCGACTATCTCTTCCGCCTCGCCAATCAGCGCGGCGGGCTGGTGGTCGGCACCGGCGACCTGTCGGAGCTGGCGCTGGGCTGGTGCACCTATGGCGTCGGCGACCAGATGAGCCATTATGCGGTCAATGCAGGCGTGCCCAAGACGCTGATCCAGTTCCTGATCCGCTGGTGCATCCGGACCGACCAGTATGACCGCGAGACCGACGCGATCCTCGAGGCGATCCTGGCGACCGAGATCTCGCCCGAGCTGGTCCCGGCCGGCGCCGACGGCGCGATGCAGAGCACCGAAGCGCGGATCGGGCCGTACGAGCTCAACGATTTCTTCCTGCATTATGTCGTGCGGCACGGCATGGCGCCGTCGAAGATCGCCTTCCTGGCGCTCCATGCGTGGCGCGACGCCGCGGCGGGCCGCTGGCCGCGCGACTTTCCGCCGGCATCGCGCCATGACTATGACCTGGGGACGATCCGCGGCTGGCTGGAGAAATTCCTCGTCCGCTTCTTCGTGACGAGCCAGTTCAAGCGCTCCGCCATCCCGAACGGGCCGAAGGTCTCGGCCGGCGGCGCGCTATCCCCCCGCGGCGACTGGCGTGCGCCGTCCGACGGCACGGCCAGGCCGTGGCTCGACGAGCTGGCGAAGAATCTGCCCTAGCGTGGAAGTAGCAGCGGCCCCGCGGGGCGGTCTGCCGAAGAGCTATTTGCGGGCCTTGCGCGCAGCGTAGCGCGCATCGCGCGCCGCCTTCTTCTCGGCTTCGGTCATCTGCGAGCGGGCGGCGGCCTGCTCGGCCTCGGCCTTCGCGGCTTCGGCCTTGGCGATCTTGTCGAGCCGGGCCTGCTCCATCGCGGCCTTCTTGTCGGCGCGCTTCTGCGCTTCGGCGGCTTCCTTGGCCGCGCGGGCGGCGGCACGCTCGGCGGCGACTACGGGGTCGACCGGCGGTTTCGCCTTCAGTTTTTCGAGAGCAGCCTGCTTGGCCTGCGCGGAAAGCGCGGCGCGGTCCTTGAAGGAGGGTTCTTTATACGATGCCATCGGCGCCCCTTAGAGACTTTTCGCGCGATAGGAAATGCCACAGGAATTGAAGATTATATTGGCACGATGAATGCCATTAATTTTCATGACGTATTGACGTAATTTGATTATACGATGTGGAGACGAATCCGCGGGGGCGGATCGCCAATGCGGGGGATAGTCGATGGCAACGCCAGTATCGGACGATATCGATGCGGTCGGCACGGAAGATGGAATCATCTTCGTCACTCTCCGGGCCTATGATCAGGACGATGGCGATTCGACTCCCCCCATTTTCCGCCTGGACGACCTGCCGGCCAACGGCACGCTCACGGATTACCTGGGCAATCCCGTAACCGTCGGGGCGGATTACGTTGCCGACTATCTGGATCCCGACACCGGGCTCTGGACCGTCGTGCTCTATTTCACGCCCGATCTCGACTGGAGCGGCGTCACTGATTTTCACTATGTCGCGGTCGATAGCGATTCGGAGGTCTCTGCTCCGTCAACCGCGACGATCACGGCGGATCCCGTCGCCGACGCGCCGCTGATCGACGTCAACATCAACGATCAGCCCGACGTGCTCGGGCCGGCCGAGAACGTGACCGGCACGTCCAGCCAGGAGAATGGCCCGATCGTCACCGCGCTCGACGGCGGTCGCACGCTCGTCGTCTGGCAGCAGGGGTTGTTCCCCGGAAGCGTCAGCGCACGCATATATGACGCGAGCGGTGCGCCCGAAGGCGCTGCCTTTGCCGTTACCGCCAGCGGCGGAGTCAACGAGATCCAGCCCTCCGCCGCCGGGCGGCCGGATGGCGGCTTCGCCATCGCCTGGGTCGTCGACGGCGGGTCGACCGGCGGCGGCGACATCGTCACGGCTTTCTACGACGCCGGAACGACGACGCCGGCGCTTGTCGTGAGCACGGCGGCGAGTACCACGGGGCGCGAGGCCGATCCGACCGTGACGGCGGTCGGTGACGGCTTCGTCGTCACCTGGGCAGTGGAAAATGCCGGCGCCGCCGACATCTATGCCCAGCGTTATGAGGCGGACGGCACCACCGACGGCGGCCCCTTCCTGGTCATGACCGGTGCCGATCCCGGCTTCAACTCCGGGTCCAGTTTCGATCCCCCGGCGCACCATGTCGCGGCGGTGGGGGATGACGGCGCCTTTGTCGTCGCGGCCCAGAGCGGCGGGATGATCGTCGCGACGCGCGTCGACGAGACCGACACGCCCGGCCCGCAAACCCCGGCGAACAGCAGCGGCGGAACGCTGCCGGCCGTGACCGGACTGGCGAACGGCGATTTCGTGGTGGTGTGGCAGCAGGACGACGGCTCAGGCAGCGAGGAACTGCACGTCACCCTGTTCCATTGGGACGGCACCGCGGCGGTGCTCGACTTCACCCCGCTCAACCTGGCCTCTTCCGCAGAATTCTCGGTCGATGTCGCCGGCCTGCCCGACGGCCGGTTCGTCCTTGCCTGGATCGGCAATAACGGCGTCGACGGCACCAACGATATCTTCACGCAGGTCTTCTCAGGAAATGGCACCCCGGCGGCGGGGGGCGCGGTGAACGTCAGCAACACCGGCATGAACGGTTCGGGTCAGCCGATCCAGGATGCGCAGCCGACCATCACCGTCAATGACGACGGCACCTTCACCGTCGGCTGGCTGCAGCTTCGCGCCAGCGGCGGCACCGACCAGGACATCTTCATCCGTCACTTCGATCCGACCCCGGAGTTTATTCACGTCCGGGCCGGAGACACGGTCGAGTTGCCGACCACCATCACGCTCGCCGATCAGGACGGTTCGGAGATGCTGAACCTGGTAACGATCGGCCAGCTTCCCGAAAACTTCACGCTGTCGGCAGGGCATCGCGCGGACAGCGGCGATCCCACCAGCGCCTGGGTGATCGATCGCAGCGACCCGGGCGATGCGGCCTTTCTCGATGCGCTGGCCGCTGGCACCGCGCACCTGACCATCACCACCGCCGCCGACTATAGCGGCGGCCTCCAGCTGGAGCTCAATGCGTCGAGCGTAGAGATCGGCGATCCGACCGCCATCGAGGGATCGAGCACCTACACCATCCTGCTCAACGTCGCACCTGGCGTCGATGCGGTCGATGACGTGCTTGCAGCGGCCGAGGACACCCCGATAACCTTCGCCGCCGCCGACATCCTCGGCAATGACGGCGTCGCGAGCAACGAGACCCTGGTGATCGACAGCGTCAGCGCCTGGTCGGGCGGCAGCGCGGTGCTCAATGCGGACGGCAGCGTCACCTTCACGCCCGATGCCGATTTCAGCGGCGACGCCCATTTCGACTATGTCACGCGCAACGGCGCCGGGTTGACTGATACCGCCACCGTCACCGTCGCCGTCGCGTCGGTCAACGACGCACCGGTGCTGGATCTCGATATCTTCGAAGCCGGCAACGACGCGGTCGCGACCTATTATGAGGGTGACCCGCTGGCGGGCCTGGCGCCCTTTGCGACCCTGACCGACGACAATACGAGCTATGACGGCGCCACGCTGACCGTGACCATCAGCAACAACGGCACGGCCGACGACCAGCTTACCGTCAATGACGTCGGGGCCGGGCCGGGTGAAATCGGCGTGTCGGGCCTCACCCTCAGCTATGAGGGCACGATCGTCGGCACGCTCAACGGCGGCACCAATGGTGGCCCGCTGATCGTCGTGTTCAATGCCGATGCGTGTGGCTGCGCGGTCCAGGCGACGATGCAGAACATCGCTTTCTTCACCAGTTCCGATACGCCCACGACTGACCAGCGCACCCTGGACTTCAGCCTGGTCGACGGCGGCGGCACCGATCTCGGCGGATTCGATACGGGCAGCGCGCAGCTCGTGCTGGACGTCGTGGCGATCAACGATGCGCCGACCGCGACCGCGCCGCTGACCGATTATGCCGCGACCGAGCAGGTCGCGCTCGACATCAAGAATAGCGGCCTTTCGGTCGCCGACCCCGATGCCGGCACCGGCGAGGTGACGGTGACCCTCGGCGTCGACTACGGCGTGCTGCATGTCGAGGCGGGCGGCACGAGCGTCGTCATCACGGACAATGACAGCTGGCAGGTGACGCTGACCGGCACGATCGACGAGATCAACGCCCTGCTCAACAGCGACGCCAGCAGCGTCGTGACCTACACCGCCGACGACGATTTCCCGCCGTCGAGCGCCACGCTGATGCTCGACATCCATGATGGCGGCAACAGCGGCGACGGCGGCGAGCAGAGCGGCGGCGCGACCGCCAATATCGTCATCACCGCGATCAACGACGCGCCTCAGCTCGATCTCGATTATTTCGCCTCGGGCAACAATGCCGTCGCCACCTTCACGGAAGGCGACGGACCGGTCTATCTCGCCTTCGACGCGGTGTTCGACGACGACAATGAAGATTGGGACGGCGCGACGATGACCATCTCGATCGCCGGCGCGACCGCTGGCGATCAGCTGACCATCGAGGATGTCGGCACTGGCCCCGGCGAGCTCGGTGTCGACGGATCGAACATCACCTATGAAGGCGATGTGGTCGGCACGTGGAGCGGCGGCGTCAATGGCGCCCCGCTGGTCGTCACCTTCAACGCCGATGCCTGCGCCTGCGCGATCGAACTGCTCGCCGCCAGCATCCTCTACGAGAATATCGACGATCTCTCCGCCGCCAGCACGCGCGACGTGACGTTCAGCTTCGTCGACGGCGCCGAGACCGCCAGCGCGACCGTCGCGCTCGACGTCCTCCCTTATGCCGAGATCCTGACCGGCCCGGACGTGACCGGCGACGAGGACGTAGCGATCGCGCTGACCGGCATCGTCGTCGACGGCGTCGCGGCCGACCCGGCGACCAGCCTCGTGACGGTCACCCTTGAGGTTGCGCATGGCACGCTCGACATCCGCACCGACGTGGCGGGCGGAATCGACGCGAGCGCCATCACCGGCGGCGCCGACGGTTCGAACACCATCACCCTCACCGCCACGCAGGATCAGATCAACGCGACTCTCGCGGCGGCGAACGGCCTGACCTATCTCGGCGATCAGGACTATAACGGGCCTGACGAGCTCGACATCTCCGCCATCGCGGTCAATTCAGGCGCGCCCATCTCCTTCACGCCCTTCCCGTCGCTGCCCGTCGGCACTCCGCCCACCGCGCTCGGCTTCGCTGACCTTGACGGCGATTCCGCCGCCGAGATCGTGATCGGAGTCGAGGGCGGCATCATCGTGTTCGGCAGCACGTTCAGTGGCGGCTTCGGAATACCCGACGGCTCGCCCCGCGCCTTCGCCTTTGGCGATTTCGACGGCGATGGGGTGACCGATATCGCATTCTCCAGCGAGGGCGCGGGCAGCGGCGGCTATGTCGGCTATGTCTCGTCGATCACCGGCGACACCGAGACGATCGCGGCGGTCCCCTATGCCTTCGACCTGGTGGCGGCCGATCTGGACGGCGATGGCCTGACCGACCTGGTCGTCACCGATGCCGACAATGGCCGTGTCGGCGTGATGCTGCAAAGCGCGCCCGGCGTCTTCCAGCCGCCGGCCTATTCGACGACGACCAGCCAGTTCATCGCTTCGGTCGCGGTCGGCGACGTCAATGGCGACGGCTTTCTCGACCTGCTCGCGGGCAGTGCCGGCACCTTGCCCGGCATGACGCCGCCGGGCGCGATCGATCTGCTGCTCGGCAATGGCGACGGTACCTTTGGATCGGCGACCCAGATATTGAGCGGCGCTTCCCATATCACCGATCTGATGCTTGGCGATTTCAACGGAGATGGCGCGCTCGACATCGCCTTTTCCTCGATCGCCGACCCGTCCGATCCGAGTTCGATCAGCGGGGTGCAGGTGGCATTGGGCAATGGCGACGGCAGCTTCGCCGCCGCGGTCGGCTATACCACCACCAGTGACGGCACCCCCGCCCAGATCGTCGCGGCCGACCTCAATGGGGATGGGTTCATCGACCTGGTCGTCACCAACGGCAATGATCCGGGCACGATCTCGATCCTTGCGGGCAATGGCGACGGCACGTTCCAGGCGCCGGTCGATCTGGGCAGCGACGGGATCCCGGTTGGGATCGCCCTCGGCGATCCCGATGCTGACGGCGACCTGGACATCATCGTCGCCAATATGCTGGACGGCACGCTCAGCGCCTTTAACAACAACAGCATCGGCGGTCCGGGCGGTTCAGGCGTCTCGGCCATTGTCGGCATTACCGTCGATCCGGTCGACGATGCCGGGGTGGCGACGGACGATACCGGCTTCACCCTGTTCGAGAACGCGACCGTGATCGTCGACGTGCTGGCCAACGACACGGATGTGGACAGTCCGGCGCCGGTGCTGGCGACGGTCAATGGCGCGACGCTGGTCAACCCGGGCGATTTCACTACCCTGGCCTCGGGCGCGCGCGTGTCGCTCAACGCCGACGGCACGTTGACCTATGATCCGCATGGGGCGTTCAACAGCCTGATCGACCTCGCAACCGCGACCGCGACCGGCGCGGTCAACACCAGCGCGATCGACAGCTTCTCCTATACGCTGGACGGTGGCGACACCGGCACGGTCTCGGTGACCATCAACGGCGTGAGTTCCGCCGACGACCAGCTGGCCGGCGATACCGGCGCCAATGTGCTTCTCGGCCGAAGCACTGCCGACCTCTACATGCTCCAGCATGGCGGCACCGACAGCGCATCCGGCGGCGGCGGCAATGACGGCTTCTATTTCGGTGCCGCGCTGGATTCGACCGACAATGTCGATGGAGGCGCCGGCACGGACGACCAGGTCGGGTTGCAGGGTGATTATACTGGCCCGAACGCGCTGACCTTCGGCGCGAACAACCTGGTCGGCATCGAAACGCTGGTGATCTTCTCCGGCAACACGACGAGCTTCGGCGACACGAGCGGCAGCCAGTACAGCTACGACCTGACCACGATCGACGCCAATGTCGAGGCGGGCAAGACACTCACGGTCAACGCCAATTTGCTGCAGGCCGGTGAGAACCTGACCTTCAACGGCGCGGCGGAAACCGACGGCTCCTTCCTGATCTATGGCGGCCAGGGCCACGACGACCTGACCGGCGGTCAGGGTAGCGACGCGTTCTTCTTCGGCGATGACGGGCGCTTCACGGCGGCTGACCAGGTCGACGGCCAGGGAGGCCTGGATGACCAGCTTGGTCTGCGCGGCGATTATTCGGGCGGCGTCACCTTCCTCGCCACGACCATGACCAACATCGAAACGCTGGTGCTGATATCGGCGACCGATGCGCGGTTCGCGGCGCCGGGCACGGCGTTCGATTACGATATCACGCTCGACGACGCGAATGTCGGCGCCGGAAAGGTGCTGACCATCTCGGCCAATGCGCTGAAAGCCGGCGAGGACGTGGCGTTCGACGGCTCGGCCGAGACCGACGGCTCCTTCCGCTTCATGATGGGCGCCGGCAACGACTCGATGACCGGCGGCGCGAATGCCGACCAGTTCTGGGGCAGGCTCGGCCAGGACGTGATGACCGGCGGCGGCGGCAACGACACCTTCTATTTCCGCGCCATCACTGAATCGACCACCGGCGCGATGGATCAGATCACCGACTTCAATGCCGGCGATCATATCGATCTTTCGGTGATCGACGCGAGCACCGCGGCCGGCGGCAACGACGCCTTTTCGTATATCGGGGGCAGCGCGTTCAACCATGTCGCGGGCGAGCTTCGCGTGTCGGGCTCCGGCACCAGCTGGACGGTCGAGGGCGATGTGGACGGGGACGGCATTGCCGATTTCGCGATCGCCGTCACGACACTTGGCGCATACAGCTTCACGGGGAGCGATTTTGTCTTATAGGTGGCAGATGGTTCTCGGTTTTACAGGGGAAACTTGGATGAAGCAGGTCGTCAAGCCAACCGGGACGCAGCCCGCCTTGCAGCCGCGACGCGTTTGGGTGGCTCCGCGAGTCGAGAAGATGAAGGCCGGCGACGCTGAAAACAGCTTCGATCCGATCATCCCGGACGGCGCACTCAGCTTCGGCTCCTGATCCGCCGGCTGCCGCGATGAACGCGCTCGTGGCGCGCCGCCTGCCGGGAGTGGTCGAGGCGGAAGTCGATGGCGAGCTCGTCGCGCTCCATATCGAGAATGGCACCTGCTACAGCTTCAACGCGACCGCGGCGCGTATCTGGGCATTGCTCGATCGCCCCAGGAGCGTCGCCGATATCTGCAACGCCCTGGCCACCGAATTCGACATCGATCCCGCCACCTGCGGGGAACAGGTCTTGCTCATGCTCCGTGACCTGGAACAGGATGGCCTTGCCGTGCTGGAGACCGGCCCCGCCTGACGCCGGTCAATCGACCTCCGCGTCCAGATAGGCTTGCACCGCATCCAGCGTCGGCTCGAACCAGTCCGGGCTCCACGGCCGCTCCAATTCAAGCACCGGTACCCTGCCGATCAGTTCGACGGAGGCGACCCAATGGCGTCGCGTATGGCCAAGCGTGGCGATGTAGCGGCCGCGATAGGTATTCGCGAGCACCGCGTTCAGCGCCTCCGCGCCGCGCAGCCGCCTGATGGCCACGCGCCGCGCCTCCTCGGCGCGCCTGAGCACGAAGATGGCACCAAGCTCCATCTGCGCGGGTGCGCCGTCCCGACGCGCGGGCACATTATACTTATCCCGCCCGTCAAGCGCCCGTTCGAAGCCGTCAGTGGTGCGGCCGGACCGCTCGAGCGAATCGCGCCAGAGCCGCATGTGCGGAATGCCGGCATAAGCGACCGGCCTGCCGGCATCGTCGGCCCCGATCACGCACACATCGTCCGACAACAGCGCATGGCCGCGGTCGTGGAAGAGCGACGCCAGGGTCGACTTGCCGGCACCGGAGGCGCCGGTAAACGCGATCGCCCGGTCGCCGATCGCCACCGCATTGGCATGGAGCGGCATCAGGCCGCGTTGATGCAGCAACGCGCCGAACGCGGAGCCCAGCAGGAACAGGCGAATGTTGCGCGGCGAAGCGCCGTCGACTGGGTCGACGAGGATCCGGCAACCCTGTTCGATGCCGTAGCGCGCGATGCCGGGCACATGGAGCACGGCCCCCTTCCCGCTCACCACCAGCTCCTGGACGTCGGAACGCGCAACGCCCAGATCGGCGAAACGGATAGCGACATCGGCACCTTCGCCCGGCGCGGGGTGAAGTTCGGGCAGCGCCATTTCCGATCTGATGGTCAGGCCGAACAGCGCATAGCGATAAACGAGCCGGTCGCCGGGAAGGTCCGTCATGGTCCGGCGCGCACTCCCTGGTCCAAACCCGGCCCTGCTATGCGCCGCCGCGTCACTTGTCGACTCGCCCTGAATGAGGTGGCGGACAGGATGAGACCAGCGCTTGGAAAATCCCCCGCGCATTCAGACACAATCAACGCGACCCTAGAATGCGACGTCGAAGCCAAGCCTTATGCTGCGCGGCTGAAGCGGGGTGATCTGGTTGCGGTCCCGGACCAGGAAAGGCGACCCGAGCGCGAAGCGGTTGCCGCGGGCGTCGAGCAGGTTGGTCAGCGACAATGTCACCGCGCGCTTTGCGTTGCCAACCCTGAATTCGAGGCCGGTATCGAGATAATCGCCCTGGAGCTGCCCGAGGATCGCGCCGATCCCGAGCGTCGATTTTCCGACATAGCGGCCATAGCCGTTCACCTCGAAATCGAGCTTGTCCGACAGCGGCGTGGCATAAGCGAAGCCGAGCCGGCCGGTGGCATCGGCGACATTGGGGAGGCGATCGAAATTCGTCTGGGCGAGATCGGCCGGCAAGGTGGTCGTCCCGCCGACGATCACGAAGCTGCTCAGATCGCGCGTCGTCACCTTGCTGTCGTTGAGATAGATCGACGCGTCGAACGACAGGCCGTGAAGCGGTTGCCAGCGTGCCGACAGCCCGACTGACAGGACGCGGCCATCTCCCACATTGGCCGTGGTGGGGAAGCCGAAGCCATCGATCAAATCGGCCTGGATATCGTTCCAGCGCGACCAGGACGCATTCAGCGACAGGCTGAAAGTATCGCCGCTATAGCGAGCGCCGCCTTCAGTGGTGGCGACCCGATCGCCCTTGAAGCGCTGCACGAAATCCTGCCGCACCGCGATCCCGCCAGGGCGAAAGCCCTGCTGGTAGCGGGCGAACAGCGTCAGCCGGTCGGTCGCACGCCAGGCGAGCGCGGCGGAGGGCAGGAACCGGGTTTCCGATCGGTCGCTGTTCGCGCCCGGATCGACCCTCAAGGCGACGGCGCGGAGCGCATCCTCGGAATCGCCCGCCAGACGGGAATGGGTTAGCCGCCCGCCGAATGTCAGCGTCAGCCGGTCGACCGGCTCGACCGACGTCTCGCCATAGAGCGTCTGTTCGTCCACCTGGTTGCGCACGCCGGTCAGCATCGCGGTGAGCGGCCCGACATCCATCAGGCGGTTCACCCGTGCCTCATTGTGGAGCACGCTGAGACCGATCACCCACCCCGTCCCGTCCGGGCCCCGGCGCGCGAGCCGGGTCTCGGCGGTAATCATCGAGATGCGGTCGGTCTGGATATAGGCGGCGGCCGCGGCGTCCACGACCGGCTTCACCACCGGGTCGAGCGGGTCCGCCAGTGCCGCACCTTCGAACTGCTCGAAGACATATTGATGGGCATAGCCGAGCGACGAGGTCAGCTCGAGATTACCCCATTGCTTGCGCACGACCAGGTCGCCGAGCCAGTAATCGTTGCGATAGGGCTGCGCCACGTCGCTGCTGCGGGTAAGGCCGTCGCCGCCACGTTCGGCATATTGGCTGTCGGCACCGTCGATGCGCTGGCCGACGCCGCTGAGGTCGATCGTCCAATCGTCCGCCGGCACGAAGCGCAGGGCGGCGCGGCCGCCGATGGTGCGGACGTCGTTCACATCCTTCAGTCCGCGGCCGGTATCGTCGATATAGCCGCCGTCGACGGAGCCGAAGGCAAGCGCGCGAAAGGCGAGCCGGTCGTCGACGATCGGCACGTTGAAGATGAGCCCGCCATCGACCCCGGCCTGGCCATGCTGCACGGCCTGTGCGCCACTCCAGATCGTGCCGCCGGTCAGGTTCAGATCGGGCGCGCGCGGCACCACGCGGACGACGCCGCCGAGTGACCCCGCGCCATAGAGCGTGCCTTGCGGTCCTTCGAGCACTTCGACGCTGCGGATGTCGTAGAGGCGCAGGCTGGGATCGGGCGCGCTGTAGGTGATCCGGCTATTGCCCCAATATTGGCCGACAGTGGCCTGGGTGGGACCGACAAAGCTGGAATCGGCGATGCCGCGAATGAACAGCTTGTTGCGGCCGGGGCCAAGATGCGTGGAGACGACGCTGGCGACGCGCGCGCCGATCGCGTCGGTGCCGCGCGCCCCATCTGCCTTCGACACGGTATCGCCGTCGATGATCTGCACGCCGCCGGGATAGACGCTGAGCGGCACGCTGCGCTTGGATCCCGTCACGACGATTTCCGCTGTGGCGGTCTCATCCGGCACGGTGACCGGTTGCCGCGGCGCCCCGCGCGCGACGCGTACGGGTGGCGGCGGGAGCGGCACATATTCGATGAGAAAGGTGTTGGTCGCGACCCGCCGGGCGGCGAGGCGGGTGCCCAGCAATATCCGCTCGAGCGCCTGGGCCGCGGTGAATTTGCCGCGCACGGCCTTCACCCGCTGCGTCGCCAGCCGGGAGTCGCGAAAGCCGATGCTGGTGCCGCTCTGACGGCTGAGCAGTCGGATCGACTGGTCGAGCCGGGCAGCGGGAATGTCGATATCCGCCGCCTGCTCCTGGGCATGCGCAGGCGCGCCGATCAGCAGGACTGCGGCGATCAGGGGAAGGGAGAGAGCGGTGTTAGTGCCGCCGGACATTGGCTGGGGTCATCGTCCAGCTATCGCCCCGCTCGGCAAAGGTCACGCCGAGAAGCGGGCCCGCGCGCGCCAGCACTTCGCGCGGAGGCCCTCGCAACACCAGCGTACCGGTGAAGCGAAGGCGTGCTGCCCCGTTTGCGACCCGAATCGAGCGTCCGGTATTACGGGAGAGATCGCGCGCGACCTGATCGAGCGTCGCATCGTCATATTGGAGCTGGCCCGATTGCCAGCTGCCGATTCCTTCCGGGCTGGCCCTGCGCAGCGCTGGCGCGGCATCACGGTCGGCCCGGGACAGCGCGTCGCCCTGGTTGAGCCGGATGCGCTGCTTGCCTGCCTCATAGTCGACAGCGCCTTTGGCGACCGCCACATCGAGGGCATCACCGCTCCGCACCACGTTGAAGACAGTGCCGATATCGATGAGCCGGGTGCCATCGGCGACCACGACGAACGGGTCCTTCGCATCATGCTTCACGTCGAACAGCGCTTCGCCCTGGGTCAATGTGACCTGGCGCGGCGCATCGGGATCGAACGATACGCGCGTGTCGCCGTTCAGCATGACGCGCGAGCCATCGGCGAGATCGATCGTCCGGTGCTCGCCCTGCGCCGTCGCGACTTCGTGCACGGGCGCATCGCGCAGCAGCACCGTCCCGCTGACCACTGCCACCAGCGCCGCCGCGATCGCGCCGCCGGCGGCAAACCAGCGCCCGCGCAGGGGGGAGTGCGCGGGCGCTGTCGACGCCGCAACAGGGGATGCGGCGAAGAGCTGGGCCGCCCAGGAATCGTCTTCCAGAGCCACCTCATAAGCGGTCAGGTGGCGGGGATCGCTCTCCAGCCATGCGGTGAGCCCGTCCCAATCGGCGAAGGACGCGTCATGGGCACGGATCGCCCAGAGCCGCGCTGTTTCTCCAATCATACCAGACCCTTGTTCCATCATGCCCACCTCACTGACATGACGGACTCGCTTTCGCTATTCCGCATCGAACTGTTCCTTGAGTTCGGCGAGGGCGCGATAGGCCTTTTGCAGATCCTTCTCGACCGAGCTGAGGCTGACCCCCAGGTCGCGGGCGATCGCGGCCTGGCCGACGCCGTCGAGGCGATAGCGGCGAAACACCTGCTCGACACGCGGGCCGAGCCCGGCCAGCATCGCTTCGGCCTGGCGGACACGTTCGCGCGCGATCAGCACGCGCTCGCCCAGCGGCTCGTCCTCGGGGGTCGGGCCGGCGTCGTGCCAGTCCATCTGGCGACGCTCGCGGCTGACCAGCGAGCGGCGGCGATCGCGCATCAGATTCTCGGCGGCACGGAACAGATAGGCGACCGGATCAGCCACGGGCTGTCCAGGCGCGATGGCGACGCGCTGCCACAGGTCGTGCAGCACATCCTCTGCTTCGTCGCCGGCGCCGCGCGCGGCGAGGAAGCGCAAAAGCCGCGCACGCTCGTTCAGGATGACGCGCTGCAGGCCGTCGATTGACTCACCGTCCATGGCGCGACGCAAAGCATCCGGAGACTGACTTGCCAAGCCCCGACGCCGCGCCGCAGCGTCTACCTGCCGCGACGTGAAGACCGGTCCCCCGACAAGCATCAGAGACCCGCTCCAACCACCGACTCCGTCTCCGCGCGGGCGCGGGCAAAAGCAGAGATATGGGGTTCCTCCCGCCGTGGCAAAACCCGCGGCGCCGCTGGCGTGCCTGTGAGCCACGCGAGCGGGCCAGTCGCCTGGCCGTTCAGCCGCACCTCGAAATGGAGATGGCTGCCGGTCGAGCGGCCGGTGGAACCCATCGTCGCGATTTCCTGACCGCGCTCGACCCGCGCGCCGGGCCCGACGAGGAAGCCGGAGAGATGCGCATAGCGCGTCACCAGCCCGCCGCCATGATCTACCTCGATCATATTGCCATAGCCGCCCGCCTTGCCGGCGAAATGCACCACCCCGCCCGCGGCCGCCAGCACGGGGGAACGGAGCGGCCCGGGTATGTCGATGCCGCTGTGCAGGGCGGGCCGGCCCAGGATCGGATCAACGCGCCAGCCGAACCCGGAGGACAAGCGCGGCAGGTCGACCGGTACCGGCGTTTTCGGCGCCGCGACCGGCATTTCGGGCAAGGACGCGGACTGGATCACAGGTTCGCGCCGGACGGCATCATGCCCACCAGGTAGCCTGTCGTTATCGACCGCCGCCATCCCCGAGCTGCCCAAAAGCCACAAGGCACCGGTCAGCGGAAGGGCGGGAAGCACTGGCATTATGACTGAAGGACGGAGACCTTCCGCCCGTCCCGTAAGCCTGATTCAATTATTTTTTGCGGTCCCGTTTCGGCTGCGGGAATGGCCGCGGCGCTCCGTCCCTCAGTTCACCAACAACGGCTGCACTCAGGAGACGAAGGGTGAATTCGACCGAACGCCGCATGCTCGACATGCTCAAGAAAGGCCGCGACCGCTTCGGCGTCGTCGCGGTGAAGGCGGAATTCGAAGCGGAAGGCACGCGTCCCGACGAGCTGCTGCGCCTGCTCGAGCTCGCCTATCGCGCCGACCTGAAGGTCGCGCTCAAGATCGGTGGCTGCGAAGCGGTGTCGGACCTGCTCGCCTCGAAACTCTACGGCGCCAATTACATCATCGCGCCGATGGTCGAGACGCCCTATGCCCTGTCGAAGTTCGTCGAGGCCAAGGCCAAGGTCTATGGCGACGACAGCGACACGCAGTTCCTGTTCAACCTCGAGACCGAAACGACGCTGCGCAATCTCGAAGCGATGCTACCGCTCGCCAAGGTGGCGCTGGATGGCGTGGTGTTCGGCCGGGTCGACTTCACCCTGTCGCGCGGCCTGCCGCGCGGCGCGATCAATGATCGCGGGATCACTGACGCGGTGCTCACCGTCGCCAGGTCCTGCGCCGAGCACGGGCTGGAACTGGTGGTCGGCGGGTCGGTCGCGGTCGAATCCGGGCCCGCGCTGCGCGAGATGCACCGCATCCGCCTCGACCGGTTCGAGACGCGCAAGGTGATCTTCGACGGCAGCGCCGCCGACATGCCCGGCTTCGAGGCGGCGATCAGCAATGCGGTCGCGTTCGAGCTCGCCTGGCTGGAGAACAAGCGCGATTATTATCGCACCATCGCCGACGAGGACCAGTCGCGCATCCGGATGATCCAGGATCGCATGGCCGTCGTCGCGCGCGGTCGGCTGGCCAGCGTCGCTGCCTGATCCGGACATGTCGCTGAAGGAGGAAGTTGCCGCCTTGATGCGAGGCGTTGCCGCGACCGCGGTGACGCCGCGTTTCCGCACGCTCGCTGCCAGCGAGATCGCGGAGAAGAGCCCGGGCGAGATCGTCACCAGCGTCGACCGCGAGGCCGAGCGGCTGTTGCACGAAGGACTGGAGCTGATCGGTATCCCCGCCCGCATCGTCGGCGAGGAAGCGGCGGAGCACCAGCCCGAGCTGCTCGACGGCATCGGCGAGGGGCTGGTCTGGCTGATCGACCCGCTCGACGGCACCGCCAATTTCGCCGCGGGCCGCGCGCCCTTCGGCATGATGGTGGCGCTGGTCGAGGAAGGCGTGCCGCTCGCCGGCTGGATCCTCGACCCGCTCAGCGGGCGGATGTGCCATGCCGCAAGGGGTGCCGGCGCTACCTGCGACGGCGTGCCCGTGCGCAGCAGGCCGACGGGCAATGCCATGCCGGTCGCGGCGCTGGGCACGCATTTCATGACGCCGGAATGCCGCGAGCGCGTCCATGATCTCGCCGATACGCGGTTCGAGCGCGTGCCCGTGCCGCGCTGTGCCGCCGAAAGCTATCCACGACTGGTGCTCGGCGAGAATGACCTGACGCTGTTCCAGCGCACCCTGCCCTGGGACCATGCCGCAGGCGCGCTGTTCCTGACCGAAGCGGGCGGCTTCGTCACTGACTGGAACGGCACGCCGTACCGGGTCGGCAGCGGCCGCGGCATCCTTGCCGCCGCCGACGAGCGGCTCTGGGCGACCGGTGCCGAGATATTGCTCGGGCCGGCGGCCGGCCTGATCGAAAGAGAAGATTGCCCCATATGATGACGTCCTGGAAGCGAGTGCTGCTCGGCTGCGTGTTCGCGCTGCCGCTGATCCCGGCCGAGGCGGGCGCGCAGCTTTCCCCGCCCGTGTCGTCCACCGGGCAACAGGGTGGCGCCGATGCAATCTCGCGCGGGGCCGCTGCCGGGCAGGTCGCCGTGCCGCAGGCGGAAGTCCGGCCTTACGAGCCGACCGTCATCGACAGCCGGCCCGGCGCGCCGCAGCCCGACAGCGCCGCCGATCCCGTGACGAAGAAGCAGCCGGCACCCCGAGTAGCGAACGAGTTCGAGGCGTTCGTCTCCGAGGCGGCGGGCAAGCCGCTGCGCCGCTTCGGGGCCGAGCTGCTGGTGCCCGGCGCGCGCGACTTCACCGTGGCGCCCACTACCACCGTGCCGCCGGATTACCGCCTCAACCCCGGCGACGAGTTGCTGCTCGGCCTGACCGGATCGGTGCAGGCGGCAGATTTGCGGCTGACGATCGACCAGGAGGGCCGGATCTTCGTGCCGCGCGTCGGCGCGATCACGGTCGGTGGCATGCGCTACGGCGATGTCCGCGACGTGATCGCGCGCCAGGTTTCGCGCCAGTATCGCGGCTTCGATCTGCAGGTGTCGGCCGGGCGGCTCCACGGCATCACCGTTTACGTGACGGGCTTCGCGGCGACGCCGGGCTCCTATACCGTCAGCAGCCTGTCGACCCTGGTCAATGCCGTGCTCGCGGCCGGGGGACCTTCCTCGGGCGGCAGCTTCCGTTCGATCCAGCTTCGCCGCGACGGGAAACTGGTTTCGGACTTCGACCTCTACGACCTGCTGCTCAAGGGCGACAAAACCGGCGACGCAGCGCTGCAGAATGGCGACGTCATCCATGTCGCGCCGGCCGGCGAGCAGGTCGCCGTGATCGGCAGCGTCAATCGCGAAGCCATTTTCGAGATCGCGCCGGGCGAGACGCTCAACGATGCCGTCCTTTATGCCGGCGGTGTCAACACCGTGGCCGACGACAGCCGGCTGATGGTGCTCGATTCGCTCGGCAAGTCCGAATCCGGCTGGCGGCAGGTCACCGCCGCCGAGGCGAAGAGCCGCAAGGCGCGGCGCGGCGATATCGTCCGCGTGCTCTCCGATGTCGGTATTGCGCGCCCGATCGATCAGCAATCCGTGCTGGTGACGATCAGCGGCGAGGTGGCGCGGCCGGGCCGCTATTATTTCCGTCCGGGCACGAAGCTGGAAGACGTGGTGACTCAGGCGGGCGGCCTTACTCCTCAGGCCTTTCCCTATGCCAGCGTGATCACGCGCGAGAGCGTCAAGGCGCAGCAGAAGCTGAGCTTCGACCGAGCGATCAAGGACATGGAGTTCCAGCTCACCGCCCAGCCGGTGGTCTCGGCCAATCGCGCGCAGCTCGCCCAGCCAGGCAATCTCGCTTTGGTCCACTCGATCGTCGAGCAGCTCCGCACGCGCGAGCCGAGCGGGCGGCTGGTGTTCGACCTGCCGGTCACGGCGCCGGCGCTGCCCGGCGACGTGATCGTCGAGAATAACGACACCATCTATGTGCCGCCGCGGCCGGTGACGGTAGGCGTGTTCGGTGCGGTACCGAGCCCGGCGTCCTTCGCCTATCGCGACGGCAGTTCGATCGGCGACTTCATTCGGTCGGCGGGCGGCGTGCAGCAACTCGGCGACAAGAGCGAGATCTTCGTGGTGCGCGCCAACGGCACCGTGCTGGCGAACGGCAAGAAGATAGTGCACGCGCCGGCGCTGCCGGGCGACCTGGTGTATGTGCCGATCGACGCCAATCGCGGCGAGTTCTGGGCGCGCCTGCGCGACATCACGGGCAGCCTGTTCGGCGGCCTGGTCGGTGCGGCGTCGATCAAGGGACTGGCAAATTGACGATGATCGCGCGCTTGACCGATGCGGTGCGCGATCCGCGCTCGCGGCGCCTCGGCTATATGGTGCTGGCGCTGCTGCTGGCGGCGCTGTGCGTCTTCCCGCGCCCCTATGTCGCCCGGGCGAAGATGGTGCCGCAGGACAGCAACAGCGTCGGGCTGGGATCGATGATGAATGCGCTCGGCGGCCAGCTCCAGGGTTTCGCCGCCTTGCTCGGCGGCGCCAAGCAGCCGATCGACATGTATCTCGCCATCTCGCGCGGCACCGAGGTGACGGATGACGTGATCCGGCGCCTGAAGCTGGTCGGGCCAGAGGGTTATGCCAGCGCCGATGCGGCTCGGCTCGCTTTGGCCCAAAAGGTCGATGTGCATTCGCTGACTGGCGGCATCGTCGAGGTCGAGGTCCGCATGCACGACCCGGCCAAAGCGCAGGCGCTGACCGGCGCTTATGTCCAGGCGATCAGCGACCGGATCATCGCGCTGGGCCGCGACCGGGTCCGCCGCAAGCGCGACGTGGTGCAGGACCGCTTCAAGGAAGCCGCCACCCGCGTGACCACCGCCGAAGCGGCGCTCAACGGCTTCCGCCGGCGCAACAACCTGGCCGAGCCCGAAGCGCAGCTTGGCTCCGCCCTGTCGCTGCGCGCCGGGCTCGAAGCACAGCTTCAGGCCAAGCTGGTCGAGCTGGAGACGCTGCAGCGTTTCCAGGGGCCGGACAATCCGCAGCTCCAGTCAGTCCAGTCGGAAGTCGCCTCGATCCGCGCGCAGATCGCGCGTACGGCCGAAGCGAAGGTCGGGGTCACGGGACCGAACGTCGCCGGCCTGTCGCAGGTCTCGGGCGAATATCTCAACCTCTATCGCGACTATCGTTTCGCCCAGGCACTGTACGAAGTCTATGCCCGGTCGTCCGAGGAAGTGGCGGTCGAGACGCTCGCCTCCGAAACCGCCTCGGACGTGCAGGTGATCGAAGCGCCGCGCCTCGATGCCGATCGCAAGTACAACATCTCCGCGGTTGCCCTGCTTGTCCTGACGATACTGGCGGCGTTGTTCACCGAAATCTACGCGCCGGCGACCGGCATCGACCTGGGTCTGAAGCGCCGCGAGGACGGTGCGCGATGACTCCCAACGACGGCGCCGGAGCCGACGGGGCGATCGAGCTGTCGATCGTCATCCCCTGTTACAATGAGGAGGAGAATGTCCTGGCGATCTGCGCCGCCGTGACGGCGGAGGCGGAACGCCATGTGCGGTCGCACGAGATCATCCTGATCGACAATGATTCGACTGATCGCACCCGCCTGCTGATGCGGCATCTCTGCGCCGAGGACCCGCGCATCCGGGTGATCTTCAACAACCGCAATTACGGCCAGATGCGATCACCGACCTATGGCATCTATCAGGCCGAGGGCGCGGCGGTGATCGGCATGTGCGCCGATTTCCAGGATCCACCGGAGATGATCGGGGCCTTCGTCAAGCAATGGCGTGCGGGCGCTCAGGTGGTGCTGGCGCAGCGGCGATCCGAGCGGACGCCGCCTTTGCTGACGGCCGCGCGGTGGCTGGGCTACGGCTTGCTCAATCGTTACGGCGACTATCCGGTGATCCCCGGCGCGACCGGCTTCGGCCTGTATGCGCGCGAGGTGATCGACACGCTCGCGGCGTGGAACGAGCCCGAGCCGTTCTTCCGCGGCATGCTGGTCGAGAGCGGGTACCGCCTGGCGATCCTGCCGTTCGACCGGCCCGAGCGCGCGGCGGGCGAGACCAAGAACAATCTCGCCGCGCTGTATTCCTTCGCGCTGTCCGGCCTTGCCGGATCGGCCAAGTCGCTGCTGCGTCTGCCGATCCCGCTTGCCTTCCTGGCGGCCGCAGGAGTCGTGCCGCTTGCGGCGGGCGCGGTGGCAACCGCGATCATGGGTGGCAGCGCCTGGCCGCTGTTCGGCCTGACGATCGCCACCGCGATGTTCGCGATCATCCTCCTGTTCCTCGGCCTGATCGGCGAACAGGTGCGCATGCTCGCCGAGCGCAGCCGCAACGTGCCGCTGGTGATCGAGGAGGAACGGCTCAACTTCCCCGCCGCCCGCGCCCGGCCCGCCGCGCGGACGCTGGTGCGCGGGCCATGAGCACCCGGACGCGGCTTTCCCTGCTGCCCGAGGTCGCGCTGGCGCTTGCCGTGGTGGCGAGTGTCGCATGGACGGCCATGCAGTTCCGCGAGACTGGCTTCCTGCCCCAGCCCTTCGTGTTCGACACCAACGACACGTTCATGGACTGGTTCAACACCGCTTATTGGGCGAATCATCCCGGCGCTTTCTCGGTGTGGCGGACGGTCTATCCGCCTTTGTCCTTCGTCTTCCTCGATCTGTTCAGCCTGCCCGGCTGCTATCTCCAGTCGCCCTTTTACGCGCGCGACTGCGACTGGTTCGCGCGCTCGACGATCATCGGCTTCTATCTGCTCGATGTGGTGCTGGTCTGGTGGAGCTTCCACCGCGCCGATCCGCGTACCGCGCCGATGCGCGCGATCGCTTTCGGTCTCGGCCTGCCGCTGCTGTTTACGCTGGAACGCGGCAACCTGATCCTGGTCGCCCTGCCCTGTTTCATCATTGCACACGGGCCACTCGTCCGATCGAGCGCATGGCGCGCGCTCGCGGCCGCCGCGACGATCAACTTCAAGCCCTATCTGCTGCTGCCGGTGCTTGCCCAGGCCGTGAAGCGCGACTGGCGCGGCCTCGAACTGGCAGGTCTCGCCACCATCGCGCTTTATCTCGTCACGCTGGCACTCATCGGCAGCGGCACGCCGGGTGAGATCGCGGCGAACACCGCCAACTGGGTCGTCTTCCAGGGCGGGCAGGTGTGGAACGAGATCCATTATTCGACCAGCTATGCGCCGCTGCTCCAGGTCCGCAACGCGCAGATCCCGGTGCTCGATTTCGTGCCGTCGCGCACGGTCGAGACGATCGAACGGATCGTGCCGCTCCTGATCCGCGCCAGCCAGGGCGTGGCGGTGCTCGCGCTGGCCGCTGCCTGGCTGCAGCCGCGCGCGCTGCCGCCGCACCGCGTCGCGACGATCCTGCTCGGCGCGTTCCTCGTGACGCAGTCGCCGGGTGGCTATACCCAGGCGTTCCTGCTGTTCCTCGTGCTGCTCGAGCCGTGGCGCGGCGCGGGGCCGATCACCGCGATCGTCTGCGCTTATCTGCTCTGCCTGGTCGCCGACTGGCCATTGTCGACCGTGCTCGACCTGTCGCTCGACAGCTGGCTCGGTGGTCGTCCGGTGAGCCCGAGCTTCGGCCTCGCCATCGGGCATTTCGTCCGGCCGGGCCTGGTCGCGCTGATCCTGTGGTCGCTCGCGCTCGACAGCGTGGCGCGGGCGATCCGCGCGCATGCGGCCCATCGCCCCTCGCTCGGGCTGATGCCGGCATGATCCTGGAGCAGGATCTCGATGCGGTGCACACCGCGCTCGCGCCGTTCTGGTGGCGCCTCGCCGGCGCGCGCATCTTCATGACGGGCGGCACCGGTTTCATCGGCCGCTGGATGCTCGAAGCATTGGCCCGCGCCGAGACCGATATCGAAGTGACCCTGCTGAGCCGCGACCCCGCCGCTTTCGCCGCCAGGGTGCCGCATCTCGCGCGGCGCTTCCAGCTCGTCGCGGGCGACGTCACCGACTTTGCACCGCCCGGCGGCCGGTTCACGCATGTGATCCACGCCGCGACCGACGCCAGCGCCGCGCTCAACGCCAATGATCCGCGCCGCATGTTCGACACGATCGTCACCGGTACCCGCCGCGCGCTCGACTTCGCGGTCGATCGCGGCGCCGAACGGTTCTTCTTCCTCAGCTCGGGCGCGGTCTATGGCGCGCAGCCCTGGGACGTCACGCATGTGAGCGAAGACTGGATGGGCGGTCCCGATCCGCGCGATCCACGCTCCGCCTATGGCGAAGGCAAGCGCGCCGCCGAGATGCTCTGCGCCATCTACGGCAAGCAGTTCGGGCTCGAGACGGTCAACGCCCGCATCTTCGCGCTGCTTGGCCCGCTCCTCTCGCTCGACATCCACTTCGCCGCGGGCAATTTCATCCGCGATGCGATCGCCGGCCGGACCATTCGGGTCGAAGGCGCGGGAACCGCGGTACGATCCTATCTCTATGCCGCCGACCTGACGGTGTGGCTGTGGACATTGCTGATCGCCGGCGAGCATGGCGCCGTCTTCAACGTCGGATCGGAGGAAGCCGTCTCGATCGCCGAGTTGGCGGCGCGCACCGCTGCCTTGCTCGGCGCGCCCGATGTCGAGATTCTCGACCGGCCCGATCCCGGCTGGAACCCCGGCCGCTATGTGCCGTCGAACGCGGCGATCCGCGGCGCGCTCGGCCTTACCCCCATAATCGGCCTCGACGAGGCGATCCGGCGCACCGCGCTTTGGAACGGATGGACACCATGACCCTGATGAAACTCTCCGACTGGGTGGCCGAACGGCTTGCCCGGCACGGCATCGAGCATGTCTTCATGCTCACCGGCGGCGGGGCGATGCACCTCAACCACTCGCTCGGCACGCATCCCGATCTCGCCACGACCTTCACGCATCACGAGCAGGCGCTGTCGATGGCAGCGGAGGCCTATTACCGGCTGACGAACCGGCTGGCGGTGGTGAACGTGACCTCAGGCCCGGGCGGCACCAATGCGATTACCGGGGTGTACGGCGCCTATGTCGATTCGATCGGCATGCTGGTGCTGTCGGGCCAGGTGAAGCGCGAGACCACGGTGCGCGCGACGGGCCTGCCCTTACGCCAATATGGCGACCAGGAGCTCGACATCGAGGAGTTGATCCGCCCGATCACGAAATATGCGACAATGGTCAACGATCCGCAGACGATCCGCTACCATCTCGAAAAGGCGCTTCACCTCGCGACCAGCGGACGGCCCGGGCCGGTCTGGCTCGACATTCCGCTCGACGTGCAGGCCTCGAAGATCGATCCAGATTCGCTGCCCGGTTTCGACCCGGCCGAGCTGGACGAGCCCTGGACCGCCACCGACCTTTCGGCCACCGCCGGGACGATCCTCGACCTGATCCGCGGCGCCGAACGCCCAGTGGTGTTCGCCGGCGGCGGCGTACGGCTGTCGGGCGCCTATGACGATTTCCTGACGCTGATCGAAAAGCTCGGCGTGCCCGTCGTCACCGGCTGGAACGCGCATGACGTGCTGTGGAACGACCACCCCCTCTATGCCGGCCGGCCCGGCACGGTGGGCGACCGCGCCGGCAATATGGTCACGCAGAGCGCAGACCTGTTGCTGGTGCTCGGCAGCCGGCTCAACATCCGCCAGGTCAGCTATAATTGGCAAAGCTTCGCGCGCGCGGCGTTCAAGATCTGGGTCGACATCGACCCCGTGGAGCTGCGCAAGCCCAATGTCGTGCCCGACATGCCCGTGGTCGCCGACCTTGCCGGACTGATCCCGGCGCTGCTCGACCAGCCCTATGCCGGCCCCAATGAAGATCACCGCGAATGGATGGAGTGGGCGCGCGAGCGTGTGCGCCGCTTCCCGGTCGTGCTGCCCGAATATCACGACCATGGGCCGCTGATGCACCCCTATGTCGCGATGGACGCGCTGTTCCGGCAATTGGGCGAGGACGATCTGGTCGTCACCGGCAATGGCAGCGCCTGCGTCGTCAGCTTCCAGGCGGCGGAGATCAAGCGCGGCCAGCGGCTCTGGACCAATTCGGGCTGCGCCACGATGGGATACGAGCTGCCCGCAGCGATCGGCGTGTGCGCCGCGACCGGTGGCAAGCAGCGCGTGATCGCCATCGCCGGCGACGGCAGCATCATGATGAACCTGCAGGAGTTGCAGACGATCGCGGGTTACGGCCTGCCGGTGAAGATCTTCCTGATCAACAACAGTGGCTATGTCTCGATCTTCCAGACTCACCGCAACTTCTTCAACGGTGTGGAAGTGGGCGGCGGGCCCAAGAGCAACGTGACCTTTCCCGATTTCTCCAAGGTCGCCGGCGCGTTCGGCTTCGCCTATTTCCGGGCGGACACGCATAACGAACTGCCCGGTGCCATCGCCACGGCGCTGGCGACCGAAGGCCCGGTACTGTGCGAGCTGTTCGTCGACGAGCATGTCTCCTTCGCGCCCAAGCTCGGCGCAAAGGCGCATCCCGACGGGCGGATCACCTCGCCTGCGCTGGAGGATCTGTCGCCCTTCCTGCCGCGCGAGGTGCTGCGCGAGAATATGCGAATCCCGCTATGGGAAGAATCGTGATCGCGGGCGGGGCGCGGCGCCCGCTGCGCTTCCTTGTGGCCGGCGCGGCGAACACGGCGTTCGGCCTCGCCATCTATCCGCTGCTATTGTGGAGTTCGCCCATACTCCACCGCCATTATCTGATCGCGCTGGGTATCGCCCAGGCGATCAGCCTGTGCTTCGCCTTTACGACCTACAAGCTCGGCGTCTTCCGCACGCGCGGCAACATCCTGCGCGAATTCGGCACCTTCTCCAGCTTCTACCTGCTCAACTATGCCGCCAACTGGGCTACCCTGCCGCTGCTGGTCGAGGTCGCCGGCCTGCCGCCGGTACTGGCACAGCTCGGCTTTACCGCGGTGCTGATCGTCGGCAGCTGGTTCTGGCACAATCACGTCACCTTCCGCCGGACGGACGAGCGGAAGGCGGCGGAACCGAGGCCCGCTCAGGCGGCCGATCGGATCGCGTAGCCAGTGGTGGCCTGATAATCGGCAATCTGCCCGCGGGTGACGGCGCGCGCATCGGCACCGCGGGCGACGGCCTTGTGCCAGTTCACGATCCAGTCGAGCGCTTCGTCCAGCGCGAGCGCCGGGTGCCAGCCAAGCGCGGCGCGCGCCTTGGAGCAATCGAGCCGCAGCAATCCCGCCTCATGCGACCGTGGGCCGGTATCGGGCAGCGCATCCGCCGCGCCGCCGCCCCAGGCCGCGCGCATCCGCTCGACGATCCAGGACACCGGCCGGGCATCCTCGTCGGACGGACCGAAGTTCCAGGCATCGGCGAACTGCCGCTCGCCGGCGAGCAACCGCTCGGCGATCATGAGATAGCCGCCCAGCGCCTCCAGTACATGCTGCCACGGCCGCACCGCATCGGGCGCGCGGATCAACGGCGCCACGCCCGCCTCGAAGGCACGGACCAGATCGGGCAACAGGCGATCGGCCGCCCAGTCGCCGCCACCGATGACATTGCCCGCGCGGACTGACGCGAGCAGCGGCCCGCCATGGTCGAAGAAGGAGCGACGCCAGGCCGACACGACCAGCTCGGCCGCGCCCTTGCTGCTGCTATAGGGATCGTGCCCGCCCATCGGGTCGCTCTCGCGATAAGGCCAGATCCATTCGCGATTCTCATAGCATTTGTCGCTGGTGACGCAGACGATCGCCTTCACGCCCGGGGTGCGCCGCGCTGCATCCAGCAGGTGCACCGTGCCCATCACATTGGTCGCGTAGGTCTCCACGGGCTCGACATAGGACAGCCGCACCAGCGGCTGGGCGGCGAGGTGGAAGATAATTTCGGGCCGGGTGGCCTCGACCACGGCGCGCACGGCGGCGAGATCCCGCACATCGCCTTCGACATGCCTGACCACCCCCGCGATCCGCGCTGCCTCGAACAGGCTAGGCTCGGTCGGCGGCGCCAGCGCGAAGCCGGTGACCTCGGCGCCCATCATGTGGAGCCACAGGCTGAGCCAGCTGCCCTTGAAGCCGGTATGCCCCGTGACGAGCACCCGGCGACCGCGCCACGCGCCGCTCACCAGCGCTTCCACGGGGCGTTGCCCGCGCGCCACAATTCGTCGAGCTGCATCTTGTCGCGCAGCGTATCCATCGGCTGCCAGAAACCGTCATGCCGATAGCTCATCAACTCCCCACGCCGCGCCAGCTGTTCGAGCGGGCCGGATTCCCACACGGTCTCCGGCCCGTCGACCAGATCGAGCACCGACGGGTCGGCAACGAAGAAGCCGCCATTGATCCGCCCGCCATCGCCCGCCGGCTTTTCGCGGAAATCGGTGACCAGATCGCCATCGAACTCGAGCGCGCCGAAGCGTCCCGGTGGTGTGACCGAGGTGATCGTTGCGCGATGGCCATGCGCCTTGTGGAAGCGCACCAGTTCGCCGACATCGATGTCCGCCACGCCGTCGCCATAGGTCAGGCAGAAAGGCTCGTCGGGATCGAGGTGATGGCGGATCGCCGCCAGCCGGCCGCCCGTCATGGTCTCCGCGCCGGTATCGACCAGGGTGATGCGCCACGGCTCGCTGCGGGCGAAATGCACCTCCATGCCGTTGCCCCCGCGCAGGTCGATCGTGACGTCCGACGTGTGCAGGAAATAGTTCGCGAAATATTCCTTGATCAGATAGCCCTTGTAGCCGAGGCAAATGACGAAGTCATTGAATCCGGCCGCGGAATAGATCTTCATGATGTGCCAGAGGATCGGCATGCCGCCGATCTCGACCATCGGTTTCGGCCGCACATTGGTTTCTTCGCCGAGCCGGGTGCCCAATCCGCCAGCCAGGATTACGGTTCGCATCGTCGCTCCACGTCATGTCTTCACCAGCATGACGAAACCGATCGCCCCGGCCCGTAACGGGCGACCCCATGGATGGGCCGAAAAGGGCGCCTTGGTGCTGATTCTCGCGGTGGCGGCTGCGCTGAGGATCCACGGGGTGGGTTTCGGTCTGCCTTCGCTCAACGACCCGGACGAGCCGCTGTTCATGATGACCGCGCTCGAGATGCTGCGGAACCACAGCCTCAATCCGGGCTGGTTCGGCCATCCCGGCACGACCACGCTTTATTGCCTCGCGCTGGTCAGCCTGGCGGTCGGCGGCATCGGCATCGCCACGGGCCGCTTCGCCGACGGCCCGGCGCTGATGGCGGCGGCCTATGCCGACCCCGGCATCCTGTTCCTGCCTGGGCGACTCTTCATCGTCGCGTGCGGCATTGCCTGTGTGGGACTGCTCTGGTCGCTCGGCAGGAAGCTGGGCGGGCCGCGTCTCGGGCTGATCGCGGCGGCATTCCTCGCGGTGAATGCCGTCCATATCCAGTATTCGCAGATCATCCGCACCGACGTGCACGCCACCATCTTCATGCTGTTGTGCACGCAATCGGCCGTGGCGATCGCCCGCAAGGGCCGCCCGCGCGACTATGTGCTGGCGGGCGTCTGGGCCGGCCTTGCCTGCGCGACCAAATGGCCCGCGGTGATCATCATCCTCAATCCGCTCTGCGCCGGCCTCTATCGCGGTCTGTCCGATCGCCGCGATTTGCACCGCCTGGCGCTGCTGCCTGCGGCCGCGCTCGCCGCCCTGCTGATCGCCTCGCCCTATCTGGTGCTCGATCACGCAACGGTGCTGCACAACCTCGCCGGAGAAGCACGCACGGTCCATCCGGGCGCCACGGGCGGCGGCTTCCTCGCCAATCTCGGCTGGTATGTCTGGCACCCGCTGCTGAGCTCCTTCGGCCCGGTCGGGCTAGCGCTGGTCGCGGCCGGCACCCTGGGCGCGCTGTCCCGCCCCCGAATCGCCGCGGCGGTCCTGCCGGGGGGCCTCGCCTTCATGGTCGTCATCGGCGGACAGGCCCTGTTATGGGAGCGCTGGATCGTGCCGATGCTGCCGTTCGCCGCGCTCGCCGCCGCGGCCGCGCTCTGCTGGCTGGCCGACTGGGCGCGGGCCCGGCTGAATCGCCCCTTGCCCTTTCTCGACGCTGCAGCGGCGCTGCTGCTGCTGATCCCGATGCTGCAAGCCGCGCGGGTGGGCGCGATCGAGCGCGCGCAGGACACGCGCCAGGTCGCCAGCGCCTGGATCCGCGCCAACGTCCCGCGCGGCAGCACGATCGTGACGGAACCTGCCGCCTTCGATCTGCTGCAGGGGCCATGGCGCTTCCTCTTCCCGCTCGGTTCGCTCGGCTGTGTCGATGCCCGCGCCATCCTCGCGGGGCAAATCCGCTATTCGAAGGTCGAGACCGTGCGATCGGGGCGCGCCGTGGTCGATCTGGCGCATGTGGATGCGGCACAGATCCCGACCTGCCATGCCGATATCGCAATCCTGTCCCATTATGACGGCTATCGGGCCGATCCAGCGCTTTTCCAGGATGAACTGAGTCGCTACGCGCTGTTGCTTCGGGGAGGCAGGCAATTGGCCGTTTTCCGCCCGCAACCCGGCTCGCGCACTGGGCCGGTCGTGCGGATCATGCGCCTGGCCCGCACGCAGACAGCGTTCACGCACCCGAAGTCACCGAGACGGGCTGGACCCACACGGTAGCGATTGATCGCGACTCCCGCGATCTCGACCGGATCAGCGATCCGGCGATCCATCGCGGCGGGTCGACCATGTCGTCCGGTTCATCCCAGGCCAGCCGCCCATTCGGCGCCCGAAACCACCCTGGCCTGCCGCGGGAATATCTTCCGCATCAGCACGTCGTGCACTTCGGCGTCCGGATCGAAACAGCCGTCGGACAGCACGGTCATGCGATAGGTCATGTCGAACGCCTGGCGCAGCGTCGAGAGCACCACGCCACCCGTCGATACGCCGGCCAGCACCAGATCGCGGATGTCGTGCGCGCGCAGCACCAGTTCCAGGCCGCTGCCGGCAAAGGCGCTGAAACGGCGCTTGTCGATCACCGGCTCGCCGTCCTGCGGCACGAATTCCTCCAGCAGCCGCGACGATGCGCCGCTGAACCGGCCCGCCGCCTTCGCCCCGGAAAAGACCGGAGTCTCCTCGCCGATTTCCGGATAGCCGTCGCGGAAGCCCACCTTGACGAAGATCACTCTCACACCGCTGGCCCGCGCCGCCGCCAGCGCGTCGAGCGCGACCTGCACCGTGCCGGCCGCGCGCGAATGCTCGGCGATGTCGGCCTGGAAATCCATCAGCAGCAAGGCGGTACGGGCATTCGACATGGAAAATTCCTCTTGGGGTCAGCCGAGATAGGCCCAGGGCCTGAGCGCCCGGTCGGTCGCCTGGAACGCTGCGATGTCGGCGCCGCGTTCGAGCGTCAGGTCGATCGCGTCGATGCCGAACAACAGCATCCGCCGCGCCTCGTCGTCGATCCGGAAGATCCAGTCGCGATCCGCCACCGTCACGCGCAGAGCCTCCAGATCGATCGTGACCTGTTCACCGCCAGCGCTCGCCTCGACTATATCAGCGATCACGCGCACCGCCTCCTCGGTCAGTTCGACCGGCACGATGCCGTTGCGCACGCAATTGCCGCGAAAGATCGGGTTGAAGCTCGTCGCGATCACTGCGCGGAAACCATATTCGGCCAACGCCCAGGCGGCATGTTCGCGGCTCGATCCGCAACCGAAATTCGCACCGCCGATCAGAATCCGCGCGTTCGCAAATTCAGGCCGGTTGAGCACGAAACCGTGCTCGGGTTCGCGCCCGCCAATCGCGGTATATCGCCACCCGGCGAACAGCCCGTCCGCCAGCCCTTTCTTCGATACCGATTTCATCTCGCGCGACGGGATGATCGCGTCGGTATCGATATTGTCGCGCACCAGCGGCAGCGCGACGGCGGCGAGCGAGCGGAACGGGGCCGCGCTCATGCCGCCAGCACCCGCGGGTCGGCGATATGCCCGGCGATCGCCGAGGCCGCCACCGTCTCCGGCGAAGCGAGGTGCGATCGGGTCTCCGGCCCCTGCCGGCTTTCGAAATTGCGGTTGGTCGACGTGATTACACGCTGCCTGAAACCGAAGCTCTCGCCCCCGGCGAAGAAACACATGGAGCACCCTGCCTCGCGCCATTCGAACCCGGCGTCGCGGAACACCCGGTCCAGCCCCTCGGCTTCGGCCGCAGCTTTGACGGCGGTCGATCCCGGCACGCAGATCGCCTTCACGCCTGCGGCCACCTTGCGCCCGCGCAAGATGTCCGCCGCGCGCCGCAGGTCGGAGATACGGGCATTGGTGCACGATCCGATGAACGCGGCATCGATCGGCAGCGTCTCCAGCCGGTCGCCGGGCTTAAGCCCCATATAGCTCAGCGCGCGATCATGCGCCGCCTGGGTCCCGCACGCCACCGCATCAAAGGCCGGCACCGGCTCGCCCAGCGCCAGCGCCTGTTGCGGGCTGGTGCCCCAGGACACCATCGGCGGCACATCGGCCGCGTCGATGACATGATCTGCGTCGAACACCGCGTCCTCGTCGGAGTTCAGCGTGCGCCAGAATGCCACCGCTCCGTCCCACGCCGCGGCGTCGGGCGCATAGCTGCGCCCCTGCAGATAGGCGAACACCACTTCGTCCGGCGCGATGATCGCGGAAAAGGCAGCGAGCTCGGTCGCCATGTTGCACAGGGTCAGCCGCCCCTCGACGTCGAGCGCGCGCACGGCCTCGCCGGCATATTCGAGATGATGCCCGCTCGCCCCGGCCGATCCGAACCGCGAGACGATGTGCAGCGCGAGGTCCTTCGCCGTCACGCCCGTGCCGAGACGCCCGCGGACGGTGATCCGCATCGTCTTCGGCTTGCGCACCCGCAGCGTCGCTGTCGCCAGCGCATGTTCGGCTTCAGTCGATCCGATGCCCCAGGCCAGCGCGCCAAGCGCCCCTTGCGTGCAGGTATGGCTGTCCGGACAGACCAGCGACAGGCCCGGCAGCACGATGCCCTGCTCGGGCGAGATTACATGCACGATGCCCTGCCGCGGGTCGCCGATGTCGAACAGGGTCAGCCCGGCGTCCAGCGCGGCCTTGCGCGTGGCAGTGATGAACTGCGTGCCGGTCGGCATGATCGTGCGATCGCCCCGCCCCGGCAGCGTATCGACGATATGGTCCATCGTCACGAATACCTGGGCCGGCACGGCGACTGCACGGCCCGCCTCGGCAAGGCTCTCCAGCGCGACGCTGCCGGTCCGTTCGTGCAGCAATATCCGGTCGATCAGGAGCAGGTCGGTCCCCTCTCCCAGATCGGCGATGGTGTGCAGGTCCCATAATTTGTCGAACAGCGTACGGCCCATGGTCAGGCGACTCCGCCGTTCGCCCGCAACTCGGCGATCGCCGGCGCCCCATAGCCAAGCTCGGCCAGCACGGCATCGCTGTCGGCGCCGATCCGGGGAATGTCGCGCTGAAGCTCAAGCCGCGCGCCGTCCAGCTCGACCGGCAGGCCCGGCAGCTTGGTCGTGCGGCCATCGGGCAGGGTCAGCTCGATCAGCCCGCCCGCATTCAGATGCGCATCGTCGAACAGATCCTCGGGCCGCGCGATCGGGGCGAACGGCAGGCCGATCGCCTCCACTTTCGCGATCAGCTCGGCGCGCGGCATCGCGCCGAACAAGGCGCGAATCTGCGGCACAATCTCGTCGCGCGCCAACACGCGCTGGTTGTTCCTGGCGAAGCGCGGATCGGCGCCCAGCGCGTCGAGCCCGAAGGCAGCGCAGAACGCCACCCATTGCGCATCGCTCACCACGCCGACGAACAATTGCTCGTCCGGCACGGCGGTATCGAACACGTCGTAGATCGCCCAGGCCGAGATGCGCACCGGCATCGGCCGCGCCGCCTGCCCGGTCACCGCCGCCTGCGCCATATGCTGGCCGACCAGGAAGGCAGTGGTCTCGTACAGCGAGCAGCGCACCTCACCCCCCTCCCCGGTGCGGTGGCGACGTTCCAGCGCGGAAAGGATGCCGATCACGCCGAACATGCCGCCGGTGATGTCGATTACCGAGGAACCCGCGCGAAGCGGCCGGCCGGGAGGCCCGGTCATATAGGCGAGGCCGCCCATCATCTGAGTCACTTCGTCGAGCGCCGTGCGGTTCTCATAGGGGCCGGCAAGGAATCCCTTGGCCGAGCAATAGATCAGCCCGGGATTTTCCGCCTTCAGCGATTCGTAGGACAGGCCCAGCCGCGCGAGCGTGCCGGGGCGGAAATTCTCGATCAGGATGTCGGCGTCGACGGCCAGCTGGCGCGCTACCTTCAACCCCGCCTCGCTCTTCAGGTCGAGGCAGATGCTGCGCTTGTTGCGGTTGAACATCGGAAAATAGCCCGCGCCGGAACCCAGCAACTCGCGCGTCTGGTCGCCGCCGATCGGCTCGACCTTGACGACCTCGGCACCAAGGTCCGCCAGGATCACGCCGACCGCCGGCCCCATCACCATATGGGTGAATTCGACGACTTTCAGGCCGGCCAGCGGTAAGGCGCTCTGCTTCATTCGTATCTCGATATTGCTGTAAGCACGCCTTGAATGGCGCGTTTCATTTGATATAGACGTAAGACAAATAACGCAACGGGCAACGAAAGGTCCTCCAGTGAACGTCATGGACGGCATCGACATTCTGGTCAGCGAGGTGGGCCCGCGCGACGGGTTGCAGAGCATCTCGCCGATCATGCCGACCGAGACGAAGAAGGCGTGGATCAGCGCTGAAGCAGCCGCCGGCGTGCGCGAGATCGAGGTCGGCAGCTTCGTGCCGGCCAGCGTCCTGCCCCAACTCGCCGACACCGCAGAGATCGTCGCCCACGCGCTCACCATCCCGGGCCTGACCGTCGCGGTGCTGGTTCCCAACGTGCGCGGCGCGCAGGCCGCGATCAAGGCCGGCGCGCACAAGATCACCCTGCCGCTGTCGGTATCCGAAACGCATTCGTTGGCCAATCTGCGCCGCACGCACGAACAGGTGCTGGCCGGTGCCAGGGAAATCGCCGCGATGATCGCTGCCTTGCCGGCGGGGCGCCGTCCGCATTTCGAAGGGAGCCTGTCGACCGCGTTCGGCTGCACGCTCGAAGGCCCGATTCCGGATGCGCAGATCGCCCGCCTCGCCGAGGGGCTGATGGCGGCTGGCTGCGACGAGGTCGGCATTTCCGACACCACTGGCTATGCCGATCCCGCGGCGGTGAAGCGGCTGATCGCGCTGGTGCGGAATGCCGTCGGCGGTGATGCCGTCACCGGCATTCACCTGCACAACACGCGCGGCCTCGGCCTTGCCAACGCGCTCGCTGCGCTCGAATGCGGCCTCACCACGCTCGATTCGTCGCTCGGTGGCCTGGGCGGTTGTCCCTTTGCGCCGGGCGCATCCGGCAATATCGTCACCGAGGATCTCGTCTTCATGCTCGAGGCGATGGGCCTGCGCACCGGCATCGATATCGATCGGCTGACCGCGGTGCGCGAGATTCTGGCGCACGCCCTGCCGGGCGAGCCGCTTTATGGTTTTATCCCCGATGCGGGCGTGCCGCTCGGGTTCAAGACGGCCGCTGCGCGCCGGATCGAGGAGGTTGCATGAATATCGTCGGCACGAAGATGGTCAGCGACGGCAAGACCGCGCGACAGCTGTTCGACGAGGTGATGGCCAACCCGGCGCGCGCCAAGTTCGGCTTCGGCGACAAGCTCGCGATCGTGAACGTCGATTTCCAGAACGCCTATACCCGCATCGACGAATTCAAGACTGCCTATGAAACCGATCCGCGCCAGATCGAATACGTCAACACCCTCTCCCGCCTGGCACGCGCCAAGGGCATGCCGGTGGTGTGGACTCACGTCGCCTATGCCGAGGACGCGTCCGATGCCGGTGTGTGGGGAACGCGCACCAACACCCCGGATTCGCTGCAGAACATCAAATATGACTCGCGCCGCCACGCGTTCGACGATCGCTGCGAGATCGATCATGCGAAGGACGCGATCTACACCAAGCGCATGCCCTCGCCCTTCTTCGAAACGCCGCTGCAGAGCCTGCTCGTGTGGCACAAGGTGGATACGGTGGTGATCACCGGCGGGTCGACCTCGGGCTGCGTCCGCGCGGCCGCGGTCGACTCGCTCTCGCGCGGCTATCGCACGATCGTCCCGATCGAGACCTGCGCCGACAAGCATGAGAGCTATCACTTCGCCAACCTTACTGATCTTCAGCTGAAATATGCCGATGTCGAGCCGGTCCAGACCGTGATCGACTGGCTGGAGGCGCGTTGATGCGGGAAGGTGATGCCGATCCCGGCCTGTACGATTTCCGCCCTTACCGCGATCGTGCGAAGATCGCCTGGCCCGACGGCAAGACAGTCGCCGTCTGGATATCCCCGAACATCGAATTCTACGAACTGGATCCGCCGGCCAACCCGCATCGCAAGAGCTGGGCGAAGCCGCATCCGGACGTGGTCGGCTACAGCCACCGCGATTATGGCAACCGCGTCGGCCACCAGCGGCTGGTCGACGTCATGGAACGCCACGGTTTCAGGGGCTCCGTCTCGCTGTCGGTCGCAATGTGCCAGCATCATCCGGAGATCATCGCCCAGGTCAACGCGCTTGGCTGGGAATTCTTCAGCCACGGCGTCTACAACACGCGCTACAGCTACGGCATGGACGAGGCGCAGGAGCGCGCGCTGATCGAGGATTCGATCGGCACGGTCCGCGAGGCGACCGGCCAGACGATCAAGGGATGGCTCGCCCCAGCCCTTACGCACACGCCGCGCACGCTCGATCTGATCGCCGAATATGGCCTGACCTATACTTGCGATCTGTATCATGACGATCAGCCGGGGCCGGTGCATGTCGCCGCGGGCCGGCTGGTGTCGATGCCGTACAGCCTAGAGGTGAACGATCATTACGGCTTCTCGGTCTACAACATGTCCCCCCGGGAATATGCCGAAACGCTGATCCGCCAATTTGATCGCCTCGCGGCGGAGGGCGCGCAGTCCGGCACGGTGATGTGCATCCCGCTGCACGCCTATCTGATCGGCCAGCCGCACCGCATCGGCGCGTTCGAGGAGGTGCTGCGCCACATCGCCGCCGACGGGCGCGCCTGGATCACCCGCAGCGGCGACATCGCCGATCATTTCCTGGCCCATGATTACGATGCCGCCATGGCTGACGCGGCGCGCTACACGACGAAAGGCCGGTAATGGCGCTCGATCCCGCGTATCTCGAATATTCCCGGCGCCGCCACGGCATGGACCATGATTCCTATCCGTGGTCGAGCATCACGGAACGACCGCCGCTCGCCTGGCCCGGCGGCAAGGGCGTCGCGGTATGGATGCTGGTCAATCTCGAATGGTTTCCGATCACCCCGGCCGACAAGCCGTTCCGCGCGCCGGGGCACATGCAGACCTCCTATCCCGATTATCGCCATTATACGGCGCGCGAATATGGCACGCGCGTCGGCTTCTATCGCCTGCTCGATGCTTTCGCGAAGGTCGGCGCGCCCGTCTCGGTCGCGGTCAACGCGGCCATTGCCGATCGCTATCCCTCGATCATCGCCGATATCGTCGCCGCGGGGCATGAGATCGTCGCGCATTCGACTGACATGAACGGCACCATCGCCAGCGGCATGGGTTCGGATGCGGAGCGAGAATTGATCCTGAAGTCGATCGATTCGCTTGAAAAGGTTTCAGGCAAGCGCCCGCGCGGCTGGCATTCGATCGCCCGCTCGCAAAGCTTCGCCACACCCGGCCTGCTGGTCGAGGCAGGCCTCGACTATATGTGCGATTGGGTGAACGACGAGCTCCCCTATCGCTTCGCCACACCCCAGGGCGACATCGTCAACCTGCCGCTCAACCACGAGCTCTCGGATCGACAGATCCTGGTCAACCAGCAGCATTCAGTCGATTCCTATGTCGAGCAGATGACCGACGCCTATGACCTGCTCGAAGCCGAAAGCGCGACCTTTGGCGGGCGCATGCTGCCGCTCAACCTCACGCCGTACATCATGGGCCTGCCTTACCGGATCGACGCGTTCGAACGCCTGCTCGCCGATCTCGCGGCCCGCCCGGCCACCTGGTTCGCGCGCGGCGATGAGATCGTCGATGCGGCGAAGGGCGTGATCTAGGGCTGGATCGTCACCCCGGACGTACGCCCGGTCCACCGGGCCGCAAAAACCGCAAGATGGACGCGGCCTTGGCCGCGGCCGAGCGCCCGACATCCTCGATCCGGCCGTTCGGCAACAACGCGGCGAGCCCTTCGCTCGCCGCGCGCAACTCGGGCAATTCGCCTTCCGCGCGCCACACCAGCGTTTCGGCCCGCACGAGCGGCAGGCGCTCCGTCGCGGCATAGCGGAACGCGGCGCGGTATGCCTTGTGATAGGAGGTCAGCCCCTTCAGCACATCGAGCGTCGCGGCGTGCAGGTCCGCCGCGGACGGCATCGCGCGGGTCATCAGCCGGTGCTCGGGATCGCGCAGGAAGTGCGGGAAATGCACGACCTGATCGCGGATATAGTTGAAGGCCCAGGCGAACTGCCCGCCATAATCGTCCGGTGCCATCGCCGGGGCGTAATGCTTCAGGAACAGGTCGCGCGTCTCGGGCGGATAATCGGTCAGACCGTCCAGGATCAGCCGCCCGATGCGATCCGGATGGCGGACCGCCGTCTCGATCGCGATCCGTGCGCCCGTATGCGTGCCATACAGGTCGCACCGTTCGATCTCCATCCTGTCGAGCAGGCCGGCCAGCGTATCGGCATACCAGTCCATCGCCGGATCGGCCGGGGCGAAGCCGTCCGAATCGCCGTTGCCCGGCGTGTCCGGCGCGATCAGCGGTGGGCAGTATTTCGCCGTACCCAGCGCGCCGAGCAGTGGCGCCAGCGCCCGCGACGATCCGGGCGAGGCATGGACCAGCACCAGCGGCGTACCCTCGCCCTCCACGCGCCGCAGATGCACCAGCCCCTGCGGCAGGCGCACGAACGCGCGGTCGATCTGCGTCACGCCCTGGCGGCGATGCGGTCGTGCAGCGCCGGATCGACCATCGCCTCGGCGGCGTGCCGGAGCTGGATCAGCGCAGCGAGCGGGGCCTCGACATAGTGGAACAGCTTCCACACGCCCTCGCGCCGCCGCAGCATCGCGCTCACCCGTACCGCGCCGCCGAACGGCCGGGGGTAGAGTCGGTTGCCCGGGATGAAGACGTTCCAGCGCATATGATAAAAGGCGATGGCGATATCGTCTGCCGCCTGCCGCACGGTCAGCCGGTCGTGAGTCAGCAGCCGGTCGGATTTGCTGCGGTCGATCGCCCAATAGGCATGCACGGCCGGCCATCCGATCATCGGCTCCGCCTCTTCGGCGACGTAGATCGGGCTCTCCTCCGCCTCGTCCCACATCGCGCGCATCGCCGGCACGTCATAGGCGTTCCACAGCCGCACATAGTCAGCGACGAAGGCAGAGATTTCCTGGTCGATAGTCATGCCGATTCCTTCGCAAGATCGCTGGCCGCGAGTTCGATGAGCTCCCCCGCCGCGCCGGACCAGAGCGACAGGCCCTCCCCCGGTGGGGCGGAAAGCGGCAGCGCGGCCAAAATGTCCGGATCATAGCCGTCGGCATTCGCCCGAACGTCGAGCGTCACGATCGCCATGCCCGGCGGCAGATCGCCTGGCCGGGTCGGCCGCGGACCCATCGCATCGGCATAGCCGTCGAGTTCGATGACCGTGCCCCAGTCGATCTCAACCAGCCCGAGATCGGTCTTGTGGTCGGCCGGCAGGCCGTTCGCCTCGTTGATGATGCCGATCGGCGTCGGCCTGGGCGGGCGGACGTGATTGTCGAACCGCGCGGCATAAGCGGCGTTCATCGCCTCAATGTCAGGCCCGCCGGCAACGACCGAGAAGACTCGCCCGACGAACGACTTTGCGGGTCCGAGGTTCATCCCGCAGCCCGGTGGCGCATGCGTGAGATACACGCATTCTCCGGCCGGCCCGATCACCTGCATCGCGCTGATCTTCGGATAATTGGTCAACGGCCGCGGCCCGCCGATGCGGCGGAAGGGCGATCCCTCGATCCGTTCGGCCAGCGCGTTCACGTCCTCGACGATGATCTCGGTCGCATTCCAGCCATGCGTGGTGAGGGCCCGCCATGGCTCGACATGGGGCGTCTCGATGAAACGCAGCGGCACGCGTTCCCCACTTGCCGGCTCGAGCGAGACATAGGGCCGCCCCGCTGCCTCGGGTGCGTTCCAGAATGCCGCCCGCCCGGCCGACACGACGCCGCGATCGGCGACGCAATATTCGAGCACGTCGCAATAGGCACGTTCCATCGCGACGATGTCCGGCACTGAATACGTCACGGCGCGGATTCCGCCCAGGCGGCGTCGATCGGTCATGCGCGGGATTCCCTTGCGGCGGAAAGGGCGATCAACCCCTCGACCTCGATGACGCCGCGGCGATAACCACCGAAACCGAACAGGACGATCAGGATCGCCGGAATACCGATCACCGCTGCCTCGATCGCGATGGCGTAACGCAGGGCGGCCGGATCGCCGAACCAGTCGACCATCAGGCCGACCGGCAGCGGGCCGAGGATCAGGCTCACGAGACTGAGGATCATGAAATAGAGCGCGGTGACGGTCGATCGCACGTCGCTCGACGTCAACATGGTGAGCGAAGCCGGTCCGCACGTGCCGCACAGGCATTGGCCGAACATGAAGAAAGCGAAGCCGATCGCTGCCCATTCGCCGCTCGGCGCCAGCGGATAGAGGATCGTCGCCGGCACGACGATGCAGATGCCCAGCAGGAAAGCGCGCAGGGTGCCGTCCTTCTTGCCGGCCTTCAGCCCGCGGCTCGCCAGCCAGCCGGCAAAGACATAACCGACCGCGCCGACCACCAGGTAGATCAACCCTGCCGTCACGCCGAAGCGCCGAACGTCCCAGCCCCAGGTCCGCTCGAACAGGGCGACGTTCCACAGGCTCAGCGTGCCGAGCGTCAGCGACCCGGCATTGCCGAGCACCAGCGGCCCGAATGCCCGCCAGCGCGTGGCCATGAAGCCGATTGCGGACAGTAGGGGTACATGCTTGTGTGCGTCAGCGCCGATCGCGCCGCCGATGCGTTCAGTCCGCTGCGGCTCCCGGATCAGCAGGATCAGGGCGGCGAGAAGCAGGCCCGGCGGACCGGCGACGAGGAACACCAGCTGCCAATGCTCGACCGCGCCGGCCAGCGGCATCACCACCGGCGGCAGGCTCGAGACATAGGCGACCAGCGGGCCGCCGCCGAGGAACGCCATGGCTGATCCGAAAGTCGTGCCAGCCATCATCAGCGCGATCGCGCGCGGGCGGCGGCTGCGGTCGAAATAATCGCTGATCAGGGACAGCGCGCACGGCGTCAGCGCCGCCTCGCCCAGCCCGACGCCGAGCCTGGAAACGAGCAGCAGGCCAAAACTATGGGCGAACCCAGCCATCACCGTCATCACGCACCAGATCGCGATTGCCCCGGCCAGCAGCTTGCGGCGGCTGTAGCGGTCGGCAAGGTACCCGGCCGGCAGCGCCATGGTGCAATAGAAGACCGCGAATGCCGGGCCGAGCATCAACCCGACCTGGAAGTCGGTGAGGTCGAGGCTGGCCTTGATCGGCTTGATCAACAGGCTCGGCAGGAAGCGGTCGAGATGCGACAGCGCCTGCGCGAAGAACAGCAGCAGCACCGCCGCCCATGGTTGCCACAGGAACCGGGTCGGTGCGGCCGCCGTGGCGGTCAAGCGCCGAGCTTCCGCAGGGTGATCGGCCGGCGCGGGATCGTGACCGCTTTCTGCCGCGTGTAGAAATCCTCGCACGCCCGTCCGCCGTCGGCGCCGATACCCGATTCCTTCCAGCCGCCGAACGGCGCGCGCAGTTCGCGCATCATCGGCGTGTTGCACCACACGATGCCGGCCTGGATACGCTCCTGCGCTTCCATGATCCGCATCAGGCTCTGCGACCAGACATAGGAGACCAGCCCGAAGCGGCTGGCATTGGCGAGCGCGTACGCCTCCTCGTCGGTATCGAACACCAGGATCGCGCCGAATGGGCCGAAAATCTCTTCCTGGCAGACGCGCGAATCATTGGAGTCCGCGCGCACCAGGGTCGGCTCGACATAGCAGCCGCGCTCGAACGCCGGCGCGCGCTTGCCGCCGGTGAGCAGCGCGACACCCGCTTCGCCCGGCTGCGGCACGAAGCTCAGCACATGCGCCATGTGCCGGGCCGAGACGAGCGGCCCGATCTCCGTCGCCGGATCGCGCGGATCGCCGACCCGGATGCGCTTCGCCCGTTCGACGAGCGCTTCGATGAAGCGATCGGCGGTCCCGCGCTGTACCAGGATGCGCGATCCGGCCAGGCATTGCTGGCCATTGTTGGTGAAGATGCCGAGCAGCGCCCCATCCACCGCCTGATCGAAATCGGCGTCATCGAACACGATATTCGCCGATTTGCCGCCCAGCTCCACCGTGGCCGGCTTGAGCAATTCGCCGGCCGTGCGCATGATCACGCGGCCGGTGGGCGTGCCGCCGGTGAAGGTCACGACATCGACGTCCGGGTTGCGGATCAGCCGGTCGCCCGTGGTCGCGCCGCGACCGTTGACGAGGTTGACCACGCCTTCGGGAATGCCCGCCGCGCCCAGGATCTCGACCAGCCGGCTGATCCCGAGCGGCGCCTGTTCGGACGGTTTCAGCACGCAGGAATTGCCGAAGGCGATGCACGACGCGATCTTCATCGATCCCAGCGCCAGCGGGGAGTTCCACGGGCTGATCAGCGCCGCAACGCCGATCGGCTCGCGCCGCACGAAGGTCAGATAGTCCGGGTTCTGCTCGAACAGCTCGCCCGCGCTCTGACCGATATAATCGGCGAAGAAGCGGAAATTGTCCGCTGCGCGCGGGATCGATCGGCCCTTGATCTGGGCCAGCGGCAGGCCAGTATTGGCGCATTCGAGATCGCCCAGCTCGGCCGTCGCGGCATCGATCAGGTCAGCGCAGGTGCGCAGCACTGCCTGTCTTTTCTCGACTGGCATGGTCCGCCAAGTCCCTTGGTCGAAGCTGCGCCGCGCCGCGGCCACGGCACGGTCGATCGTCGCGTCGTCGGCCTCGGGCAATTCGACGATCAGCGCGTCGGTGGCCGGATCGATCACCGGGATCGGCGCTGCGCCGGTGCTGACGGTCTCGCCGTCGATCCATGCGGTTATCATGGTCATCTCATTGTCCTTTCGGGTCGATCGCCGCCGCGCAGCGGGCATGCCAGGCGCGGGAAGCGGCAGGGTCGAGCAGGTCGCCGGCACCCACCGCCGCACAAAGCGCCGCGGCGAGGCAGAGGTTGGAAGACAGGATCGGTACGCCCGCCGTCGCGCTGGCGATCAGCGGCAGCGAGGGCATGCCGGTGCCGCTCAGCAGCACGACGTCGACCGCGCTAAGGTCGATCCGCGCCAGTGCCGCCGCGGCGGCATCGCTGCCCAGCGCGTAGATGCCGCGCGTATCCGCGTCCGGTGCGAGATCGCCCGCTGCGGCGACCGCGACGATCTCATAACCCAGCCCGGACCAGTAGCGCGTCGCCGCCTCGGCCAGCGCCGCCGGATAGGGGGAGATGAGCGCGATACGCCGCGCGCCGATCCGCTGCAGCGCGCGATGGATCGCCTCGGCCGCGGTGATGATCGGATAGCCGAAACGGTCCTCGCACGCGGCGGTCGTCGCGCGCACGTCGTCCGGTGCGATCAGATAGGACGATGCCGTGCAGGCGAAGCCGAACACGTCCGGGCGGAACGTGTCGAACGCCGCGAGGTGCTCGGCCAGGTCGAGCAGGTAGGCGCGCAACCGGTCGGCCGGTGCGCTCGCCCCGCTGGTCAGCCGCGTGACGGTCAGGCTGACCGCCGGCGGCAGCAGGATGGCGAATTCGGTCTCGACCGTCGGATTGGCCTGCGGCGTGCCGATGCCGATGCGGCCCGCGCGGCCGTAATCATAGCCGCCCGCGGTCATGCGATCTCGGCCGCGCGCCGCAGCCCCGCGATCATCGAGCTGCGCAGCAGATGCGCGCGCGCCTGTTCCGGGTCGGCCGCGACGGCCTGCAGCGCGGTCAGCATCTCGCGGCGCTTGTCGCCGTCGCGTTCCTGCATCCGCGCGCGGTTGCGGTCGGCCTGCGCCAGTACCTCCTGCTCGGCGATAGGACGGCGGCGGCGCGTATAGCGGTCGAGCAGCGCCTCCCCTGCCCCGCCCCACACCTGCCGCAAGGTCTCGGCCAGCTCGAACGCGTCGTGCACGCCGCCGTTCATGCCCATGCCACCGGCGGGCGAATTGACGTGCGCTGCGTCCCCGGCGAGCAGGATGCGGCCGGCGCGGTAATCGTCGGCGATGCGCATGTGCACGCGGTAGGCGCGCGTCTCCAGCACGTCGTGCGGCGTATCGCTCGGCGCGATCTCCTGCAGCTTGCGCGCGATGCTGGCCGGCGTCAGCCCGTCCTCGATGCTCTCGTCATGATCGGGATAGAGGCTGCAGCGCCACAGCTGCCTGAGCCGCAGCAGCGAGAAGGTGCCGCCCGCCTTCCACACATAATTGACGTTCGACAGGCCCGGCAGATGATCCTGGAACGGAAAGGTCGTCGTCGCGAGGATCGTCGTCTCGGGATAGGTCTTGCCCTCGAAGCCGATCCCGGCCGCCTGCCGCACCACGCTGCGCGATCCGTCGGCGCCGATCACATAGCGGGCGGTGAACGCGACGGGATCGCCGCCCGCCACCGGGCGCGCCGTCACCGTCACCCCGTCCGCATCCTGCACCACGCGCTCGACTCGCTGGCCGAGCAGCAACCGCACCTTGCCCTCCGCCCCGAGCCGCTCGAGCAGCAGCGCGCACAGCCGCGACTGTTCGCACTGCAGGCGAAACGGATGCCGCGTGTCCCCGGCCAGCACCGAAAGGTCGAATTCGGCGCGCTCGCCCGTCTCGTGAAGGCGGATCTGCCAGGTCGGGCTGCGCAGGCCCTGCGCCACCAGCGGCGCGGCGAGCCCGAGCGTATCGAGCATGTCGAGCGTCGGCGGATGGAAGGTCGAGGCGCGCAGGTCGGTCGCCAGCACCGGCTCCTCGGCGATCAGCGTGCAGGGGATGCCGTGCTGCCCGAGCAGATAGGCGGCGGTGAGCCCGACCGGCCCTGCCCCGACAACGATCACGCCCGTTTCCATGCCCGTCGCCGACCCCGTTGACCCGTGGATGATTTGTATTACTTCTAATAGGAATTGGGCGGGCGCAAGCGGTTTCTGAGCGGGTACGAATAAGCGTCGGATAATCGCCGCAGGCGCATTGCTACGGCTGAAAGAGCATGTTAGCGTGCATTCAGAACAGTGTTCTAAATGTTGGAATGGAGGGTCGAGATGACCGATACGCTGGTTTCCAATTCCGCCGTCGCCAACATCGAAACGGTGACAAAGCCGACGCATGACGAGATCGCCCGCCAGCGATTCTGCAGCACGCTGCGCCGTCACGCGATCCAGGATTTCGCGACCGCGCTCGAAAGCGATTACCGCGAGCGCATCGCCCCCAAGGCGCCCGCCCCGGCCGACTGGCGCGACATCGACCGCGCGATGCGCAACGAGCCGTCCTACCGCTTCTACAGCACGCTGCGCTACAACGCGCAGGAGATGTGTTTCCAGTCAGTCCAGCCGGAAGTGGAGCGCGCCCTGCCCGAGCTGATCGCCGTCGCGCGCGACGCGGCGGAGCGCAACCCGGCGGGCGGATCGCTGCGCCTGACGCCCGGGTTCGAGGTGCCGGCCTATGTCACCAATCTGGACGTGCACCTGACGCCGGGCTGCTTTCACAGCGAATGGACCGACGACGATGTCGCGCAGGGCGCGGTGGTCAGCCTCGGCGCGCGCGTCTTCACCGCGCAGCAGAGCCACCGCAGCTGGGGCGGCGTCGCCCGGGTCATCAGCCGCTGGATCAAGACCGAATTCCCCGATTTCACGCCCACGCGGATGCTCGATCTCGGCACCACCTCGGGCAAGAACCTGATGCCCTATGTCCAGGCCTTTCCCGACGTGGAGGCGCACGGCATCGATGTCGGCGCGCCCCTGCTGCGCTACGGCCATGCCGCGGCCGAGCATGACGGGCTGCCCGTCCATTTCAGCCAGCAGAATGCCGAGCAGACCAATTTCCCCGACGGGCATTTCGATCTGATCGTCTCCAGCTTCTTCTTCCACGAAATCCCGGTCTGGGCGTCGAAGAAGGTGATGGCGGAATGCCATCGCCTGCTGAAACCCGGCGGCCTGATGATCCACCAGGAACTGCCCGCCCATGATCTGGTCGATGCGTGGGAGAATTATTTCTGGAACTGGGATACCCGCAACAACAACGAGCCGGCCTATACCGCCTGGCGCAACCAGGATCCCATCGCGCTGATGGCCGGCGCCGGCTTCGATCCGCAGGCGAGCTTCGCGCACATCCTGCCGGACATCGCGGCCTATCCCGATCGCGGCACTGCCTTTGCCTGGGACGAGCCCGGCCGGCCGCGGCACGGCAAGGGCGGCTGGTATGTCTTCGGCAGCCGCAAGCCCGGCTGATCTTCACTCATCGCACACCACAACAAGGGGGCGCCGCGCGTGACACTTGAGAAGAACGGCCCGGCGTACCGCTGGTATGTCGTGATATTGCTGCTCGGCGTCTTCATCCTTTCCTATTTCGACCGGTTCATCCTCAGCCTGCTCATCGAGCCGCTGAAAGCGTCGATGAAGCTCAGCGATTTCGAGGTCGGGCTGCTGCTCGGACCGGCTTTCTCCACTTTTCACGTGCTCGTCGCGATTCCGCTTGGCTGGTATGCCGATCGCTCGAACCGCAAATATCTGCTTCTCGCCGGCATCGTGATCTGGTGTTCGATGACGGTCGGCAGCGGCCTGGTCGCGACCTTCCTGCCGCTGTTCCTGATGCGCCTCGGCCTCGGCCTCGGCGAGGCCGTGGTCAGCCCCTGCTCGATCTCGATCATCAGCGATTATTTCAACCGGCGGGAGCGGCCGCGCGCGATCAGCGTCTACATGGCCGGGCCCTATCTCGGCGCAGGCCTCGCTTTCCTGCTCGGAGGCCTGATCGTCAGTCACCTGCAGACGCTTGGCCATGTCGACTGGCCGATCTTCGGCCGGCTCGCACCGTGGCAGGCGACCTTCGTGCTGGTCGGCATTCCGGGCTTCATCTTCGCCGGTCTGATGATGACGGTCAGGGAGCCGGTGCGCCAGGAAACCACGACCGAGCGCCCCCCCGCCAGCGCCGCCTTCAAATATATGGGCCTGCGCTGGCGCGGCTTCGGCGCGCTGATCGTCGGCTCGACCTGCAATTTCGCCCTGAGCGCCCTGACCTTGTGGAACGTGCCGCTCTTCTCGCGCCTGTGGGGCTGGGGCATCGCGGAGACCGGCCTCGTCACCGGGCTGTTCTACTTCACCGCCGGCCCGATCGGCACCGCCGTCGCGGTCTGGGCGCAGCGGCATTTCGCGATCGGCCGGGTCGATGGTTCGATGCGCGTGCTGATCCTCGGCCTGCTGATCTGCGTGCCGTGCAGCGCGCTCTATCCGATCATGCCGAGCGCCCCGATCGCGGTGATATTCATGTTCGTCGCCTTTATCGGCAAGTCGGTGGCGACCGCCGGCGGCCCCGCCTCAATGGCGCAGATCACCCCGGGCGAAGTCCGCACACAATCGATGGCGATCTTCAACACCTTCATCTCGCTGATCGGGCCGTTGCTCGGCCCGCCGATCATCGGCTTTGCTACCGATATGACCGGTGATCCGAAGATGATCGGTGTCGTGCTCAGTTGCTATGTTCTCGTGCTCGGCATTCCATCGATCCTGCTCTGCATCGCCGGGCTGAAATATTACCGTGCCGCCGTGAGCGAGCTTGAGTTGGCACTGGCGAATTCCCCCGCCCATGCGCATAATTGAACAACGCCCCTGCCGGGCCAGATAGACGAGCGGAGACGGAATTGGACAAGACGATCGTCAAGGGCATGCAAGTGCTCGAAGCGCTGGTCGCCGCACCCGAACCGATGGGCGTGTCCGAACTGGCGCGCCAGGTCGGGCTCACCAAAAGCAACGTGCACCGCTATCTGCAGACCTTCATCGCGCTGGGCTATGCGGCCTCTGCCGACAGCCGCTACACAGCGACGCTGAAGGTCTGGCAGCAGGGTGCGAAAGTGATCGAACGGCTGGATCTGCGCCGCTCGATCCGCCCGATCATGGATCAGCTCGCCCGCGCCACGCTGGAAACGGTCCATCTCGCCATCTCGGACGGCGCCGACGTGATCTATATCGACAAGTCGGAAGGCGTGCATTCAGTCCGCGCCTTTTCGGAGATCGGGGAGCGCGCGCCGACTCACTGTTCGGCGACCGGCAAGGTCTTCCTCGCCTTTCATCCGACCGCGCTGCGCGAAACGCTCGAGCGCCCCTTGCGCGCCTACACGCCGCGCACGATCGTCGATCCCGACGCGCTGACCGCTGCGGTCGATGCCGTGCGCGAGGGGGGCATCGCGATGAACCGCGGCGAATGGGAAACCGCGGTCGGCGGCATCGCCGCGCCGGTCTGGGGCCCGGACAACCAGATCATCGCTGCAATGGGCCTGGCCCTGCCGCTGTCGCGCCTCAGCGAAGAGAATAGCGCGACCCTGGTGACTCAGGTCCGGGCCGCTGCCGCCGAGGCGTCGCGCGCGCTCGGGGCTTCGGTCCCGCGGATTGCCGGGCAGGCCCGTCTGGTCGCCTGAATCCCCGGTGCCGTCGACCGGATCCGGGCGCGGCCCGGATCCGGCCTGACGCTCAGCTCATTTCAGGCCCTTCACGAACCCGGCGACGATGTCGGACCAGCGGGCCGGCTCGACGATCAGCATATGGGCCGATCCGTCCGAGAATTTCTCGTATCGGAAATTGGACTTCATCGCCCCGGTCCGCTGGTCGATCGCATTCAGCGCGTCGGCACCGTCCGACAGCACCAGCAACGGCACCGTGATCCTGTTCAGGTCGCTCGCCATGTCGTTGTCATAGACCGCGGCATGCGCCACGTCGGAGGCGCCGGCGAGGAAGATGCTCAGGGTCGACCAGTTGATCGTCGCCAGGTTGCGCGGATAGGCGCCCTGCGCCTTGAACAGCTTGGCGTAATAGGCACTGAGATGACTGCCGTCGGGCTTCAGCTGCAGGTCGGGAGGCGGCAGCGCCTTGCGTTGTGCGCGCTCGGCATCGTTATAATTGGGCGCACCGTGCAGCACCACGCCGGTCACCCGCTGCGGAAAGCGCGCGGCGAAGGCAGCGGCGATCGAGGCGCCGGTATGATGGCCGGCAACCATCACCTTGCGGATCTTCAGATAGTCCAGCACCGGCGCGACATTGTCGGCATATTGCTGGATCGTCGGCATCCCGTCCGGCGCATCGGACATGCCGTAACCCGGCGTGTCGATCGCAAGCGACCGGATGCCCCGCGCCGCGAGGCAGGGCTGGATGTCGGCGAATTCGACCAGCGACCAGGGCGTCTGGTGGAGCAGCAGGACGACCGGGCCGTTCTTCGGCCCCATCAGGCGGTAATGTACCTGTCCCATCGGCGTCGGCGCATAGCCCTTGCCGCCCTTCAGCACGCCCAGCCCGTCCCAGCTGGCATCCTGCATCGATGGCGGCACGCAGGCGGCGGCCCGCGCGGTCGGCGGCGGTGCCGCGGGTTCGTTGGCGGCAAGCGCGCTTGCGCCCGAAAGTACGCCGAGCAGGATCAGGCTGCGTATCACCACCGAAATCTCCTTGTATCACTATATAGAACACCGTTCCATAATGAAGACTGACGCCGCGAAGCGGGCGAGTCAATGCTGACGGACCGGCGCACGATACGGCGCGTAACTTTGTTTCGGGCGGTCCGCGAATTGGCGCTTGACCATGCCTCATTGCCCGGCATAGCATCATTATAGAACGATGTTCCATTATTCAGAACAAGTGGAAAGACGCCTAATGTGGGACCTGATTGTGGTGGGCGGCGGCTCTGCGGGATTGCCGGCGACCATCTTCGCGGCTGAAAACGGCGCGCGGGTCCTGCTGGTCGACGCCGCTGAAAAGCTCGGCGGCACGCTCTGGGTCGCGACCGGCCAGATGAGCGCCGCGGGCACGCAGCTGCAGGCAGCGAACGGCATTGCCGATACGCCCGACGCGCATTTCGAGGATGTGATCCGGATTAGCCGCGGCACGATCGATCCCGGCCTTGCCCGGCTCGCGATCGACAATGCCGCCGATACGTTCGACTGGCTGATGAGCCGTGGCTTCGAGCCGCTGCCCGATCACCCGGTCACCGGTTTCGGCCATGAGCCGTATCGGGAGAAGCGCTATTATTGGGGACCTGAGGGGGGCATCAGCGTGAAGAACGTGCTGGTGCCGATCGTCGAGGGGCTGGCCGAAAGCGGCGCGGTGACGCTGAAGCTCGGCCATGAAGTCACGGCGCTGCGCACCGACGCCGACGGCCGCGTTACCGGCGTCACGGCGCGCGACGCCGATGGCCAGGCCCATGATTTCGATGCCGCCAACGTCGTCCTCGCCTCGGGCGGCTACACGGCCGATCCGGCGCTGTTCGCCGAACTCAACGGCTATCCGCTGTACAATGCTGCACCCTATCCCTTTTCGCGCGGCGCGGGATTGAAGCTCGGCCAGTCGGTCGGCGGCTATTTGCGCGGGCACGACAAGGTGTTCAACAATTTCGGCACGCTCTACAACAGCGCGACCTTTCCGGCGCGCGCGATCGGCACGGTCGAGCATTTCCCCGAACGGCGCGAGCCCTGGGAAATCTACGTCAACGCGGCTGGCCAGCGCTTCGTCCGCGAGGACATCCGCAGCGTCGACGCCCGCGAGATGGCGCTGAGCTACCAGCCGGACCGGCGCTACTGGATCATATTCGACCAGCATATTCTGGATAGCGCGCCGCCGATCGTCGTCGGCTGGACCCGCGAGGATCTGGCCGCGAAATTCGCCGAAAACGGTCCCTCCTTCGCCTCGGCCGACAGCATCGCGGGGCTGGCCGAGGCTGCCGGGATCGACGCAGACGGCCTCGCCGCCACCGTTGCCGGCTTCAACTACGGCGTGCAGACCGGCAATGATTTCCTCGGTCGCGCGCGCGCCCCTGCCCCCATCGCCCAAGGTCCGTTCTACGCGATCCGCATGCAGGGCGGCGCGATCACCGGCGCGATCGGCCTTGCCGTGAATGATGATCTCCAGGTCATCCGCCAGGATGGCGCGCCGGTCGGCAATCTCTACGCCGCCGGCGAATTGCTCGGCTCCGGCCAGACGATGGGCAAGGCGGCGTGCGGCGGCATGATGGTCACCCCGGCGCTCACCTTCGGCCGCCTGCTCGGCCAGCGCCTTTCGGGAGCCAGGTGATGCTGCCTTCGGTAAACCTCATCCCCGGCGAGCGCCGGCTGTACGTCGATGGCCCGGACGGACAGGTTCATTGCCGGATTCTCGGCACCGGCACGCCGATCATGCTGATTCACCAGGCTCCCTGGGGTTCCATTCAATATCGCAAGGCGATGCCGGTGCTGGCGGCGGCTGGTTATCAGGTCATCGTTCCCGACATGCCAGGCCACGGCATGTCCGATCCGCCGCGCACCGAGGCAAGCATCGAGGGCTATGCCGCAGCCGCAGCCGCGGTGATCGACTCGCTCGGCCTCGACCAGGTCGCGATCGCCGGCCACCATGGCGGTTGCCTGGTCGCCGCGCGGGTCGCCGCGACCCGGCCCGACAGGATTGCCGCGCTCATCACGGACAACATGCCTTATTACACTGCGGAACAGCGCGCCGAGCGCGCCTCCGGCCTGCACGATGCGCAGGAGATCAAGGCGGACGGCAGTCACTTCACCGATCGCTGGGCCACCGTGCGCCGCATCGCCGATCCGGCGTGGAGCGACGAGACGGTGCATGTCGGCATCGTCGCCTATTTCGCGAACGGTCCGTGGAAGGAGGACGGTCACCGCGCTGCGCCGGCCTATGATCTCGAAGCCGATCTCGATGCAATTACCTGCCCGACGCTCGTCATCGCCAGCCGCACCGACCGGCTGTTCCCGATGGGCCGGCAGCTCGTCGAGCGTCGTCCCGGCTGGGCGTATGCCGAGCTGCCGGGCGGCGCCGGCATGGTGTTCGAACGCGCCGCCGAATGGGCCGCACCGATCCTCGATTTCCTGCAACGCAAAGGCTGAACAACCGAATGACGATTACCATCTACGGCCGTCCCGGATCCCGCGCCCGCCGTCCCTTGTGGGTCGCGCGCGAGCTCGGACTCGACGTGCAGAATATCGAACCGGCCGCCGGCGAGACCAGGCAGCCTGCCTATCTCGCGATCAATCCCAACGGCAAGGTGCCGGCGCTGGTCGATAACGGCTTCACCCTGTTCGAATCCTTCGCCGAAAGCCTTTACCTCGCCAAGAAATACGGCACCGGCCGCCTCTATCCCGAGACGGTCGAGCAGGAAGCACTGGTCTGGCAGTGGAGCTTCTGGGGATTGAACGAACTCGAACGCAACCTGACGGTCTGCCTGTTCGAACGCGTCATAAAGCCGGAAGCGGATCGCGACTCGGGCGCTGCCGAGCAGGCCGAGCGGGATCTGCAGGCGCCGCTCAAGGTGCTCGATACCGCGCTCGCCGATCGCCCTTGGCTGCTGGGCCGGGAGTTTTCCGTCGCCGACGTCAATCTCGCGGCCATCGCAGCCTTGGCAAAGCCGTCGAAAGTGTCCCTGAATTCATATGCCAACCTGGCTGGCTGGCTCGATCGGGCCGTGGCGCGCCCGGCCTATAATGGGTGATTGTTGCAATCACGACACACTCCGGACGATCCCTCGGGCTAACGCATAATTCACGTGACAGCGCCGAGTATATGTCATAGCTCTATAACAAATAAGAAATGAAGTTTGCAGGCGTGCCGCTGACCCCGGGTTGGCGGAGACGGGATCGTATTGCCCGGCGTTCGGGCGTGGGGTCGGCAAGGCGAAGACGCCGGTCGGCGGCATTTTGAAAAGGGTTCAACGATGACCAAGAAGCTACGATACAGCACTGCTTTCGGCCTCAGTCTCTATGCGATCGCCATCGCTACCCAGGCTCACGCCCAGACCGAAACGCCCGTCGCCACTCAGGCCGCTGACGAATCCGACGGCGTTGGAGATATCGTCGTCACCGCGCAGCGCCGCGAACAGAAGCTGCAGGAAGTGCCGATCGCGATTTCCGCGTTCACCGCGCAGGAGCTTCAGACACGCCAGATCACGCGCACCATCGACCTGCTGTCCTATGTTCCGAACCTGATCGGCCACAACAACACCTCGGTCGGCACCGCCAACAGCTATTCGATGCGCGGCCTGAACAACAACGAGACGATCTCGACCTTCGATCTGCCGGTCGGCACCTATGTCGACGACGTCTATATGTCGCGGCAGAGCGCAAACAATTTCTCGCTGTTCGACGTCGAGCGGATCGAGGTGCTGCGCGGCCCCCAGGGCACGCTGTTCGGCCGCAACACGACCGGCGGCGCGATCAACGTCATCATGAAGAAGCCGGGTGCCGATTTCGGCGGCTTCGGCGAAGTCAGCTACGGCAAATATGATCGCGTGCAGGCGCGCGGCTCAGTCGACATTCCGATCATCAAGGATAAGCTGCTCAGCAAGTTCCAGGCTTATTATATCGACGATGCCGGCTATGTGAAAAATCGCGTCACCGGCGAAAAGCTGAATTCGGAGCACAGCTACGGCTTCCGCGGCGCGCTCCGCCTGCTCGGTGCCGGCAACACCAGCTGGGATATCACTGGCGACTATAATTCCCAGAGCTACGCCAACTTCCCGAACTTCTACGATCCCGCGACCGGTGATCGGGTCAGCTACACGCGGCTGCGCGAGGATTCGACCGTTTCGCAGGTGTTCGGCGGCCGCAACTATCTGTCGCCCGGGCTCGCCGACAACAAGCTTGGCAACACCGCCACCTCATGGTCGGCGACCTCGAACGTGCAGATCGACGCGGGCGACAGCCTGACGATCAACCTCATCACCGGCTATCGCCACATCTATAACGAATACCTCACTGACAGCGCGATGAGCCTGGCCAGCGCAAGCACGGTCTACACCTATCCGGGCGATATCGTCACGCCGGTGATGGGCTCGACCTCGGTGCTCGCGAACGACAGCTGGCACGGGCAGTTCAGCCAGGAATTCAAGGCCAATGGCACGGCATTCGACGGCAAGCTGAACTACACCGCCGGCCTCTATTATATCCGCGAGGACAACAAGACGAGCTTCGCCAACATCGCGATCACCGCTGCCGGCGTCGGGACGCTTTCGGCCGATCGAACGATGTACAACAACACCGATGCCATCGCGGGCTATGTACAGGGCGACTACAAGATCACCCCCGATCTGACCTTCACTGCCGGCATCCGCTACACGGCAGAATTCAAGGATATCCATTTCCAGCCCAACGCCACGCCGCTGACTCCGGTCGGACTGAACCAGCCCTTCACCACGGCCGACATCATCGCGGCGGGCAATCCGGTGAAGCAGACCGCCAAGGTGTGGACCCCGCGTTTCGCGCTCGACTACAAGATCACGCCGGACATCTCGGTCTACGCCTCGGCGACCAAGGGCTTCAAATCGGGTGGCTGGGTATCGCGCTCCTATAACGCCGCTGGGATGTTCGCCTTCAAGCCGGAGACGATCTGGTCCTATGAAGGCGGCCTGCGTTCGGAATTCTTCGACCGCAAGGTTCGTCTGAATCTGACCGGTTTCTACTTCAACGATTATGACAACCAGTTGCCAGCCGGTCGCGAAAACCCGCTGGTCCCGGGCCAGATCATCTATGTCACGCGCAACTTCGCCGATCTGCGCAACTACGGTCTGGAAGCGGAACTGACGATCGTGCCGGCTCGTGGGTTCAACATCTTCTGGACGGCTGGCCTGCAGCATGCCCGCTTCGTCAATGTCGATCCTTCGGTGCTGACCCAGGCTGCGAACTGCAAGGCGGGTATCGCCGCGACGACCAACTGCAACCAGGGTATCGTCACGGCGGCAGGCAATATCGCCCTGCCCTCGCGCGTGGCGCCGTTCAACTCCACCTTGGGGGCGAACTATACCGCTGATCTCGGGGGCAGCTTCCAGCTGATCCCGTCGGTCACCTGGGCCTATACCGACGGCAGCTATCCCTCAGCACAGAATGATGTGCGCGGCTATCAGAAGGCGCACAGCCTGTTCAACGGCGGCCTCACGCTGCGCAACCGGGAACAGGGCTGGAGCCTGTCGGCGGATTGCACCAACTGCTTCAACAAGCGGTACGTGGCGTCCTTCCTGATCTTCCCGTATCTCAACGAGCCGGGTCGGTGGACGGTGCGTGCGCGCTTCGACTTCTGATTGCCAATACCGAGGGGCGGGGCGCAGACATTGCGTCCCGCCCCTCGCACTTCCCTATCCGCAGGATTGATTCGATGTCCGAAGCCCGTCGCCCGGAAGATGTCTCGCTGCCGCGCAGCAGCAAGGGCCAGCGCCCGAACTTCTTCGATGATCCGTCGATCGATCAGATGATGACCTTCTTCTTCGAGCTGATGACCGAGGTTGCGGTGCTGCGCGAACGCACCGACACGATCGAGCGGTTGCTCGACGACAAGGGCCTGGTGTCGCGTGCCGACATCGAAGCCTACCGCGCCGACGCAGCCGTCGAGGCCGAGCGGACTGAATGGCGTAACGCCTATTTCCAGCGCGTGATGCGGATGCACGCGCCGGGATGAACGCACCGCCAGCCGTGACCGCCTACCCCCATCTCTTTTCGCCGGTGACGATCGGCCCGCGGACCCTGCGCAACCGCATCGTCCACGCATCCATGTCGACTCATTATGCAGTGGCCGGCCGGGTCACGCCGCGCCTCATCGACTATTACGCCAATCGTGCCCGAGGCGGCGCGTCGATGCTGGTCAGCGAGCCGATGGCAATGCTCTCCTGGCAGAATCTGCCTACTCGCCCGGCGATCCTCTCCGGCATCAATGCCGGCGAACTGACGCGCTGGGCCGATACGGTGGGCGAATATGGCAGCCTGATGCTCGGCCAGATTCAGGATAACGGGCGCGGCTTCCGGTCTGGCTTTCGCAATCCGAATGCGTTCGGTCCGTCGGCCCTGCCCGACGATCTCAGCGGTACCGTGCCGCACGCGCTCTCGATCGGTCAGATCGAGCGCATGATCGCCGAATTCGTTCAGTCCGCACGGACACTTCAGCAGGCCGGCTTTGCCGGGGTCGAGATCTCGGCAGGCCACGGCCATCTCTTCCACCAGTTCCTCGCCGCGCGCTCGAACGTGCGCGAGGATCGCTATGGCGGGGATCTCGCTGGCCGCGCCACCTTGCTGCTGGACTTGATCGCGGCGCTGCGCTCGGCCTGCGGCAGCGACTTCATCATCGGCACCAAGCTGCCCGCCGAGGATGGCATGCCCGACGGCATCGATCTCGCCGCCGCGGCCGAGATCACCACGCTGGTCCACGCCACCGGGCAGGTCGATTATCTCACTTATTGCTGGGGCGCCCATGGCGACACGCTGTACGAGCATCTGCCCGATCTGCATGGCCCGCGCATGCCCTATGTCGATCGCATTGCCGCGCTCGGCAAGGCGGCGCCGGGCACCCCGCTCGGCGCGCTCGGCCTGATCACCGATCCCAACGAGGGCGAACGCATCGTGCGGGCCGGTCTCGCCGATCTCGTCATGCTCGGCCGTCCGCTGGTCACCGACCCCGCCTGGGGGATCAAGGCCGAGGCCGGGCGCGAGGCACAGATCCGCTATTGCGTGTCGTGCAACACGTGCTGGCACATGATCAATGTCGGGCGCGGCCTGCACTGCGACAATAATCCGCGCGTCGGCGCACCCGACGAAGCGGACTGGCAGCCTGAGTCTGCGCCGGTGCGGCGGAAGATCGTCATTGTCGGCGCCGGGATCGCCGGCATGGAGGCCGCCTGGGTCGCCGCGGCGCGAGGCCATGATGTCACCGTCTTTGCCGCCTCCGATGAGGCCGGCGGCAAGACGCGGCTCCACGCCCTGCTGCCCGGCGGCGAGAATCTCAGCAGCATCTATGATTACCAGCGCCTCGCCGCCGAACGTGCCGGCGCCGTCTTCCGCTGGAACGTGCCGGCCACGGCCGCCGACATCATCGCCCTCGCCCCCGATCATGTCGTGCTGGCCACTGGCGCCACGCCCGCCTGGCCCGATTATCTGCCGGCTGAATATCGCGGCGAGGGCTTCTTTCCCGATCTGCGCGAGGCGATGGCCGATCTCGCACAGCGGCCGGGGCGGCAATCCGGCACCGCCGTGATTCACGATTCCGATGGCACGGCGTTCGTCTATGCGGCGGCCGAACTGCTCAACGATCGCTTCGAGCGCGTCGTGATCCTCACGGACCGCGAACGTCTCGCGGCCGACGAAGCGATGGTCACGCGCCAGGGGGTCTATGCGCGTTTCGGCCGCAAGGGCATCGACTTCGTCACTTCGGTCCGCCCCCTCGCGACGTCGCGCTTCGAGGAAGGCGAGCTTGCCTATGCCGATGTTTTTTCCGGGCGGGAAACCGTGCTGACGGATGTCGCGCTGTTCACTTACGCCACCGCCCGCATTCCCGACCTCGCGCTCGAAGCCCCGTTGCTCGCGGCGGGTCTCGACGTGCGCGCGATCGGCGATGCCTATGCGCCCCGCACGGTGCTCGCCGCGACATCCGAAGGCTATCACGCCGCCATGTCATTCTGAGGAGTTTGCCGATGTATCCTGATCTCGCAGGCAAGGTGGCGATCGTCACCGGCGCTGGCCGCCACGGCGGCCTCGGTGCGGCGATCGCCCGCAAGCTGGCCGAGGATGGCGTGCGCCTCGTGCTCCACGATCTCGGCACGACCAAGGGTGCGATGGCGCCCGAACACGGCGTCGCCCAGGCGTCGGAGCTGGAGGAGATCGCGGCCGAACTGCGCGCGATCCATCCCGACATCGTCACGCATACCGCTGACATGCGGGTCGAGAGCGAAGTCGAAGGGCTGGTCGCGCGCGCCGTCGCGGAATTCGGCCGGCTCGACATCCTCGTCAACAATGCCGGCGTCGGATATCTGTTCGGCCCGTTCATCGAGCAGACTCAGGAGCAATGGGATACCGTGCTCGACGTGAACCTGCGCGGCGCCTTCTTCGCGATGAAGCACGCGATCCGTCAGATGCTGAAGCAGGACGAAGTGGCCGATTGGGGCCGGGGCAAGATCGTGTCGATCGGCAGCCGCGGCTCGAAATCGGGCTCGGCGCTGACCTCCTCCTACATTGCCTCGAAGCACGGGCTGGTCGGCCTGACCCGCTCGGTCGCGATCGAGATGGGGTCGGCCCAGATCAACGTGAACATGGTCTGCCCCAACCATGTCACCACCGGGCTCGGATCGTGGCAGAACGAGTATATGGCGAAGATGCGCGGTCAGACGATCGAGGAATATCTCGAGGCGATGCGCGGGCGGATCCCGCTCGGCCGAGTCGGCACGGCCGAGGACACGGCGAATGCCTGTGCGTTCCTCTGCTCGGGCCAGGCGCGCTACATCACCGGTGAGGCGATGAACGTGTCGGGCGGCGAGGAGATGCACTGATCCCCCCGCCCTTCCGCACCATGTCAGCCCAATGCGTCCAGGGCGGCCTGGGCAATCGCCTCATCCTGGTCCGGCGAGCCGCCTGATACCCCGACCGCGCCGACGACGCTGTTTTCGAACCGCACCGGCAAGCCGCCGGGCATCGGCAGATATTCGGTCAGCCGCAGCAATTCCGGCTGGTCCTTGAGCCGGGCGGTCAGCACCCCGCTCGGCGCGCGCAGCAGGGCCGCCGTGCGGGCCTTGGCCTGCGCGACCGCCGGCGTCATCAGCCCGGCGCTGTCACCGCGATACAGGCGAAACGCATAGCCGCCCTCGTCGACGATCGCGATCGAGGCTGCCAGCCCCAGCTCCGCGGCTTTCGCGCTCGCGGCGGCCAGCATCCGGTCCAGTTCGGCGGCACTCAGGCAAAATTTGGTGATCATGAAGTCTTTTCCCTCTTGGTGGGCTGGTGGTTAAGTGACAAGCGCAGGTGCAACGGGGGAGACGATCGGCCTTGAGCAAGCGCAACGAAGACCAGGTGGACCGCCTGCAGGCGATCCCGCTCTATCATCAGATTTTCCTCCAGCTTCGCGAGGAGATCATCAACGGCAGCCGTGCGTTCGGATCGCGCATGCCGACCGAGGAGGAATTGTCCGAAAACTTCGGCGTCTCGCGCATCACCGCGCGCCGGGCACTGGCCGAACTCGCCGACACGCACCTCGTCGAACGCAAGCGGCGCGTCGGCACGCATGTCACCTATCAGTCGCCCGCCCGGCCGATCGAGGGCAGCCTCGAACAGGCGCTCGAATCGCTGATCACCTATGGCCGCAAGACTCAGGTCCGTATCCTCGAGCTCGACATGATCGCGGCGCGCCCGCCGATCAGCGACGCCCTCGGGCTGCCGGTCGATAGCCAGGTCCTGCGCGTCGACCGGGTCCGCTGGCTCGAGAACCAGCCGATCAGCCATCTCGTCAGCTACGTCCCCGGCGATCTTGCCGGCGCGATGAACCGGACCGCGCTCAAGACCACGCCGATGCTCTCGCTGCTCGAACAGGCCGGCGTGCAGATCGGCGCGGCGAGTCAGACGATCTCTGCGTCGCTGGCGGACGGGACGCTCGCCAATCTGCTCGAAGTGGATATCGGCTCGCCGATCCTGCGCGTGAACCGCACGGTGTTCGATACCGCGCACCGCCCGGTCCAGTATGTGCTCGCCCAATTCCGCCCGGATCTCTATCAGATCAAGCTCGATCTGCATTCCGCGCGGCTCTGACGGGCGTCGAAAAGGTCGGGAATCTGCGGGTTTCGCAAGCATCTCGATGCTTTTGCCACGAAACGCTCATTTGATATAGAAATAAGTGTAATTGGTGATAATCTGCTGCTCATGAAGAGCATGCGGACATGACCGACTGGACTTCGGACGGCGATCCGCTGCTGACGCGGTTCCGCTTCGCCACGGTCGCCACCCCCGATCTGGACGGCTGCGTCGCCGACTATGCCGCGCTCGGCTACATCGTCCGCGACAGCGGCACGATCGCTCCCGATCTCGCCGCCAGCTGGGGCACCCCCGCCATGGCTGGACAACGTTGTCATACCCTCAGCACCGCCGGCGCCAGCGACGATTATCTCCGCCTCGTGGAGGTTGTTCCCGTGTCGCGATACCGCGCCCTGACCACCTATGGCTGGGCCGCGTTCGAGATCATCGTCGACGATGTCTACGAAGTGCACGATCGCCTCAAAGCCTCCGCTTTCACCATCATCGGCGAGCCCCGGCCGCTGCAGTTCATGCCCTCGATCGTCGCGATGCAGGCCGTCGGCCCATCCGGCGAATGCCTCTATTTCACCATGGAAAGCGGCGACCGCACTACCTCGATCCTACCGCAACCGCGCTCGCTGATCGATCGCCCCTTCATCCTGGTCGTGGCGGGACCGGACTTCGACGCGCTCCGCAACTGGTATTGCGACCTGTTCGATCTCAAGCGCCGCCCGTTGCGCGACAGCCGGATTTCGCTGGTGCAGACCGCCCAGGGCCTCTCCCCCGACACGGTGACGCGGATGACCACGGCGGGCCTGCGCGATCATGGCTATCTGTTCGAATTCGACGAATATCCCCCGGGCCCCGGCCTGATCGCCGGGCCGCGCCCCTGCGCGCCGGGCATGCTCCCGCCGGGCTGCGCGATGGCCAGCATCGCGACGGTCGCGATGGACCGGATCGCCCCGCTCGCGATCACGCCGCCGGTGCGGCGCGACGGCCCCGGCTATGACGGGCGGCTCGCCTGCACGGTACGCGGGCCGGCGGGCGAACTGATCGAATTCATCGAGGAGGCAACGTGATGACCAAGGCCATGAACGTCCGGGACGTGCAGCACCCCGTCCTGCCGCGCGCCACGGCCGAGGAGTTGAGCCGCCAGCGCGCCGTGGTGTCGCTGCGCAAGTTGCTCAACGCCCGCGTCCGTTCGGAAAATGTCCGCCGGTTTCATGACGAGGGTGCGCCCGCCTTCGCCGCGCGCCACCAGCGCCAGCCGCAGTCGCCGGACGACATCTCGGCCGCTTTGTTCGAATCCCCCGGCTACCGCCTGTGGAGCGCCGCCAATCGCGCCGCCCAGGAGATGATCTGGGTCTCGGTCGGCGAACCGATCTTCCGCGATCGCGACCGGATGCAGGCGGCCGCGCGAGATCTCGCGACCTCCCCCGACCGCAAGGGCAGCCTGACGCTCGACCCGTCCTATGATCCCTCTCCCGAACTGGCCGGCACTGACGTCCATCTCCAGCCTGGCGGCTATGCCCGCGATGACGGGCCCGACGACGTCGTCGCCGGTGCCTTTTACGAAACCGGCGGCAACGTGTTCTCCTTCGGCCAGGGCGCCGGCAAGAGCGACAGCAAGGCAGGCGTCATCTTCCGCCTGCTCGACGAGACATTCGCCGGATTCGAACCGAAGCGCATCCTCGATCTCGGCTGCTCGGCCGGCGCAGCTTCCGCCGCCTATGCCGATCGCTTCCCCGACGCCGAAGTGCATGCGATCGACATCGGCGCCGGCATGCTCCGCTATGCGCACGCTCGCGCCGAAGCGCTCGATGTGGCAGTGCATTTCAGCCAGATGGACGCCGCCGACCTGAAATATCCCGACGATCATTTCGACCTCGTCGTCTCGCATAACATGCTGCATGAAATCGGCGCCGACAAACGCCGCCGCGCCATGGCCGAGGCGCTGCGCGTGGTGCGGCCGGGCGGGCTGGTGATCTTCCAGGACGTCGACACCCGCTTCGCGCCGAGCGATGTCCACCGCGTCGAGAAGAACTGGGACACCCGCTTCAATGGCGAGATATTCTGGCAGACCTATACCGAGTCAGACCTCGAGGCCGATATGCTGTCCGCTGGTTTCGCCGCTGCCGATGTCGCTGAACATAACGTCGCCGCTGTAAGCAATCTCAACCGCTGGTACGTGATCAGCGGCCGCAAGCCGCTGGTTGCCGCATGACGAGCGCCACGGATGCGATCCATGCGGTGATCGCAGCGGGCCGGGGCGCCCGTCCGACGAGCCTCGACAATGTCGAAACCGAACGGGTGTTGGCGATCGCACTGGCATTGCTGGTCGAACTGTCGGTGTCGAACGACCGAATCGACCGCCTCGAACGCGAAGTCGCCGACTTGCGTGGAACGACGCTCGAAGAATTTCGGGACGCCCGGCTCACCGACGCCGCTATCGCCGAGCGTCAGGAATCACTGGAAGCACTGCAGTTGCGCGTGTTGCGCGTCATGGTCGATCCCCGCGCGGCCGAAACCTCTTGAAATGCCTTGTGGTGACATGGAGGTCGCGTAGCCGGTAATCGAGCCGCGCGGGGCCTGGTCCGCGGCTTGGCTATGTTTGAGTCTCCGAAATTCGCCGGAAGGACACGAACGGCCGTGGTGAACTGATCGACTAAGCATCGGTTTCAGGAGGAAAAACTCGATACCGATAGCCCGGCATGGCCCCCTTTTGGGGGGCCTCGTGGCGGAGAGGGTGGGATTCGAACCCACGGTACCCGTGAGGGCACAACGGTTTTCGAGACCGTCCCAATCGACCACTCTGGCACCTCTCCGCAGAGGTCTTTGCAAGCAACCCGGGCCAATGAAAGCAAGGGGTGCCGGTCGAAGAGCGCGCGCCTCTAACGCAAAGCTAAACGTCGCACAAGCACCGCTTCGCGGGCAATCCGCTTGTGCAGCGCAAAAGAGTCCTTAGATTGACATCATGCCTCGTGCCCATATCCCCGCTCACCCCTTCGATGCGACGATTCCCCTGCCGCCCGTCTCTCATGCGCGCTTCGCCATCGGCGACGTCGTGCGGCATCGCATGTTCGATTTCCGCGGGGTGATCTTCGACGTCGATCCCATCTTCGCCAACAGCGCCGAATGGTATGAGGCGATCCCGGAGAATATCCGGCCGCGCAAGGATCAGCCCTTCTACCATCTGCTCGCCGAGAACATGGAGTCGAGTTACGTCGCTTATGTCAGCCAGCAGAATCTGGTGGCTGACGACACCGACGAGCCGATCGATCATCCGGCGATCTCGGACCTGTTCACCGATTTCGCCGACGGACGCTATCAGCTGCGCCGCGAGCACAAGCACTGAGCCTGCAGCCGATTGACAGGCGGCCGGCACAGAATCTAGTTTCGCATTGCTCCACCGGGGTGCATCGGCATGGTGCCGAAAGGGCAAGGCCCGCCCGCTGACGTTCTCAGCCGGAGCCTGCCTATGTCCGATTCCCCTGATCCCGCCCTGCAAGCCTATCGCAAGCACGCCAAGCTGCTGCTGCGCTGGCACCGCGAGGGCAATTATTCCGTGGGCGGCAAGCTGCGCCTGCTGGAGCGCTTCAGCCGCCTCACCGATCGCGAAGCGCTCGACATGCCGCTGCCACTCACCCTCGCGCAGGAGGTCGTCGCAGTCGAAGCCGGCTTCCCGACCTGGGCCGCGCTCAAGGCGGGCTTGAGCAGCCCATTCCAACCACGGACTGAGCCTGGGCCCCCGGTCCTGAAGGCCATCACCCCCATCCTGTTCGTGCGCGACGTCTCGGCGGCGGCGACCTGGTTCGAAGAGAAGCTCGGCTTCGCGGTGGATTTCCTCCACGGCAATCCGCCATTCTACGGCGCCGTTTCGCGCGACGGCGCGTGTCTGCATCTGCGATTCGTTCACCAGCCCAATTTTGCCGAGCTGGCGGCACACGAAGGCTCGCTCATCCTGGCGACGATCGAGACGGGCAATATCAAGGCACTTTTCGAGGAGTTCGATGCCCGCGGCGTCATATTCCCACAGAGGCTGGTCAAACAGGCCTGGGGTGGCACCGACTTCCATGTCCGCGACCCGGACGGGAACGTCCTTTCCTTCGTGCAATATCGCCAGGCGGCCGTCCTCTGACGGCGAGGGGTGCGTGGACGACTCGCGCTCGAGCGCCTATATCGTCCGGGCGCGGCCCCGCTGACCGGCGGAAGGGCAATTCGGCGTTGACAGAATCGCCTGCCTCCCTTAGCTGCGCCCCTTCCCCCGCCGGGCTTGCCTGAGCGGGCATATGCATTTTGAAAGTGATGAGGGCCATGTTCGCAATCGTGCGCACAGGCGGCAAGCAATATCGCGTTGCCGCTGGAGACAAGATCGTCGTCGAGAAGCTCGACGGCGAAGCGGGAGCGTCGATCACGCTCGCTGACGTCCTGCTTGCAGGCGAAGGGTCGGAGCTGAAGTCGGTCGAGGGCCTGACGGTCTCCGCCGAGATCATCGCCCAGGCGAAGGCCGACAAGGTCATCATCTTCAAGAAGAAGCGTCGCCACAATTATCGCCGCAAGAACGGCCATCGCCAGCAGCACACGATCCTGAAGATCCTCGCCATCGGCGAGCAGGAAAAGAAAGCCAAGGCGAAGAAGGCTGACGCAGCCCCCGCAGCAGCTGAGGGCGAAGCCCCGGCCGCTCAGGCGTAAGGAGTAGTTTAGATGGCACATAAGAAAGCAGGCGGCTCCTCGCGCAACGGTCGCGATTCGGCCGGCCGTCGTCTCGGCGTGAAGAAGTTCGGTGGCGAATCCGTCGTTCCGGGCAACATCCTGGTGCGTCAGCGCGGCACGAAGTTCTACCCGGGCGTCAATGTCGGTATGGGCAAGGACCATACCCTGTTCGCCCTCGTGGACGGCCGCGTGTCGTTCAAGGAAGGCAAGCTCGGCCGCAAGTTCTGCTCGGTAGAGATTATGGCGGCTGCCGCCGAATAACACGGGTAACCGTTCGGGTTGCCCACTTGGGCGACCCGGGTTTTCGCAAGAGAACCGAAAAAGGGAGACGGGTCGCCCCGGCTCCCTTTTTTCATGCTCCCTCCCCACCCATTGTCGTTCCCGCGTCATCCCGGCGTGCGAGCGGCAATGCGACCGACGAGGAGAGTAAAATGTTCGCTCGGACTGCAAGATTGACGCTGCGCCCGGGCTGGCCCGAGGATGCCCCGGCGCTGACACAGGCGATCGCGCATGAAGCGGTGGTCGCCAACCTGGCGCGCGCGCCCTGGCCCTATACGCTCGCCGACGCCGAGGAATTCCTCGCCCGCCCCCGCGCGGCCGACGACGCGCGTTTCATGATCCTCAGCCATGAGGCGGAGTATCCGCGCATCGTCGGCACGATCGGGATGTGGGTGGAGGACGATGCCTGGGAGCTCGGCTATTGGCTGACCCCCTCGGCCTGGGGCCGCGGCTATGCGACCGAGGCCGGGCGCATCGTGCTGCAGATGGGGCGCCACGCGCTCGGCGTGAAGCACATCCGCGCCGGGCATTTCGTCGACAACCCAGCCTCCGGCCGGGTGCTTTACAAGCTCGGCTTCCGGCCTACCGGCGATATCGTGCCGCGCCATTCGCGCGCGCGCGGCGTCGACGTACCGTGCGCCGTGTTCACGCTCGACCTCGACCCGGAGGTGGACGGGGACCGAATGTGCGACGTGAAGATGGCGGCATGACCAGTCCTCTCCCCGACCAAGGGAGAGGACAAGTCCGTTTTCGGCACCGGCTTTAGATGCGAAAATGATTTCTTCGCATCAATTCCTATCGAACGGGAGGATTATGGTAACCTGCTGATCCGTGGCGCAACCTTTGGCCAGATTACGGATCGGGAAACAAAATAAAGGGGTTTCCATCCATGACGTCGCGATCCGCTCTGGCCCTGGCCGTATCCGCCATTGCTCTCACCCATGGCTCGATGGCCGCCGCGCAGGAGGTATCCGCACCCGCCGACTCGACTGACGCCGCCGCACCGGTCGACCAGGGCGATATCGTCGTCACCGGCACCCGCACTGCCGGCCGCTCGCGCTTCGACAGCGCCTCGCCTGTCGATGTGCTGACCAACGCGACGCTGCAGCGCCAGGGCACGACCGAACTCGGCGCCGCGCTCTCGGCGGTCGTGCCCTCGATCGACTTTCCGCGCTCGTCCGCCGTGGACGGCACCGATTCGATCCGCCCCGCCACCTTGCGCGGGCTCTCACCCGACCAGACGCTGGTGCTGATCAACGGCGTGCGCGCGCATACCTCGGCGCTGCTCAACACCAATGGCTCGGTGGGTCGCGGCTCCGCGGCGGTCGATCTCAACACCATCCCGTCGGTCGCGCTCGACCGGATCGAAGTGCTGCGTGACGGTGCCGCCGCACAATATGGCTCCGACGCGATCGCCGGCGTGGTCAATCTCCGCCTGCGCGAAGCGCGCAGCGGCGGCGGCGCGACCGTGACCTATGGCCAGTATATCACGGACGTGCAGACCGCGCGCGGGCAGCGCAACGAGCATGACGGGGAGACCGTCACCGTCTCCGGATGGCAGGGCCTCGCCCTGGGGCCGCAGGGCTTCCTCACGCTCTCCGCCGAATATCTGAACCGCAACGCCACCAGCCGCGGCGATTTCGATCCGCGCAAGACGCCGATCCGGGTGCGTTCGCGTTTCGGCGACCCGGAGGTGGAGCAGTACAGCATCTATGCCAATGCCGGCTACGGCCTGGGCGATAGCGGCTGGGAGTTTTATGGGTTCGGCGGCTATCAGCATCGCAACAGCACCAGCGCGGCCACCCCGCGCATCAATGGCGGCACCGACAACAATCTCAGCGCGACCGCCCTCGCCAGCCTCTATCCAGACGGCTTCACCCCGCTGATCAACGTCAAGTCGGAGGATGTGACACTCACTGAAGGCCTGCGCGGCGAGATCTCCGGCTGGAAGGTCGACCTGAATCTGTCCTACGGCCGGAACAAGCTGACATTCTACACCCGCAATTCCGGCAACGCGACCTACGGCGCGAGCTCCGCCCGGGAATTCTATGATGGCCAGTTGACCTACGACCAGATCGTTGGCGGCCTCGACGTGTCCAGGGAATTGCCGCTGGGCGAGGGCACCATCAACATCGCGGGCGGAGGAGAATTCCGCCGTGAAGGTTTCCAGATCGGGGCCGGCGACCCGGCGTCCCATGACCGCAATCCGGGCTCTCCCACCCCCGTGCTACCAACGCTCGGCTCCGGCGCCCAGGGCTTTCCCGGCTTCCAGCCGTCGAACCGGGTCGATGCCCATCGGTCCAACGTCTCCGGCTATCTCGATATCGAGGCACACCCGGTCCAGCAGCTGACGATCGGCGCGGCCGTTCGCGGTGAGAGCTATTCGGATTTCGGCGAGACGGTGAACGGCAAGGTCAGCGCGCGCTACGAGTTCGCGCCCTGGATTGCGATCCGCGGCACTGCCTCCACCGGCTTCCGCGCGCCCTCGCTGCAGCAGCAATATTTCACCTCGACCGCCTCGGTGCTGAGCAACGGCAACATCGTGGAGACGGGCCTGTTCCCGTCGATCAGCCCCGTCGGCTCCGCTCTCGGCGGCAAGCCGCTGCGTCCGGAAAAGGCGACGAACTTCTCGGCCGGTCTCGTCGTCCGTTCGGGCGGGTTCGACCTGTCGGTCGACGCCTATCAGATCAAGGTGCGCGATCAGATCGCGCTGTCGGAGAATCTCAGCGGCGCGGTGGTCGTGTCGCTGCTCCAGCCCTATGGCGTCACCGCCGGCCGCTTCTTCCTCAACGGCATCCGCTCGACCACCAAGGGCATCGACGTGGTCGCCCATTATCGCGTGAAGACCGATGGCATCGGAACGTTCGATCTGACGGCCGCCGGCAATTTCAACGACATCAAGATCACGCGCGCCCCCGCGCCGGCGACGATCACCAGCGGCGCGACCAGCGTCACGCTGCCGATCTTCAGCCGCCAGCGGATCATCTCGTTCGAGCAGGGTACGCCGCGCACCAAGGTCGTCGGCACGGTCGACTGGTCGCTCGACGATCTCGGCGTCACCGCACGCGGATCCTATTATGGTGACGTGACCCAGCCGAGCAGCACCGGCTTTGCCGAGGACGACATTCATACCGGGCGCCATGCGGTGTTCGATCTGGAGGCGCGCTATCAGGTGATCCGCAACGTCAACCTGGCGGTAGGCGCGAACAATCTGTTCGACACCTATCCGGACTATGTGAAGCTCGCCTCGTCCCGCGGGACTCTTCTCAACAGCACGGGCCTGGTCGGCTTTCCCTATTACTCGCCGTTCGGGTTTAACGGCCGCTACCTCTACGCCCGTGTCGGCGTGACCTGGTAACGACAGGCGGAGGGCCGGTTCGCCGGCCCTCCCCTTCAGGCCGCGACCGTCTCGCGCGGCAGCACCGCCGCTTCATACTCGCTCTCGTACATGCCGATCAGCTTGCGATCGTCATGGTTCCACGGATGGAAGCTCGGCAGAAAGAAAGCGAGCCATTGCCCCGCGATCTTGCGCGCCATGCCGGGCCGGCCGAACGCGTACCAGAACATCTTCGCCCACACCTTGGGACCTGTCAGCCCGTCCTGCGCGAGCAGGTCGAGCATGCCGCGCGTCCGTCCGCGCGTGAAATTGGCGGTGACGCGAAGCATCACCAGCGCCTTCACCTTGAAGCGCTGCCATTCGCTCCAGTTCCGCGTCGCATGCAGCCAGGTGTCATAGGCGACGCCCTTGTGCTCGATCTCCTCGGCGGCATGCCAGCGCCACAGATTGGCGAATTCCTCCTCGCCGCCGGCGAGATGGCGCGGATTGGCGAGCAGTTCGTGCGCGATGATCGCGGTGAAATGCTCGAGCACCATCGTCGCGGTCAGATTGGCGATCGGCGGGCGCCCCTTGGTCAGGTCGAGCCCCTTCTGCACCCGCGCCTCCAGCCCGGCGATGTCATAACCCTGGTCGACGACATGGCGGTTGAACGCGACATGCTCGCGCGTATGCATCACTTCCTGCTTGATGAACGCCTGGATCTCGCCCGACAGCTTGGGCGGCGTGCCGTCGCGAAACGCGCGGACGCTCTCCACGAAAAAGGCCTCGCCGCGCGGAAACGTCACCGACAGCGCGTTGTAGAAGGCCGTGGCATAAGGGTCGTTGTTGAGCCACCAGCGCCCCATCCGCGTCTCGCGGCCGAAGCGGCGATCGCGTGGCGTGATCGTCAGGTCACCGGGAGTGGTTGCTTTCGCCACGAAAACCTCCGAACAGGGTAGGGAAATGGGTCGCTTACAAGACTGTCAATAGGCTTTACTTACACTAGTGTCAATAATTCGCAAACGCCTTAGCCCGGAAGAATCACGCGATGCCGCGATCGAGGCGGCACGCGCGCTGCTGGTCGAGGAAGGGCCGCAGGCCGTGACGCTCAAGGCGGTCGCGGCGCGGATCGGGCGGACCCATGCCAATCTGCTCCATCATTTCGGCTCGGCCGGGGATCTGCAACGCGCGCTGATCAAGCATCTCGCCGACAAGATCACCGCACAGATCGGCGCCGCGGCAAAGCGCGCGCGCGAGACCGACCAGAATCCGCGCGAAGTGGTCGACATGACCTTCGACGCCTTCGCCCGTGGCGCGGGCGCGATGGCGAGCTGGATGATCCTGACCGGCAACCAGAATGCGCTCGATCCGATCCTCGAGGCGATCCACAACCTCGTCGAGGAATTGTCCGAGGACCATGAGGCCAGCCGCATGACGATCCATGAGGAAACGCTCCAGCTGGTGCTGACCGCGCTGGGCGACGCGCTACTCGGCGGTCCGATGGCGAAGGCGCTCGGCCTGCCCCGGGAAAAGGCGCGCGAGCTCGCCACCAATGCGCTGATGGCGTCGCACAAGAGCGAAAACGCCTGATCCACGCCCGTACTGGATAAAATTACGATTTCCGCTAGAGAGCGGCCATGCATTTTCTTGACCAAGCAAAGATCTTCGTCCGCTCGGGCGCGGGCGGCCCCGGCGCCGTCGCCTTCCGGCGTGAGAAGTTCATCGAATATGGCGGCCCGAACGGCGGCAATGGCGGCAAGGGCGGCGACATCATCTTCGAGGCGGTCGCCGGTCTCAATACGCTGATCGACTTCCGCTACACCCAGCATTTCCGGGCGCCGCGCGGCCATGGCGGCTCCGGCCAGAACATGACCGGGGCGGGCGGCGAGGATCTGGTGATCAAGGTCCCCGTCGGCACCCAGATCCTGTCCGAGGACAAGGAGGAAGTGCTCGCCGACTTCACCGTGGCGGGCCAGCGCGAAGTGTTCCTGCGCGGCGGCGATGGCGGGCGCGGCAATGCCAGCTACAAGACCTCGACCAATCGCACCCCGCGCCAGCACGGCACGGGCTGGCCCTCGGAAGAGGCCTGGGTCTGGCTGCGGCTGAAGCTGCTTGCCGATGCCGGGCTGGTCGGCCTGCCCAATGCCGGCAAATCGACCTTCATCAATGCCGTCACCAATGCCAAGGCCAAGGTCGGCGATTATCCCTTCACCACCGTCCGGCCGCAGCTCGGCGTAGTCAGCCGCCACAATCGCGAGTTCGTCGTGGCCGACATCCCCGGCCTGATCGAAGGCGCGGCGGACGGCGCCGGCATCGGTGACCGCTTCCTCGGCCATATCGAGCGCTGCAAGGTGCTGCTCCATCTCGTCGACGCGACCGAGGAGGATCCGGTCGGCAATTATCGCATCGTGCGCGGCGAGCTCGACGCCTATGGCGCCGGCCTGATCGACAAGCCCCAGGTGATCGGCCTCAACAAGGTCGATGCGATCGAGCCCGCCGATGCCAAGAAGCTGATCACCAAGCTCAAGCGCGCCAGCAAGGCGGACGTCCTGCCCATGTCGGGCGCGGGCGGCGAAGGGCTGGAAGCAGTGCTCGACCGGCTACTCGAAGCGATCGGCCCGGCCGAAACGGCGCCGGTGCGCGACGACGGGGCGGAAGATACGATCGAATGGTCACCGCTGTGAAGCATATCCGCGCGATCACGCCGTAGCGATTCGGGGCCGTCGCCCTGGAAACCGAACGGAGATGTGGACATGGCGCTTTTCGATCTGATCCGGAAACTGTTCGGCCGCGCGCCCGCTCCATCGCAGCCGGCACTCGTCGCTACCGAAGCGCCTGCTACACCTGAAGCGATTGCCGACCCCATAGCCGTCGACTCCGAAATCGCGGTGGAACCCGAGCCGGTCGAGCCCGACACGTTTCAGCGCTCGGCGGCACGGCGGGACGCGTTCTGGGCAACGGTCGGCGCCGTCGAGAGCGACGTCCTCACGCATCTCGTCAGCCCGGGCCTGATGGGCGGCCCCGCCTGGCCGACCACGCGCCAGGCCTATCGGGTGATCCGCCGGGCGAACGGATCGATCCTGATCGCGACCGACGGCCTCTCCGATCCATTCGACGACGCGGGTGACCGGGGCGGCGACACCAACGGCTTCAACCTGGAACTGTTCGTGGAAAGCGCCGATCTGCCCGCCGACCTCGCCGGCACGCCAGGCGACATATCCCCGCTCGCGCGGAGCTGGATGCTCGAGCTGCTTCAGAATGTCGCCGGCACGGTGGCCGGCGCCGGCGGGATCGAGCGGCAGCTCGAAAGCTATGGTGTGTTGTCGATGGAGGTGCCCGGTGTCTCCTCGTCCCACGCGATCGGAAACCAGCTGCCCGAGGATTTCGTCACCGCGGACGATGCGATCGGCATTCTCATCGGCGGCCCCGCTCCCGATTTCGCCACGCTGATCGAGGACATGCCCTTGTCGCCCGTGCGCATCGTGCCGGTCGTGCTGCTCACTGCCGTCGAGCTCGGCGAAATCCGCGCCGGCGACGAAGAGACGCGCGACGCGATCGTGGCGCGGCTCGCCGCTACGCCGACCGGGCATCGCAGCGATATCGGGCGCCCGTCGATCGTGTGACGTGCCGGTGGATTGCGGGCGCAACCGTCGCTAAGCGCTTGAGCGATGACCAGCGCCCCGCTCTCCTTCTCCCCGGCCAGATGCCCCCGCCTGATCGTCAAGGTCGGCTCGGCATTGCTGGTCGCGCCTGACGGCACGGTGCGACGCGAGTGGCTGTCCAGCCTCGTCGCCGACATCGCCGCGCGCGCAAAGGCCGGCCAGGAGATCGCCGTGGTCTCCTCCGGCGCGATCGCGCTCGGCGCGCGCCGGTTGAAGCTGCCCAAGGGCGGGCGCGCCAGCCTGGAGGACGCGCAGGCTGCCGCCGCGACCGGCCAGATCGCGCTGAGCCAGGTCTGGGCGGAACTGCTCGGCGCCGAGGGGCTGACCGCGGCGCAGATCCTCATCACGCTCGACGATCTCGAGGATCGCCGCCGCTATCTCAACGCCGCCGCCACGCTCAGCCGGCTGCTCGCGCTGGGCGTGGTGCCGGTGATCAACGAGAATGACAGCGTCGCGACCGAGGAAATCCGCTTCGGCGACAATGACCGGCTCGCTGCCCGGGTCGGCCAGGCGGCGGGCGCGCAGGGCGTGATCCTGCTGTCCGACGTCGATGGCCTGTACGATTCCAACCCGACCACCAATCCAGACGCGATCATGATCAACCGGGTCGAGCGGATCGACGCCAGGATCGAGGCGATGGCCGATCGCGGTTCCGGCTCGGGCATGGGGTCGGGCGGCATGGTGTCGAAAATCGCCGCCGCCCGCATCGCCACCGCCGCGGGCGCGCATCTCGCCATCGTCTCCGGCCACCAGACCAGCCCGCTCGCGACCTTCGCGCAGACCGGCCGCGGCACCGTGTTCGTCGCCGAAAAGACCGCGCCCGCGCGGAAGGCCTGGCTGGCGGGCGGCCTGACCGCCAAGGGCGAAATCCATATCGATGCCGGCGCGATGAAGGCACTGCTCGGCGGCAAGAGCCTGCTCGCCGCCGGCGCGGTGCGGATCGAGGGCACATTCCGGCGCGGCGACCTCGTCGCGATCTGCGGGCCGGACGGAAAGCCCATCGCGCGCGGGCTCGCCGAATATGACGCGCCCGATGCGGGCAAGATCATCGGCCGCCGCAGCGACGCGCTCGCCGCGATCCTCGGCTATGCGCCGCGCGCCGCGCTGGTCCACCGCAACCATATGGCGCTGCTGTGAATAAGCTCGCCCCTCACCCCGTTCGGGCTGAGCTTGTCGAAGCCCTGTCCTTTCTGTTTGCCCGGCCGAAGAAGAGCAGCCCTTCGACAAGCTCAGGGCAAACGGTTGGGGAGATTACCTCATGCTGTTAGCCATCACCGGGGGCACCGGATTCGTCGGCAAGAAACTGATCGAATTGGCGGTAGAGACCGGGCACGAAGTCCGCGCCCTCACCCGCCGCCCGCAGCCCGACATGCCGCGCGTCACCTGGGTCTCCGGCGCGCTCGACACGGGCATGGCGCTGACCAGCCTGGTGCGCGGCGCCGACGCGGTGATCCATGTCGCGGGCGTGGTGAATGCGCCTGACCGCGACGGCTTTGCCGCCGGCAATATCGCGGGCACCCAGGCAGTGGTCGATGCCGCGACCGGCGCCGGCGCCCGCCGCTTCATCCACGTGTCTTCCCTCGCCGCCCGCGAGCCCTCTCTGTCCGCCTATGGCTGGTCGAAAGCCGGCGCCGAGCATGTCGTCGAGGCCTCCTCGCTCGACTGGACCATCGTCCGCCCCACCGCGATCTACGGCCCGGGCGACATGGAAATGCGCGACATGTTCCGCCTGGCGAAGCGCGGCCTCGCGCTGCTGCCGCCGCCGGGCAGGATTTCGGTGATCGAAGTCGGCGATTTCGCGCGGCTGCTGCTCGCCTTGGTCGCGACCGATCCGGGGCGCGTGATCCTGGAGGCCGATGACGGCGTCGAGGGCGGCTGGACTCACGATGCGTTCGCCCGCGCGATCGGCGCGGCGGTCGGTCAGCGCGTGCTGCCCCTTGCGCTGCCCAAGGCGCTGCTGTCGCTCGCGGCAAAGGGCGACGGGCTGTTCCGCGGCCCGAAGGCGAAGCTCACCGCCGATCGGGTCGGCTATCTCTCGCACCCCGACTGGACGATCGATCCCGCGCGCCGCCCCGCCCCTTCGCTCTGGCAGCCCGAGGTACCGACGCCGCGCGGCCTTGCCGCCACTGCCGCCTGGTACCGCGCGAACGGCCTGCTCTAGCGCGCGAGCCCATAGTCGGGCACGTCCAGGCTAATGGGAGCTGGCGCGGGATCATCGGCCATGGATCAATTTACGCAAATAGGGCTTACCGGTGATGATTGAACCGCGGAGGCAAGCTTGTCCTTTCCGAGCGATGATGTGCGTGGCGCTCTGGTGCGGGATACCATTTGGCGGCCTCGCATCCGCTCAAGACCACGCCTCGGCCAGGATTGAAATAGTGCCAACCCGCGATAACGACACGAAGCCCGACAGGACCATCCAGCGGGACAACCCCTGCTCGTTTCACTGTGAAATAAAGATTCCTGGCCAAGAACTTATCAAGACCAAGGAAGCCATGCTGTCTTCAGCCAGCGGGGAGGTTTTCATGGTAATCGAGCTTGGCGAATCCAAACCGGATCCCGATCTCCTGATGGCGTCCCATTCAACGGAATCGATGAGGGTCGGCGATTTGTTTATCGACGCGCGGCGACAAAGCCGAACTGACTTCAGGCTTGAGGAGGCGGGAGATTCGCGGCCAACCTACATGCGCGAAGCGGCGCTTCTCAAAGTCGGCGATACCTGGTTTGTCGGAGATCGCGCTGGCTTTCGGTCAAACCCTGCGGGCCGAATGGACATCTCGGTCGATGTCGATTTCGTCGACCTCTATGAGAAAACGCGCAATTTCGAGATATGGTTGAAAGGACAGCGAAAAATGCTCGTCAATGCTGTTCCTGACCGCACCTCACCAGCCGAGTTCAGTGAAAAATGCCTGAAGGCCCCCGCCTTTCTTCGCACCGAAAGGAAGGGCTCCAGTAAGCGAGTATATCACAAGCTCGATGCATCGACGGTTCCGCGACTACTTGATTTTGTCGGGAATTATGACGGAGCGCCGACACCGTTCAATCCGTTTCAGACGGAGGATAGCTCCCCTGGAAGTGCCGAATTCAGGATCACGGTCGGTCGCGATGGCTTGGTCAAGCAATGCAATCTCATAAAGCAAACCGGCAAAGTGCCTCAACGACCTGAGGCATGTCGGTCGCTGAGGGAAGATGCCCGCTTCCTGCCTGCCGTTGGTGCTGATGGCGCGCCAAGGGAAGCCGAGATGCAGGTTGGTTTCGACTGGGGATCTTCCACAATCGGGTAAAGTCCTGGCGGTCCAGCTCCCCGTTGCCGTCTGCCCCCTAGATAAACAGGATGAAGAGTGCCGGGCTAACCTCATACCGAACCCCAATGTGACCGCCCGGTGGCATCGCCGTTCGGGGCTGCTATAGGATCGTCAGAAAGCCGCCGCATTTTCTTGGCAGGGCTCGGCTCCACTCTTCGAAGGACATGTCTTGACTGACCGCGCACACGTTTTCGACACCGTCACCGGGCTGATCGAACCCTTCAACAAAAAGGGTGTCGCGCTCTCCGACGCGACCACCTTCCAGGGCGATCTGGAGTGGGACAGCCTGACGGTGATGGATTTCGTCGCGGCGATCGAGGACGAATTCGAGATCATCATCACGATGAACATGCAGGCCGAGATCGAGACGGTCGGTCAGCTCGTCGATGCGGTGATGAAGCTGAAAGCCTGACCCGATGACCGATTCCGCCCAAACTGCCGACGCGCCACCGATCGACCCGCCCGTCATCGCGCCCGAGCGCGACCTGTTCACCAAATACGACCCGCTGATCGCCGAGCGCCAGGCGCTGCTCGACACCGGCGTGCGCGATCCCTTCGCGATCGTGATGGACGAAGTGAAGTCGCCGACCGTCGCGATCATCAAGGGCAAGGAGACGATCCTGCTCGGCACCTATAATTATATGGGCATGACGTTCGATCCCGACGTCATCCAGGCCGGCAAGGACGCGCTCGACCAATATGGCTCGGGCACCAATGGCAGCCGCGTGTTCAACGGCACCTTCCGCGACCATGCCGATGTCGAGGCGGCGCTGCGCGAATTCTACGGCACCACCGGCGCGATCGTCTTCTCGACCGGCTATCAGGCCAATCTCGGCATGATCTCCGCGCTGGCCGGCAAGGGCGAGTACATCATCCTCGACGCCGACAGCCACGCCTCGATCTATGACGGCTGCGCCATGGGCAATGCCGAGATCGTGCGTTTCCGCCACAATTCCGTCGAGGATCTTGACAAGCGCCTCGGCCGCCTGCCGCCGGAGCCGGGCAAGCTGGTGGTGCTAGAAGGCGTTTATTCGATGATGGGCGACATCGCCCCGCTCAAGGAAATGGTCGCCGTCTCGAAAAAGCACGGCGCCATGGTGCTGGTCGACGAAGCGCATTCGATGGGCTTTTTCGGCCCCAATGGGCGCGGCGTCTATGAGGACCAGGGCCTTGAGGACCAGGTCGATTTCGTCGTCGGCACCTTCTCCAAGTCGGTCGGCACAGTCGGCGGCTTCTGCGTCTCGAACCATCCGAAGTTCGAGATCATGCGCTTCGTCAGCCGCCCCTATATCTTCACCGCCTCGCTCCCCCCCTCGGTCGTCGCGACCGCCGCGACCTCGATCCGCAAGCTGATGCACGCCCATAACAAGCGCGCGCACCTGTGGGAGAACAGCAAGCGGCTGCACGGGGGCCTGACCGAAATGGGCTTCAGGCTCGGCACCGCCACGCCGGAATCGGCGATCGTCGCGGTGATCCTGGAGGATCAGACCCAGGCAGTCGCGATGTGGCAGGCGCTGCTCGAAGGCGGGCTCTATGTGAACATGGCGCGTCCCCCCGCGACGCCCGCCGGCACCTATCTGCTGCGCTGCTCGGTCTGCGCCGAACACAGCGCCGAACAGATCGAAACGATCATCGGGATGTTCAGGTCCGCGGGACAGGCCACCGGCGCGATAAGCTGAGCCGAAAATGCGGCGGCTTTTCAGGAGTCGCGCTTGCGGGTAGAATCGCGGCCAATGAGCGGGAACGAAGGCGACGCCGTGGCTCCCGAGGAGCCTGGAGGCGCCTGGCGGGTCATCATGCTTGTCGTGATGGGGCTGCTGGGTGCGTTGGTGCTTGTCGCCCTGATGCTGACGCTCAACAGTGCCAATGGCCAGCGCGACCGGGCGCTGCGCCTGCAGACTCACAGCTTCGAAGTGATGATTCTGGCGCGCACGCTGTCGGGCACCATTTCAGGGGCGGAAGCGTCGCTCGGCCGCTACGTCATCAGCGGCGACAAGTCGCTCGGCCGCCGCTTTTACGACGAATGGCGCGTCGCGGGCGGGCAGATCGCCAAGCTGGATCGGGTGACCGGCGACAACCCCGATCAGCAGAAGCTGACTGATGGTCTGCAGCAGGCGTATAAGGTGCGTGGGCGGGAATTGGCGCTGATCGCGCTCAGCACCAATTATCACAAGAACGACCAGGCGCTGGCGCGCTATTACCAGGCACGCGAGGCGGCCTCGCTGGGCCAGATCAACAGCCTGCTCGATCAGATCATCGACCGCGAGCGCACCGTGCTGGACGCGCGCACGGGCGAGGCGTTGCGTTCAGTCGCCCAATCGACCCGCGTCGCCCGGGTGCTGGGCGGGTTCGGCATCCTCATCGTGCTCGGCGCGATCGTGCTGGGCTGGATGACGGTGCGTGCGCTGGGCGAACGCGCCATCGCCAATGCCGAAGCCGAGACGGAACGCGAGCGCGCAGAGGATCTGGAGGAGGCGGTCGCCAAGGCGACGGCCCAATTGCTCGAAAAGGAAGCGCGGCTCCGCCAGGTCCAGAAGATGGAGGCGGTCGGCCAGCTTACCGGCGGCATCGCTCATGATTTCAACAATATGCTGGCAGTCGTTCTCGGCGGACTCGAACTGGCGCGCCGCAATGTCGCCGATGATGTCCAGGTCAGGCGCCATATCGACAATGCCATGGAAGGCGCCAACCGCGCCGCCGCGCTGACCCGGCGCCTGCTTGCCTTCTCGCGCGAGGAAGCGCTGAAAGTCGAACCGATCGAGCCTGGTCCGCTCGTCGCGGGCATGTCCGACCTGCTCGACCGGACGCTGGGCGACGCCATTACCGTGACTACCCATGACGCCGGCGATGGCTGGCAGATTCGGGCTGATCGCTACCAGCTCGAAAATGTCCTTTTGAACCTGGCAGTCAATGCGCGCGACGCCATGGAGGGCCGGGGCCGGCTGACCATCACCACCGCCCGCACTGTGCTCGCCGCCGAGCAGGTCGGCACCTGCCCGGCCGGCGACTATGTGACGATCGCGGTGACCGATTCCGGCTGCGGCATGTCGCCCGAGGTGCTGGAGCGGGTTTTCGAGCCCTTCTTCACCACCAAGCCCGTCGGCAAGGGCACCGGCCTCGGCCTCAGCCAGATCTTCGCCTTTGTCCGCCAGGCCGATGGAGAGATCGGCATCGCGTCCGAACCCGGCCAGGGCACGACCGTCACGCTCTATCTGCCGCGCCATATCGGCGCCGCCATCGTCGAGGCGCAGCGCGAGGAGCTGGTCGATGTCGCGGCGGCGGCATCGCTGGACATATTGGTCGTCGAGGACGACCCGCGCGTGCTCGGCGCGACCATGGCCGCGCTGGCCGAACTGGGCCACCGTCCGCTCGCCTGCGACGATCCCCTGCTCGCGCGGGCCCTGCTCGACCGGATGGGCAGCATCGACCTGATCGTCACTGATGTGCTGATGCCGACGCAGACCGGCCCCGAACTGATCGCGTCGCTGGCCGACGATTATGCCCATGTCGCGGTCCTCTACGTCACCGGCTTTGCCGGCGAGGCGAGCGAAGCGGCGTTTGGCGGCCAGCATGTGCTGCGCAAGCCGTTCACCATCTCCGGGCTCGAGCGCGCGATCGCCGCGGCGGTGGCCGCGCCGCGCGGCATCGAATCCACCAGTATCGCCGCAGAGTGATTTGGTAGCTGACGCCGCGCCCCTCCCCCGATATAGCCGCCCGACCGGGCGTGTTTACCCTGCCCTCTCGCAAAGGCCGTCGCCGCTAGCTCCATGAAGTCCATTGACCGCTACATGGCCCGGCTGATCGCGGTGCCGCTGTTTTCGACCCTCATCATCTCCGCGATGCTGCTGGTACTCGATCGCATGCTGAAGCTCTTCGATTTCGTCGCTACCGAGGGCGGACCGGTCGCCGTCGTGTGGAAGATGCTGGCCAATCTCCTGCCGGAATATCTGGGGCTCGGCATTCCGATCGGCCTGATGCTCGGCATCCTGCTCGCCTTTCGCAAGCTTGCCACCACCTCCGAACTCGACGTGCTCCGCGCCGTGGGCATGAGCTATACGCGCCTCTTGCGGGTGCCTTTCATGTACACGATCGGGCTTGCCATCGTGAATTTGGCGATCGTCGGCTTCGTGCAGCCGGATGCGCGCTACGCCTATGAGAAGCTGCGCTTCGAGCTGCGCACCGGCGCCCTGGGGGCGTCGATCAAGGTCGGCGAATTCACGCATTTCGGCGACAAGATGACGATCCGCATCGAGCAGAGCCGCGAACAGGGTCGCAAGCTGTCGGGCATCTTCGTGCACATGGTCGACAAGAAGGGCGGCGACTATGCGGTGACGGCGGATCACGGACAGTTCTTCGCGACGGACAATCCCGACGAGATCGTCTTCCGCCTGACCAACGGTACGCTGGTGCGCAACGAACCGGGTGTCGCGACACCGCGCGTGCTCACCTTCAGCCTTCACGACCTGCCGATCGCACTGCCAAAATACGAGAATTTCCGGAATCGGGAGGGCAGGAACGAGCTGACCCTGCCCGAACTGGCGCGGATCGGCGGCAATCGTGCCGCGCCCGAGGAATTGCGCGATACCAGCCGTGCCGCCTTCCATTTCCGCGTGGTGGAAGTGGCGACGATGTTCCTGCTGCCGCTTCTGGCGCTGTCGCTTGGCGTGCCGCCCAAGAGATCGACGTCCGCGCTGGGCGTCTTCCTGTCGATCGTGATGCTCGTCACCTATCACAAGGTGAACGAATATGCCCGGGACGTTGGCGGGATGGGCAAGGTCGACCCGCTGATTGCCCTGTGGGGACCCTTCATCATCTTCGCGGCGCTGATTTTCTGGATGTACTATACCATCGCCTATGTGCCCGGCGGTCAGCCGATCGGCGCGCTCGAACGCGTCTTCTCCAAGGCCGGCAAGCTGGTCGGTCGCTGGCTGCCCGGCGCCAGACCCAAGACTCAAGAGGAAGAGGCGGCTACGACATGATCGCGTTGCAGCTTTTTCCCTCGCGCACCGTGTCGCTGTACATGGGCCGCATGTTCCTGGTGCGCACCTTCGCGATCCTCGCCGCCCTGGTGCTCGTGCTTCAGTCGCTTGATCTGCTCAGTGAGTCGGGACGAATCCTCGCCTATGCCGGCAATGGCGATGCGGAGATCTGGCGCTATGTCAGCCTGCGCACGCCGGAGATCATCGCGCGCTTCCTGCCCTTCTCGGTGCTGCTCGGCACGATCATCACCCTCACGACGCTGAACCAGAACAGCGAGATCGTCGCGCTCAAGGCATCGGGCCTGTCGGCGCATCAGGTGCTGGCGCCGCTGATCGTCGCCAGCCTGGGCGTGGCCCTCATTTCCTTCACCTTCAACGACCGAATCGTCGCCCGAGCGACGGGCACGCTCGATCAGTGGCAGAAGGCGGAATATGCACCCGTGCCGATTGACCGCGGCGACCGCTCGAACGTCTGGGTGCGTGACGGCGACGATCTTATCGAGGTCGGTCAGATCCGGGGGCGGGGCAACGCGGCTACGCTTGCCAACATCACTTTATATGATCGCCAGGGCGGCAACCTGATCGGCATCATCAGCGCCCCGACCGGCAAGCGCGCTGGCGACGCCTGGCAGATCGACTCCGCGAGCCGTTTCGACGTGAAGAGCGGCAAGAAGACGGCGCTTGGCACGATCACCGTCGCAAAAGGGGTGCGCCCCGATCAGTTCACCTTGTCGACGGTCGATCCCGACGGACTGTCGTTCAGCGCACTGAGTTCGGCGATATCGGACCTGTCCGATGCCGGTCGTCCGACCAAGGCGCTCGAGGGTTCGTTGTGGCACAAGCTTTCCGGGCCATTGTCTTCAGTGCTGATGCCGCTGCTCGGCGCGGTGGCGGCGTTCGGCCTCGCGCGGTCGGGCAAGCTGTTCCTTCGTGCCGTCATCGGCATGATGCTCGGCTTCACCTATTTCGTGGCCGACAATTTCGCCCTCGCGATGGGCAATCTGGGCGCCTACCCGCCCTTTCTCGCCGCCTGGGCGCCGTTCCTCCTGTTCTTCCTGATCGGCGAAGCAGTGCTGGTGCGCACCGAGGAGTAACCGCACGGGTCGATCGAGGTCGATATCGCGCCTCGATTCAATGTGCCGGTTTCTTGTGGCAGATCCTCGTCGGGCGTGGCGCTTCTCGTCGCACCACCCGGCTCTTTCTCAGTTTCGGCATCGACACAGTCACCCTGTTATCGCGCGCCCGCGCCCTGGAATGACCCCCTAGACTGAGACATGAAATAAGAGAGAGCTCTCTGGATGGAGGGCAAGAATGTCGAAGGACCATCGACGACGGCACGACCGGGGGTTCAAGCTGTGGGTTTTGGGTCGGATTGAGTCGGGCGAGCGGGTGTCAGCCTTGTCGCTCGAGTTGGGGATCAGGGATAATCTGCTGTACCGGTGGCGCAATGCGGTGCGGGCGGGCGGGGAGCAGGCGCTGCGCGATCCGGGTCGTCCGGG